>CALAOR010000078.1 GCA_937889595.1 uncultured bacterium
TCGGCACTGCTGTGTCAACCGCTGTCGGTACCGCTGTGTTTACTGCTGTCGGAACTGCTGTGTCAACTGCTGTTGGGACTGCTGTATTTACTGCTGTCGGAACCGCTGTGTCAACCGCTGTTGGTACTGCTGTATTTACTGCCGTCGGCACTGCTGTGTCAACTGCTGTCGGTACTGCTGTGTCAACCGCTGTTGGAACCGCTGTGTCAACCGTTGTCGGCACTGCTGTCGGGATTGCACTTTCTATTATAGTGTCCCCTGCCGGCGTGCCGTTCCATGTTGCGCCTGAGCCATTTGAACCGGTTGTTGCTGTGAAATGCTCTGTTGTAGCCGTGCTTGCTGACGTAAATATATAAAGGAAATCAGCTGTTGCTCCCAGAGCAATGTCCTGCGCTATTGGGCTTGTGTTTAAAATAACATTAGAATCATAATTAAGTGCGGGCAACACATTGCTTAACGGTCCGCTGCCGGTATTTCTTACCGTCACCGTCACGCTAAATTCATAAGCGTAAGTTACTGCAGCCGGTGCGATTATATTTTCCAATGTTATCACGTTGGCCGCGAGAACTCTCGTTGGGAAAAATAATGCAATAACAAAAATCGTTATTGGCAATATAAGATAGGTGAGATTTATGTTGTGATTATTGACCATCCGCTTGCTTCCCGCATTTTCTTTATTCATAAGCTATTTTACTTGTCATCTTTATAACCGCCTTTTATCAAATTTATTTCCCCATTGAAAAATATATGACTAATTGCACATATCTTTCTTTGTGGAACAAGCATACATAAAACGCTCAAATTTAGGTATGACGGCATTCCCAATTATTCCGACTTATCTCCACCAACGGATTTTTTGGAATGATTTTGGTGTTATTTTAAGCGTGTTGCTGTTTTTCCGGTTTTTAAATTTTGTCCGGAACTCACACATTAGTGTATTGCCGGATTTTGTATGGATTCAATGCGCCACGAAATACCGCTTGTCCCGACGCAGTAGCTTACGGGACTTGATCGGGTATTTGTGGCTGTAAGCTTTTCGTCGCTTTAGCGCCCATTGATTTTGTGCTTTTCAAAATCTTACGGGCGCTTATGCGAAGTCAAGCTCCTCAAAGCTAACAGCCACAAATGAAAAAGCCGGCCTTTCGGCCGGCTTTTTCATTTCATGCAGGGACTTATTTTGTGCTGTCACTTCCGGTTAAAAAACTTTTTTACTTACGGACTTGTCTTCCCGGAACATTTCTTCCGAGATCTTCCCGCCGTCCGGTTTATAAACGGTGAAAAGGCCTTCCCTCTTATCGTTCTTAAGATTTCCCGTCATGATCACTTTTCCGGCTTCGTCGAAACTTTTTAAATATCCGTTCCTTTGTCCATCCTTAAAAACAGCCTCTGACATCAGTTTCCCTTTTTCATTGTACCAGAAATATTTTCCATTAAGCTTTCCTTTGACGTTTGTGCCCTGCGCTGAAAGCACGCCGCCGTCATTATATACTTTCAGGATGCCGTCCTGTATGCCGCTTTTATACCCCGTTTCCTGCTTTATTTTCCCGTTGTCGTGATACCATGTAAATACGCCTTCGAATTTCCCGCCCTTATATTCAGCCGTGCTTATTGTCTTTCCTTTTTCGGAATAATCAGCGGATTTGCCTTCAAGCAGGTTGTTCTTATAGTTCCCTTCCGTTCTTTTGGCGCCTTTCTCATAATATTTTACAAAAGGCCCGTCAAAATCGTCATTTACCATATTGTACGCGGCCATGACCCTGCCGCTGTTAAAGTACTCCTCCATTTTCCCGTTCATCCGGTCGTTTTTAAGCTCGAATTTGCCGTGTAACTGCCCCGCCTTATAATAGGAGGAATATGTGCCGTCGACAGGGGCATTATCCTTGTATATTATAACGTCAAAATACACATCTTCGCCGGGCCTTGTGCGCATGAATTTCACCCTGCCTTCCACGGGCCGGCCTGTCTTGGTGATTTTTCCGCCGTCTTCATAGACCCATTGCGCTATTTCCCTGTTGTTTTCATAGAATTTCCTGGTATTGCCGATCTGGTTCCCGGAAATTCCGGCGCGGTCCAGCTCGGAACATGAAAAAAACAGGAAAAATACCGCAGGCAGGCACAGCAAAAATGTTAATTTTTTCATTAGTTCTCCTTTTATGCATGTTTTTTATTTAAAGGCAATCTATCATTTAATCAGGCAAAATACAATAGTCAAAAAATACCGTCGTAATTTAATTTTTTTTTGTCTTTTATGATATAATAAATTCAGCCGGTGATGCCGGCTAATTTTATTAATATAAGGGATATTAAAAACCATGATAAAAAAACGCCATACCGTAAAAATTCACAGCGGCAGGACTGCAGGCATTACAGACAAAAAAAACTCCCCCGGCGCGCCGTTCAAACAGGAATATTTCATTGGTTTTTACCGGCTGGCCTTCCTAATGCTGTCCGTTGTTTTCTCCCTCGCGGCTGCGCGCCAGCCTTTCCTTTATAAAGCCCTTACATACATATACGGCGCCCTGCACCTTCCACTTGAAGTTATATACGCGCAAAACGGCTACGAGATATTATTCCCCGCGTATTTTTTCATCAATATCCTCCTGGCGTCCATAAGCGCCTTTTTTTTACTTTACTTTTGCGGAGGCAGTTACGATGATTATAGCGGGTCGTTCATCAAACCCGGAACCGGGCGCTTAAAGGAACGGCCGCCTTTCATATTTTTCATACTTTCGATACTTGTATATATGATAATCCTCAAGCTTCACCTGACAAACAAAATGCATTTTTTCCAGCTTGTCCTATCCGCGGTCTTTTTCTGCATGGTACTTTACTATGCACATGAGAAGGACAGGCTCACCCACAGCGGCATATCCGTAAAAGATCTCCTGATGAAATACGAGCTGCCTGTTATCTTTCTTTTCTGCGCCGTATTCATTATTATATACGCCTTTGACCTTGATTCATGGAAATATTCCTATATCGGCGACGACGAGCTGTCTTTTTGGGACTATAGCAATATAATAAGGAATTTAAACTCCATACCGAACCCGTTTTCCGGAAAAGGTGTTTTCCAGTATCATCCCGTGCTTTCATCGCTCTGGCAGTCTCTTTTCATGAAATTCGGGGGGTACAATTCATTTGCATGGAAACTCAGCTCTGCGGTAATTCCCGCCCTTGCTTTTGTCCCTCTTTATTTGTGGACTTTGCTGGTATTCGGCAGGCGGGCCGCTGTTTTCACATCAATAAGTTTTGTTTTCTCCCAGGGAGTGATGGCGTTCGGGCACCTGGGATATAATAATGTGCAGTCGCTTCTGCCTTTCACGCTCTCACTGCTTTTCTGCGAACTTGCCTTGAGAAAAAACTCGCTTGTTTTTGTCTGCCTCTGCGCTTTTTCAGCGGCCCTGGGCTGGAATACTTTTTACAGTGCCAGGCTCGCGTGCGCAGCCGTCGCCCTCTATTACGTGATATCGCCATACAGGAAGAACCTGTCTTTTTCCAAACTTTCCTTCGGCATTATGCTTTTTATTTCCTGTATCCTTTTTATTTTCATGGAACCCGGGGCTGTAAGCGATATGATGAACCAGACAAGCGCCAAAATAGGCTCCTTCCCGGCCGGGATGCCGAAAATTATCGCGCTGTCGATGAATTTCACGCACTCGCTGTTCACGTTCATGTTCCTGCCGCATGAAAGCCATATAACGGTCATAAGCCTGATGGATTATGTTTCCTGCGCAGGCATAGTAATATCCATTGTATGGATGTTTTCTTCGCTGAAATCGGACTGGAGGGCAAGGCTTATCCTTTCTTTTTTCCTGCTGTTTATATTCGTTATAGGCACCATATCACAGTACGCAAATCCCCCCATTACCAGGATATTCTTTTTATCCATAATCTTTTCAATAATGGCGGGTGTAGGCTGGTCAAGGGCTTCGGGTATAGTTTCCGCTGGAAAAAACAGCGCCGTGCTCAAAACTGTGTTCATATCCCTGTTGGCCGCGCTATGCGCCATTACCGCTCTTTACAGGTTTTATGCGGCTAATCCGTTCCAGTACTGGTATCTAAGGCAGGCTTATTTTATCGAGTTCATACAGCACTATGCAAAGGGCGGCAATTTTATCGTAGTGGACACGGCCTCAAAACAGGCCGCGAGTTTCAGGCTTCCTTATGAAATAAACAGGCTTTGCGCGGGCACGGAGCTTGTCACTTATGCTGATCTTGAAAAAAACCTTGTTTCAGGAAAATACATTGGGAAAACAATAGCCATAAACGGAAGCGACCTCACAGCAAAAGAAACCCTGAAAAAATATTCCCTGGACAGGCATACCATCAGGGATGCATGGTCCGGCACCATGGTCTATTATCTTTACAGCCTTAAAGATGAAAATTATTATAAAGTTTTCAGTGATATTGTCTTGAAAGGGAAAACAAACGCGCCTGCGCCTGCAGACAAATCAACAGATACGGAAAGCGGGTATAAATTAATCCCGTGGAAAACCATTGCCCGGCTTTAAAGGTTGAACCTGGGCGCTAAAACAGCGGCTTTATCTTTACGACCATATTTTTAAACATCTCGGTTATATAAAGGTTGTCCTCTTTATCCACGGCTATACCCAGAGGATTTACAAATAAAGGCTCGTTATTAACGCTTTTCTTTATGGTTCCCATGTATTTAAAAGATTTATCGTTTATATCATATACGGCTATTTCATTTGTTTTCTGGGACACGGCGTACAGCCTGTCGCGCGAATCTATTGCTATCATGGGCCAGCCGCCATTATTTGTTTTCCAGGCTTTAACCTTAAACTGAGCCAGGGGCAACAGGTCGGATGAAAAAACCTGTATCCTAGCGTTGCCTGAATCCGCGGCAAACAGCCTTCCTTTTGAATCAATAGCAAGCCCGAAAACCTCAAGGAACTCTCCCGCTGATTTTCCCCGGCCCCCGGCCGGGTTGGCCGTGGCATTGCCCTGCGCGTCCAGCCTGTGCAGTTTGCTTAAGCCCGTGTCGGCCACATAAACCATCCCTGCCTTTGCCGCTATAACTGTCCTCGGCCTGTAAAATGATCTATTAATTTCCGATTTATACTTTCCGTCGGCGTCGAATTTCTGCACCCTGCTGTTGGCAGCGTCGGCGGCGTATACGTTCCCGTCCGTATCAATTGCCAGTCCTGACACTTCATTAAACTGACCGGGTTGGTCTCCTGTCTTTCCCCAGGAAAGCACGGGGGTCCATTCCCTGTCCGCAGCTTCCGGCAGTTTCATTTTATGTATCATATTTGCGTCAAGCGACGCCACATATATATATGAATTGTCGGGTGAAAGCGCTATGCCGCACAGGCTGCCCGCTTTCTTCACTTTATCGCCGGAAAAACCCCATTCCCCGATTTTTTCTGCGTTTATCTGTTTTACATCCGGCGCCGGTTTAATATCCGACAACACCTTCACACTGCCTATTATTACGACAACCGCGGCAAACATTATCATTAATATGTCCGCCCTTTTGCCTTTTGGTCCGGCCGTCTTTGCCTTTTTGGTTTTCATCCCGTTCTTTTTCATGATTTTCGCCATATATTCCTCCTGTTGGTTTATTTTTATGGAAATTAATCAAACCGCTCTTTATTTTTGCGCAGAGCCGTTGACAGCCGATTTTCTGTAAACACAAAGAATATTGTTTTTTTCAGCGTGTTCATCATTGGAAAAAACGTCAAGCAGGCTGCCTATGGCTTTCTTTTCATCCACTATTATATAATAGCCTTTATTCAGCAGGCTGTCGAGGAAAACCGTCATATCTTTTTTATACAGCCAGGCATTGAAAGGCTGATAATAACCGATTGGATCGTAATTTCCGTAAAAATAGTATAAAAAACCCCTGGTATTGCATAGAAAATACACATTTTTTGAATTATTGGTAAGCCAGTTTACGGCGGACAGATCCACTTCCTGTTTCCCGCTTATTGTATACTCATGTCTTTTTATGGCGCTAATCTGCAATCCGACTTTTTTTAATATCCTGCCCGAATAAGATGCCGCTGCCAGGCCGAGAAAAATTATCGGAACGGCCCAGGTTATTACCTTCAATGCCAGCCTGTACCGGGGCGTTGCGCGTTTATCCTCAAGCTTAAGGAAAACAACGTCAAGCAGGACAAAAAACACCCAGAGCAAAACCGCTGATATGGCAATCATATTGTAATCCTGGCTCCTGCCAAAATAATAAATAGAGCTGCCTATTGCCAGAAAAACCAGGAAGAACGCCGTATTAAAATATTTTTCCGGTATAATCTTCCGCATCGAGTAAAGCAGATACACCAGGCTTCCAAAAATAACCGGCATAAACCAGTAAAAAGAATGCCTGTCAATGGGAAGAAAACCAAATCCCGCTTTCCTGTATATCCCGGCTCCCTCCAGTCCGGCTTTGCCGAATACAAATGAACCAAGCAAATAGGACGCGATTATTATGGAAAAATTTTTCCAATTGAGTTTCAAATACTTAAAGAACGCATTTTTAAGCGTTTCGGGATTAAACCCGCTTTTCAGGGAATTATCCGTAACATCTATCGCAATAAGGACGCAGATAACTTCCGCGTATGAAAGCAGGTATATGATGCCGAAAGTTTTCGCGAAGAAAACCAGAAAGGCAAGATATACAGCGAGGAAAAATGAAAATATACCGCGGTAGTAGGCCAAAAGCATGGCTATGAACCACAGGTCAAGCCTGAGAGGGGTTGCCTGAAAAAGCGCCTGCGGGTCGACCCAGAAAGCGTAAAATCTCAGTATTACCATGGACAAAAGCAAAAATGCCGGCAATTTTTTGTCGTGAAAGAAACGTTTTGAGAAAATATAAGAACCGGCAAAGAGCAGATATACCGAGAACTGCCCGAGTTTCTGCAGGTCAAAATAATTCATCCCCAGTTTCATCCATAATGCCGCGATAAGCGACAACAGAAAATCATACAGAAAGTATATCCCGGAAAGCTTGAACCCTTTCAGTATTTTCAGGGCGGGATTCAGGATATATTCATAGTCACCGAGAGAAAACGGGCCTGTAGCGACAAAACATACCGGGACAAGAGCCAGGATCACCGTTATATCCATAATGCTTTCGGCAAGCCGGCTCTTAAGCGCTATGGAATTCAGGCCCACAGGTACGGCAAAAACTATGAGATATAACAAAAAATGATAAAATGTGAAATTCTTTATGTCCGTCATTTGCCTTTCAGGCGGAGAAAAACCGACCGCGGCAAAGTAAAGGCATGCCGCGGCAAAAAAAACAAATAACAATATATTGCGCAGTTTTGTGTGTTTTATCACGTTATATATATATATCAGCGCAAAAGACAGGGCCGCATTTATCAACATAATGCCGTACAGGAAATATACCTGAAGCCCGTTGCGCGGTTCCAGCCATCCTCTGGCCCATTCCACATAATAAGTGTCAAAGGGTTCATAATGGACGTTGAAGGACCATATGAAACCGGAAAACCTGAAAAACAGCAGGTAAAAAATACAACTGACAAAAGCTGATATAAAAACCGACGCCAATATTCCACCGGATTTATTCTTGTCCGGCGCGCTGTTATTCTTTATCTTATTTATTTTCCTACCCTCCATCGGTCCATCTTACCCGCTTTTTCAATAAACTACCCCGCAGGGTATTAAACCCTGCATTACATACAAGAGCCGCAACCTGAAGGTTGCGCCTACATAATCAAATACCAACCGCTTATATCTTGCTTGCCCGTGTAGGCGCAACCTTTATGTTGCGGCCCTAGTTCTAACGCAGCAAGCTGCGGTAAATTTTACGCGTATATTATTAAATTTAAAAAACAGGCCTTATTTTCAACACTTTATTTTTTGTCGGTTCAGTTATGTAAATATTGTCAAGCCCGTCTATTGCAATGCCTGCCGGGTGTGTAAAGAGCGGATTATTATTGGCATCGTTCCTGATCGTGCCGATATATTTATTATTGTTTTTTGTATTGTAGACAAGTATCTCCTGGGTATCGGACGATACCACATACAGTCTGTCCTGGGAGTCAACAGCAAGCAAGCCGCTCTGCGATGCATTTACATTGAAATGCGCCTGTGATATAAGATCCTGCGAAAAAACCTCGATTTTTTTAAGCAGGCCGTCGGATACATATATCCTTCCTGTTGAATCTTCAGCAATGCCGTATGCCTGATAAAACTGCCCCCGCCCTTTTCCCCAGAAACCGGCAGGTTCCCCGATTTTGTTGCCCGCCTGATCGAACTTCCATATCCTGTTCATACCCGTGTCTGCAATGTATATCATGCCTTTCCTGCCGGCAAATACGTTCCTCGTCCTATAGAATCCGTATTTTGGATAATCAATCAAGAACTTAAATTTTGCGTTTTCGTCAAATACCTGTATCCTGCTGTTCACCGCGTCTGCTATATATATATTGCCGTTTTTGTCCACTGATATGCCGGAAGGCTCGTCGAATTTTCCCGGAGTCCCGCCTTTCCCGCCCCAGGCATGCGCCTGTTTCCAATTTTCGCCCGGCTTTACAGGCAGTTTGTATTTGTATATCGTATCTGTGCTGAGTGACGCTATATATAGGAAGGCGTTATCCGGAGAAACAGCTGCTCCCGTCGGCCCTGTCATGGCGTTTTTGCCTGTTTCAGGCCCCCATTCGGCTATTTTGTCGGTTTTAATAAGCTTTACTGTTGGTGTAAATTTGATGACCGGCGCCAGCATTACAAACCCTATTATCACAACCACTGTTGTAAGCGCTATCATGCTTATATCGTACTTCTTCTCAGCTGTTTTTATTTCAGTTTTTACCGCATTTTTAACAGCCTTTCCGCCGCTTTTTGCCTGTCTTTTTCCCATAAATTTCCTCCTGTTTGTTTTTTCATATTGCGCCTTATTAAAATATGATATAACATTATAATTTAATAATCAATGCCTTTTCCTGTAAATGCAGATCATGGAATTTTTTTCTTTTCGCGTATCAAATATCAGTGAATCAAACAAGTTTCCCAGTGATTTTTCATCATCGGCAACCAGATAATATCCCTTACTAAGAAGGCCGTTCAAAAATACGGCCAGATCCTTTTTATATAACCAGGCAGTAAACGGCGAAAAGTATCCCAAAGGATCATATCGTCCGTAATAATAATATAGAAAATCATTTTGATGCGTTAAAAAATAAACTTTTTCCGAATTGCCGGTCAGCTCCTTTACAGCGGCGATATCGACCGAATCTTTATCATAGGAATACATCACTTTGTGGTTTTTTAATGTCGCGAGCTGCAGTACAACTTTGTGTTTTATTTCGCCGGAATAATAAACAGCGACGAGGGATATAAATAAAGCCGGAACAACCCATGCAGCCAGATCAATATATTTTGTTTGTTTTCCGGGCTTATGCCGTTCTCTTAAGTATATTAATACCACATCGAGCAGGACAAACAGAACCCACAGATATATCCGCGCGATATTCAGCAGATTGTTTTCATAGCTCCTGCCGAAAAAATACAGGGAATTTCCAACAGTCAATATGATCAGGAAAACAATTGCATTGAAATATTTCCCGGTGACGCTCTTTTTTATTTCGAACAGCGCGTATGTAAGCAATGATAATATTACCGGGATATACCAAAAAAATGAGGATCTTAAAATGGGAAGAAAGCCTATCCCGACCGTAACAAATGCGCCGGCAGATTCCAGCCCTGCTTTCCCAAAAATAACGACATTCACGCAATAAGCCGCGGCTATTATCACCGCATTTTTATAATATAATTTCAGGCAGTCCCTGATCCCGGTTAAAAATAATCCGGCGCTCCAGCCTTTTTCTGATGCTTTTTCGATCAGTCCAGCAGCAAAAAGGATAAAAACAGTTTCCAGATAAGCAAGCAAATATATCATGCCGAAGCTTTTCGAAAATATAAGCAAAAAACCCAGGTAAAAAGCGAGGAACATGGAGGAAATCCCGTAAAAATACGCCAGTATAAAGGCCCCAAACCACAGGTCAAGCCTTAAAGGGGTCATTTGCGCAAGATTTTGAACATCATAAAAGCACAACAGCACCATGGAAAAAACCAGAAAAACCGGCATCTTCTTATCATAAAAAATATGACGGCCAAAGAAATATGTCCCCAAATAGAACAGGTACAGGGAGCTCATGCCTATTACCTGAAAATAGTTAAAATTTATTCCCGTCTTCATAAGGGCGGCGGCGATAATGGAAATCAACGCATCATATTGAAAATAAATCTCTTTAAGGGGTATCCCCTTTATTATTTTTACTGCCGGCTCCAGGATATAACCATAGTCAAAGATAATATAACGCATAACCGGCACAAAACATACGGGGATCAGCAATAATGTTACCAAAATATCAGTGATATTCTTTAAACGCTCATTTATTCCGGACAAAAAACACAGTACCAGGGGGATTAAAACGATCATAAGGAAAAACACGGGGTCATAATGCGAAAAACCAGCGATCGTGTTCCTTGGCGGATTGAATCCTATTGTCCTAAAATATACTATTGATTCGACCAAAAATATCAGGAAAATAAAATAGTAATTTCTTATATCCCTGATCCGGTCCAATATTTTTATCAGTATAAAAGAAAATAAAACATCGATAAACGTCATGATATAAAGCACATACAACTCTATACCGTCATGCTCGTTCAGAAACGACTTTGACCACTCCACGTAATATGTATCTATGGGATAAAGCCTGAAATTAAGGGACCATATAAAAGCCGAGTAATGAAAAAATACAATATAAGCCGCATAACTTACGACGGCAGAAATACATATAGCCGCAAGAACGCCGGATTTTCTGCCCTCAATTAAAGGATAACCGGCATTCAGGGTTTTTCCATTCTTCCTGTTTTTCATTTTTCTCCTGTTTGCCGGTAAAATTTAATTACGGCAATTTTTTTCAAACCAATTCCCCCGCTTTTAAGCCGTTTACGGTCATGGATACAGCACATTGCACGGCACAAGCGCATTCACCCCTTTGGGTGGGGTCCAGTGCAGTTCCATTTTACCGAACATCCTGTCCTGGGTGTAGAGGATATTCAGGGTATGAAACCCTTTGCCAAGATGGACCACCGCGTCCGGCGGTTTGGCGCCTTTGGCAGTACCGTTGTTTACAAATACTTTTTTATTGTCTATATTTATCTCCGAGTGACCGTATGAGTCTGTGGTAAAGGCATACATGCCGTCCCTGTCTATTTTGATCCTTCCGTTCCAGTCGCATGAAAATGCGCCGAATGAAACTTCCAAAAGCCCCACAGGCACTGTCCTGGTCCAGTCGGGTTTTCCCGTCCAATCCTGTGTTTTGAAACGGCGCATTATAAGTCCGTTTACATGCTTTTTTGCGGCCAATTTTTCTATCTCGCTGTACGGCACCTCATAGGCAAAACAATACATGCTTTGCGAATTGTATTTATTGTAAAACGGCACGAATTTTCCGCCCGGATAAAGCACTTTAAGCACGGCATCGACGAGCGGCCTGTACTCCGGGTTGAATAAATAAACATAATTAAGCCTGCCGTCGGGCTTTATGGGTATTGAATCCTGCATATTGAACCAGTCATAATAATTGCCTATTTCTTTGGCGTATATAAAATTGAAAGTGTTCAGTGAATACGCCTGAAAGGAGGATATGGCCCTCCAGTTATTTCCAAGCGCCTTGTAATACTCCGCCACATTACAGGCGTCCGTTGTAAAATCCAGCCAGCAGGAGGGGTTCTTTGCCTGCTTTTCGAAATAAAGGTTGAAATTATTTGCCGTTATAAAGATAAAAGACGCCCCGAATAACGCCGCAAAAACACCCCTGATTATCCTTGAATTCCATGCGTCTTTAATTGACATGAAAAACCTCTGCATGAAGATCACGGCAAAAAGTATGACGGCGGGTATAACCATGATGACCCTTAAACTCTGCGGGGCTTCAGCTGTAAAAAAACCGGGCAAAAGGAATATAAAGAACATTGAGACGAGGAAAAACAGCATGGGGTTAAAAATCCTGCTTATGGCCCATCCAAAACCCAGGAACGCGAAAACGCCTGTAAAAAAATCAAGCTCGGGCTGCCACGGGATATTATGCCTGGCGTCCCAGTCGCCCCTGTAGTTGAACATCATCATGGTATCCGCCACGTTTTTTGCAATTGCCTGCGTCAGGGTTTTTCCGTGGAACCACGTGTCAAATGTGGTCCTGTCAAAAATACTCACCTTATTCTGCCTGCCTGTGAACTCGGCCTGATTGGTGAGCATAAATATGCCCATAGGCAGGAAAACCACGGCAGCCACTATGGCCGCAACAGCAATCTTTTTTATTTTATTCTTAAAGAAAACCCTGTCCTTAAAGAAAATGTACACGCAAAACAGGAAAAGCCACACAGGTATGAGCCTGGCTGCCTGATAGGTGTACTGGGAAAGGCCCGTGGTAAGGCCGAGAGCTATAAAATCAAACCATTTCCCCTCCTTATAAACCCTGTAAGCAAAATAGAAAACAAGGACGAAAACAAACACGGCAAATACGGAGTGGTACCCTATCCTGCTGAAATTTACGTGCCATCTCATGACCGCCAGCAGGAAAGCTCCGGCAAGGGCCATCCTGGCCCCGAAAACACTCCTTATGAAAAAATATAAAGCCGGCACTGTAAGTATCCCGAATATTGCGGAAGTCATCCTTATCTGCGTCCCGCCTATACCCAAAACTTTGAACACAACCGCTATAAAATATATGAACATGGAGGTGTTATGCGTATATAACGGCAGCTTGCCCTCTATTATGCCCAGCGCGTCAAGCCCGTTTAAGGCTTCATCGTCATGGAGCCCGGCCGGTATTTCGTTTATCCTGTAGAGCCTGAAAAATATTGCCAGCAAAAGGATCGCGGAAAACAGGATTATTTCCAGTTTAAGGTTAAGCTTTTCAGGCTTTATCTCCCCCGTATTTTTCCTGTCCGCATATATGAGGACTATAACGCCGAAAATAAGAAAAAACAGCCCTGTGACAGGATCATGTTTGATATATATATAATATTGCCCGATGATCCCGCTTATTAAAGCAAAAAGCATAAACACAAATGAATGTGGATCTTTTCCCGCAATAACGCGTTTTCCCGCCAAAATTACCCTCCACGGACCTTATGATCCCGGTTTATTTAAAACATTTTTCGATTATACAATTCTTTCCCCGTATTTTCAATCCTTTACTTGCGCCCGAAAAATGTGATAGACCTGATACAAAACCACACGCAACGCGGGCCTTTTAAGCCAAAGTCTTATGCGGCTTTTTTAACCGCAAACCAGTATTCAAGCAGCAGTTTTTCAATACGTTTGTAGTCCTTAAACTCCGCCTGGACATGCCTGTAAAATTCCTTTTTGTGGTTCCTGATCTTCCTGTGCAAAACCTCATGGTGGACTATGTACCGTATCATCTCATCAGGCAGCAGCGACAGCTTTGAGTCGAAAAACCCCTAAAAACCATCGTTGTGTGCCGAATAATATTCGGCCCCTAAAAACTCCCGCCCGGATTGAATATTTCAATCCTGCGCTGACCGGACAGATCTGCCCGCCAGTTCATATGCTCTTTAATATATTCATTGCCCTCTTTCAGCAGGTCAACTAACAGATAAAAGTATCGACAACCAAATAGACAACCAAATCGACAACCTCTTAAATCATCACATAGTAGCTTGCCCTGGCTTTACCCTTCATTTTTATTATCCCTGTCTCAGAAAGCTTCCCAATTTCCTTTAAAGCCGCCTGTCTGGTAATCTTAAACATGCCTGTAATATCCCCGGTATTTATCTTCCCGTTCTGGTTTATAAATTCCACTATCCTCATCTGCCTCTCCGTCAACGCTATCTGGCCCTTTTTCTTTGCCCTTAGCCTCTCGCTGCTCAGTTTTGCCACCTTTTCCCTTATAGCCGTTATGCTCACCGCCACGCCGTCCACGAAGTACTCCAGCCACTTTGTCAGGTCCAGCTTCTTCGGGTTTACCGTGCGCAGGGCTTTGTAGTATTCGTTTCTGTCGGAGTCGTAGTAGTCGTCCAGACAAAAAAACTGCTTTGTGTCAAATCCCCTCTGGTACAGTATCAGCGCGGCTATGACCCTAGATGTCCTTCCGTTTCCGTCCATGAAGGGGTGTATGCGGACGAATTCATAATGTGCTGCGCCTGCGGCTATGACCGGGTCGAGTTTTGCGGATTGTTTTGAGTTCAGCCATTCCACATACTCACCCATCATTTTGGGAGCTATGTCGTTTTGCGGCGGCCTGAAAGTTACTTCGCCTGTTTGCCTGTTACCTACCACCACGTATTTTCCGTTTGTCCATCTGAAGGCTCCGCAGTCTTTCGGGTCCTCCAGGGTTCCTGTTGTCAACATTTCCTGTATTTTCAGTATGTTGTCTTCCGTTATGATCTTGCCGTCGGTCAGGGTGTTTATTTTTTCAAGGGCTTTCAGGTAATTCAGGACTTCTGTCTTATCCTTTCTTTTTGCCATTATATCGCGTCCTTTGGCAAGTTCGCTGACCTGTTCTAAGGACAGGTTATTTCCCTCTATGCTTGTCGAAGCATGGGCGCTCCGGATTATCGCATCCCTTCTTAGGGATATTTCCCACTTTGGCACCAGCGGCGAATTCAGCACAACTTCCCTTGCCGCTGATATTTTCACCAATTTGTCGACTATCTCATGTGTATACTTGAATTTGGGTTTATACATTGCCCCCTCCTATTTTATTTCCTTCAGATACCCTTCAATCTTCTTTTCCTCCCTGAACACATACCTGGTCACGTTAAGCGACCATCCGTTTTTCTCTATCTCTGCCATATCCACAACCTAAAAATAGCCTTTCTTGCCCCTGAAGCCATCCTTTTCTTTGAAATCCACTAAAACTTATACTTTTTTTTCTTCATCTTCCTTGCCCCGACGGTTTTTATGTCCTCTATCTTATCCCTTAGCTTCGCAGCTTCCTCAAAGTTCAGCGCTTTGGCGTGCTTTACCATCTCGCCTTCCATCTGCCTTATCAGGTCTTCCGTGTTCTTGTATGTGAATTCCGCGTCTTCTTCCACCAGAGGAACCGTGAAATAATCCATCTCATACACGCTGTGCATTATGTTCTTTATTTCCTTTTTTATAGACACGGGCGTTATGTTGTTTTTCTTATTGTACGCCGTCTGTTTTGCCCTCCTGCGGTCCGTCTCGCCTATTGCCTTTTTCATGGAGTCTGTTATTTTATCAGCGTACATTATTACCTTTCCTTCCACGTTCCTGGCGGCGCGGCCAACTGTCTGGATAAGGGCGGTGGCGGAGCGTAAAAAACCTTCTTTGTCCGCGTCAAGTATGGCGACTAACGACACTTCGGGAATATCCAGTCCTTCTCTCAGCAGGTTTATGCCTATGAGAGCCGTAAATTTTCCCTCGCGTAGCTCGCGGATTATCTGGATCCTTTCAAGGGTATCTATGTCGGAATGCAGGTACCTGCATTTTACATTTTTGTCCTTAAGGAACGACGCCAGGCTTTCCGCCATTTTTTTAGTAAGCGTAGTCACCAGCACGCGCTCATTTTTTTCCGCGCGGATTTTTATTTCCGTCATTATATCATCCACCTGGTTTTTTGTCGGCCTGACTATTATTACAGGGTCCACCAGGCCTGTCGGCCTCACTATCTGCTCGGCTATATTATCCTTGCCGCTTAAGTCCGTTTCATACACGTTCGGCGTCGCGGATACGTAAACCGCCTGGTTCACCTTTTTCTCAAACTCGTCAAACTTAAGCGGCCTGTTATCATAGGCCGCAGGCAGCCTGAAGCCGTAGTCTATGAGGTTTTTCTTCCTGGAAAAATCGCCTGCCTGCATGCCGTGTATCTGAGGTATGGTAACATGCGACTCGTCTATGAACATTAGGTAATCTTCGGGAAAATAATCAAGCAGGGTAAAAGGGGCAGTCCCCGGCGCCCTTCCTTCTATTATCCTGGAATAGTTTTCTATTCCCTTGCAGTATCCCATTTCCTGCAGCATTTCTATATCATAACCCGTGCGGGCCTTTAACCTTTCATACTCGACCGGCCTGCCTTCAAGTTCCTTCAACCTCACATCAAGTTCCTTTTGTATGTCTTTTACAACTCTTTGTATCGTGTTCTCGGGCATTACATACTGCGTAGCCGCGAATATGGCCGTGCTTTTCACTTTTGCAATGGAATTTTTGCTTACCGGGTCTATCTCTGTTATTGCCTCCACCGTGTCCCCGAACAGTTCTATCCTTATAGCCGTTGTGTCGTATGCGGGGTATATCTCCACTATGTCGCCTTTAATCCTGAATATCCCCTGGCTGAACTCGAATTCATTCCTTTTGTACTGCAGCAGCACCAGCTGTTCCGCGAGGGAATTTATGGATATTTTATCGCCTGTTTCCAGGTAAAGCCTCATGCTCTTGTATGTTTCCGGGGAACCCAGCCCGTATATGCACGACACGCTCGAAACGATAACCACGTCGCGTCTTGTCATGAGTTTGTGCGTCGCCGATAACCTTAAGCGCTCGAGTTCCGCGTTGATCGCGGAATCTTTTTCTATGAACAGGTCCCTGTGCGGTATGTACGCCTCAGGCTGGTAATAATCATAGTAGGAAACAAAATACTCAACCGCGTTCTCGGGGAAAAATTCCTTGAACTCCATGTACAGCTGGGCAGCAAGCGTTTTATTATGGGATATTATTATTGAGGGCCTGTTCACTTTTTCTATGACCTTGGCCATGGTAAATGTCTTGCCCGACCCGGTCACACCTAGGAGCGTCTGGTTTTTCTCCCCTTTAAGAACGGAATTTGCGAGCTTCTCTATGGCCTCCGGCTGGTCGCCGGCGGGCTGGTATTTGCTGTTGATTTTAAAGTTGTCCATTTTTTACCCCGCGTTTGACTTCGCGTATCGGCACATGTAGGCGCAACCTTCAGGTTGCGGGTGTTGTTTGAAATGATGCAAGCCGGTTTATCTGATGCCTGAAATAAAAATAACAGCGTCAGAACAAATGCCGCAACCTGAAGGTTGCGCCTACATAAACCGTCTTTCATTGTTTTATGTTTAATTAGCCATTAGTAATTGGTAATTGGTAATTTTCTTTGATTAACCCCCCTGCTTTTTCGTTATTTCCTCCAGCAGGCCCTTGACTTCCCTGTTCTCCGGATATTTTTCGGAGAGTTTATTGTATATCCTCATGGCTTCTTTTATGACGCCCTGGTGTATGTATATGTACGACATGGTTATAAGGGAGTCGAGGGTTTCATCATTCACTATTATTTCTTCGCCCATGTTCTTTGGGGTGTGGTCAGCCTCGCCTATGTCGTCAACGATTTCATCCCTGCCCTCCGCGGCCCTGGCCAATTCATTTTTCACAGGTTCCGGCTTCGGCTCCGGAGCTTTGGCTGTTTTTATATCTTTTCCCATTTCCTTTATATCCTGTGACACGCTGCGCGCGTCTGATTCATTTACGTTGATTTTCGGGGTTTCGTAGGCTTTTTTCAGGGTTTCCATGAGAGAAGCCGAGGACGCGGGTCTGGGCTCAAAAAAATTGTTTTCAACCGGCGCTTCCGCGGCTTTTGCGGACATCGCCTGCGCGTGTATGGCTTCTTTTTGTTTTTTGAATTTGTCCACGGCTTCGCGTTTCAGTTTCTCCAGCAGGTCGCGTTTCTTTTCCTCCTGCTCATTCATTATCCTCTGCACTTCGTCTTCTTTCAGCTTTTCGCTCTTCTGGGCCTCGTCAAGCTTGTTTTTAAGCTCTTCAGCCGCAGCCTGTATTATAACGAGTTCTTTCTTTTCATATTCATTCTGTATCACGGTTTCTTCGTCAAGCATCTTCCTCGCCCGCGCTTCCTCTTCCTTCATTATCTGCGCGTGCCTTTCTTCGATCGCTTTTTGCTTTGCCTCTTCAAGTTTGTCCTTCGGGTTTTTGTTCAGCTTGTCCCAGACGTGTTCCCCGGCTGATTCGGACGCGATCGTCATATAGACCTTATGAAGCTTGGCCCGCAGATCCTCGTTGCCCGGGGATAATTTCAGCGCGGTTATATAAGTTTCCACGGCTCCGTCATAGTCGCCGTTATTCATGTAATTCTGCGCCATTTTGTCAAACTTTGATATGATGTCTTTCTGAGTGTCCTGCGGCGCCTCGCGCTTTATCTCCTCCTGTTTCCTGCTCCTGGCCGCGAATTCGTCTTCCTCGGCCTTTAATTCCTTTAACTTCAGGTTCACCGGGTAATCATCGCCGTCAAATTCCTGTATGCCCTCGTATATGGCCCTGGCGTCGCTGAATTCATGGTTTGTTATTTTTTTTTCAGCGTCCTTCATCATTATCCTCAGGGCGTTCTTGAGCTTGTTTTTTATCCGCTGGTCTTCAGGGAAATACCTGGCGATTTTCTTCGCGAGTTTTATGAGTTTTTCATGCTGTTCCTTGCGTTCAAGCATTGAAATTGAGGATACATACGCTTCCAAAGACTTGTCTTTCATGTCAAGTTTGAGGTATGTGTCGGCGAGCATATTTAAAAGGTTAAAGTCCTCTGCGTCTGATTTGTATATTTTTTCGTACAAATCAAGGGCTTTTTTGTATTCTTTATTCTGATAATAGCCGTAAGCCAGCTTTATGTACAGTTTCTTTTCTTCCGGGTCCAAGTATTTCTCCTTATATGAATTTATGCGGCGTCCATTATAATACCGCCATTTGACAAAATCAACCTATTTTGTCAGAAGTTCCACTTCAACCCTGCGTCCTGCTTTTACTATTTCTTTGGAAGCCGCGCCCGCCGCGTACGTTCCGTCGCCGTATCCCGCTATGTAAACATTTCCCGCGGGCACCCCGGCGGCCACGAGATAATCCCGGACAGTCGCAGCGCGTTCTATGGAAAGTGCCAGATTTTCTTCCGGCCCTCCCGCGTCATTAGAGTATGCTTTTATATATAAATAATAATCTTTCGCGTATTTTTTTACGGCTTCCGATGCCTGGTTTAAGTACCCGTACTCGCTGGCGGGTATTGACCTGTCTCCCGCCGCGAAATCAACCGCGCCCAGGGTAAGGTCTATCCCCGCGTCCTTGAATTCCGGCAGTGAAGTCTGTATTATGCCTGTCTGCTCCATAGTTATTTCGTTTTTCTGGCGCACTGTCGCTTTATACCCGTAAGAGCTTCCGGCCCTGACTTCCTGTAAATTATTGTCCGTGCCGTCCCAGTTGATTTTTCTGGCCGCAATCGTCCTGTTTTTATAAACCTTGACCAGCGCTTTATCGGCATATATTTCAAAGTCCCAGGATTTTATCCTGCCAGGCTCGCCAAAATCAGCGGCAAAAACAACACTCTCTTTTACGGGCTTGAATATGCGCCTGTCCGGGATAATTTTCACCCTCGTAACGTGCGTATCGACTTTGAACGCCGCGGATTGTTCATATTTATTCCCGGCAAAATCAGTCATGATTATGACAGCCGCGTAATCCCCGTCCTTTACCGTGTTATCCAGCGCGTCTTTGCCCGCCCATGCCAGTTTCCCGGTAAAACCGTCCCCTGACATTTTCCTTATTATGTGCTTTTCAGTATCCTGTATAAAAAGCTGCCAGGACTTTATGTCGCTTGCTTTTGTCTTTATATCCAGGGTAAGTTCCTTTATGCCGCTGGCCTTGATTGGCGCGAATACTTTCGGGTACAGCGCAATGTCAAAAACAGGCGCGGTGGTGTCAAGCGTGACCACCCTTGCTTTTTTCCATATTTCCTTTGACTTGGCATATAGATAAAACGTAGCTGTATAATCCCCGTCAGCCGCCGTCGCCAGAGCGTTGTTGTCGCCGCGCCATATGTAAGATTCCGGGACTTTGTCGCTGCCGCTTAATTCTTTTGTGATTGCCCCGGCCTGGTTCGTGATCTGCAGTTTCCATCCAATGCCTTTAAAATCCGCGGGCTTGTTTTTAACCGTGAACTCGACAAAATCCATGACGCCGTCATTGTTCGGGGACAGGTATTTCTGGGAGATCCCAAGATCAACAAGCCTGTATTTTTCCGCATAAAGCGCCACATCAGCATCATTAACCGCTGCCGCAGGTATCTCAATTTCCGGCGCCTTATACGCGGTCCTTCCCCCGAAAAAATACGATAAATTGATCTTATGCGTCTCTCCGAGGCTGTTGACAGGAAGTATATAAACGTAATCAAGCACAAAATCCTCCCTGCCGTAGGAAAAACCGAGAGTGAATTTATAGTTGGGGTCCAGGGCCTCCCGCCATGCAAATCCACCGCGCGCCGCGAAGTTGCCTATGATGCGGTTTAAAAACCATTTTTCCCCGCCTATCTCAAGGCCGGTCCTGCTGTGATATATGCCGGCCTCGCTCTGCAAAATGTCAATATCCATTGAAACTACGGCGGTCGGGTCAAATGAATACGCCGCACCCATTTTAAAAAGGTACGGGATCCGCTGTTTTATGTCATTGTTCCATATGACAACTTCATCCAGGTTTTGGACCAGGAAACCGAACCTGATCTTTTTCTCAAGTATGTCAGGAAAGACCATAACTCCTATGTCGATCCCGCCTGCACTGCCGTACACATCGGTATCCGCCGCGGAAGTGTTTGTAAACTTGAAATTCACCCCGAGCGCGTACATTTTCTTGTCGTCTAAGTATGTTGACCCGGTGAGGTAAAGTGCGTCGTCCGAGAATATGGAACCCGAATATCCGGTATGAAAATATGAGAAGGCAAGCGTATATGTTTCAAAAAGCGGGTAAGTGAAGTTAAACCCCACGTCTGTCTGGCTGTTTTTGTATACGGAATCATAGGAAACAGTTGCGCTCATCCGGTCTATAAGCACCAGTCCGGCCGGGTTCCAGAAAAAAGCCGAGTAATCATCGGCCACAGCCGCAAAAGCCCCGCCAAAACCGGCCGCGCGCGCGCCAGGTGATTTAAGGATATTTTCTATGACCACGGTTGAGGATAAAGCTGCCGGAATCATTGAAAAAATGCAGATTATGACGAGAAAAACAGCTGCTCTCATGTTGGTTGAAGAAATGCCTCTGAAGGCGCTTTTCATTGAATGAAACTTATATATCATAAACATAATTTTAGTGCAAAAACATCAAAAAAGCAACCAATAAAGGGGAATCCGGGGTTTGGAACGGGTCCATCCAGCTTACAAAGTAAATTACCACCGACTGAAGTCAATGGATTTTCCGGGATTAAATTTATGAAAGAGCCGGATTAAGGGCCGTTTAAGTTTCACAGGCTGTGGAGCTTGCTGAAGAGCTCTTCGAAATTAATTGGTTTGGGGATGACATATTTGACCATGCCTTCCAGATCTTCCTCAACAAGCGTCTTTTCTATAAAGGGCCTGCCTGAAACCAGGATGATGTTGCTTTTGATGTTTTTATTTTTAAGTTTTTTCAATATATCCACCCCGGTCATTCCCGTCATTTTATAATCCATAATAACTATATCAAAGTTCCCGTTCTTTATAAGTACTTCTCCCTTTACGGCGTTTGTCACACATGTCGCGGAAAAGCCTTCGCTCTCAAGCAGTTCTCCCATTTCCTCACACAGCTCTTTATCATCATCTATGAGCAGTATCCGTTTTTTGTCCATTATTTTCCTTTCCTTTTAGGGAGGCACACCGCGACCGCGGTGCCTTTCCCCGCTTCGCTTTCTATGGTTATGGAACCGCCATGAAAATCCACTATCTGCCTGCATACGGACAGACCAAGCCCCGTGCCTTTGGCCTTTGTGGTAAAAAACGGGTCAAAAACTTTTGAAATGCATTTATTGTCTATGCCGTGGCCGTTATCACTGATGACTATCCCTATGGAAACGCCTGTATCGATTCCCTTGATCTCTATCCTGCCGCCGTCTTTAGGGACCGCATCGCAGGCGTTATTCAGTATGTTATTTATGACTTCCTTTATCTGGACGGGATCGGCTTCTATGACAAGGCCCTTTAAAACATCTATATTCCTGACCGCGGCGACATGCGGACCGTGTTTTTCGGCCGCAGCCTCCATGGATTCTTCGATTATTTCATGCAAATCCACGCTGTTGTAAACGGGCGGCTTTATGCGCGAGAAGGAAAGCAGGTTGTTTATTATCTGGTCGCTTTCCGAGATTTTTTTTTGGATGTTAAGCAAATGCTTTTCCAGATCCGGGTTGTTGGCTTTTCTTTTGATGTTATACGCCGCTATCCCGATAGCTGCGAGGGGATTGCGCAATTCGTGCGCCACGGTAGCCGCAAGTGTTCCTATGTCGGAGAGGCGTTTCGCCCTTTCGAGTTCCACATGGGCGGTTATCAGTTCTTTTGACCTTAACGCAACGAGCCTTTCAAGCAGTTCATTGTCCCTTTGCATGATTTCCCCGGCTTGTTTGTTCTCTTCGCGCAGGCGTATCGTCATTATGCCGTAAGCGAGGTCGTTTGCCAGGGCTTCCAGCAGTTTTACCTCGTCTTCGCCGAAAGGGTCGGGTAATTTTGAATATATTGTCAGCGCGCCGAATACCCCTGAATTATCGCTTAAGGGCAAAGCAATGGAAGACGCATAGCCGCGTTTTATCGCCTGCTCGCGCCATGGCAGGAATTTCGGGTCAGTAAGCATGTTCCTGCACATGCATGTTTCCCCGGTCCTCACGGCAATGCCTGTGGGGCCCCTGCCGCGCCCTGTATCGGACCACGTAATATTCAAAGTATCAAGGTACCCTTCCTCAAAGCCCGCCTGCGCCACAGGCCTGACGGATTTTGCCGCATTTTCCTCCTTAAAACCGACCCATACCATGGCATAGCCGCAGTCCTTCATAATTATCCCGCAAACCTCTTTAATATATTCGCCCTCATTGACGGCGCGCATCATGGCATGTGTGGAATTATTGTGCGCCGTTAATGTCAGGTTCATCTTTTTGAGTACTTCTTCGTTCTTTTTTAGCCCGGTAATATCCTGAAAAACCGTGACTGCCCCGGTTATAACATTTTTAATATTCCTGATAGGCGAAGACGACGCTACCGCCGTCCTCATCACCCCTGATTTGTCCGTATAGTTGAACATAACCCCTGCCACGTTCTCTCCCCGCAGGGCGCGCATTGTGGCGGTGGATCGGACTTCGTGTTTTGCGCCGGATGGGATATTCTGTGAAAGCTGTTTTCCAACGCGGTCGTAACCGAATATGGCTGTTGCGGCGGAATTTGCCCTGACAGCAGCCGCGTCCGCATCGTATACTATTACCGCGTCTGTCAGGGAAGCAAAGATAGTTTCAAGTTCCGCCGCCTGTTTTTGGGATTTTTCCTCGGCAAACTTTCGTTTGGTGATATCCTGGGCATATATGCGGACGGTTTTTAATTCCGGAATGATCGATATAGTTTCAAGGAAGACGCGGTCTTTTATCCCGACCTCCCTGCTGTATTTGTCTTTTTTTATGTATTTGTCTTTTTTTTCCGCCCTAAGGGTATCAAGGATTATGTCAATGTCTGCCGGAAAAAACAGGTCTGTCCTGGATACGCCGAGTTCTTTAAGCATTCCAAAGACTGCCTGGTTCGCGTAGGTTACTTTGCGGTTAACGTCTATTTCAATTATCGGGTTTGGGTTGTTTTTCGGGAAACTTGCCATATGAATGATCTCGGCCTCGGCGTGCCTGCGTTCGGTGATGTCGTGTACCATGCCGATCAACCGGACAGTTTTGCCCGCAACATCCCGCAAGTGCACGCATTTCTCAAGGACAATCCGCGCCTCTCCCGTATCTTTGCGTACGATTCGGTGTTCGATCTCATAGCTGTCCAGGTTTTTACGCAAAGAACCTGAATACGCAGCATCAACGGCCGCGCGGTCTTCCGGATGCACGCATCCGAGGAACCCCTCATAAGTCGCGTTTAATTCATGCGGCGTTAAACCAAGTATCCGGTAGACCTCGTCTGACCATGTGAGCTTGTTTGTTTTAAGTTCCAGTTCCCAGCTTCCAAGGCCGGCTATTTTCTGGGCCTGATTCAGGCGGTATTCGCTGGCGAGCAGGGTTTCCTCGGCTTTTTTTCGCTCATCTGTTTCCACGCGGAGTTCCTCGTTGGACGCGGTAAGCTCCTCGTTCATGGATGTGAGTTCTTCATTGACAAGCTGCAATTTATCTTTGGCAAACACACGGTCCGTTATATCCGATATAATGACCGAAAAATACCCTTTTTGCGGGCTGAAGGCCGAGACAGAATACCATTTTTTAATACCTTCCGAATAATTCTCGAATTTCACGGCTTTTCCGGAAAGCGCGACCTTTCCATATACACCTATCCAGTTTGCGGGATCATTTTCTATACCAGGCAATACCTGCGTTGCCCTTTTCCCGGCTATGTTTTCCTGTTTTAGCCCCGTAAGTTTTTCAAACGCTTTGTTCGTTTCAATAAATATATAATCGCAGGGTTTGCCCCTGCCGTCCAGGACTATCCTGTGATGCGCAAACCCCTCGGAAATATTCGCAAAAACCGAACTCAGTTTTTCTTTGTTCCTCTGATGGGCATCCCTTACCAGGCGCGCGTCCCGGCTCTCTATCACGTCCCATTTGCCGGCATTGCGGACAAACGCGAACCTGTGGTTCTTCAGCGTTTCCGTGAATTTGGCCCCGCTGAACTTATCCCTGGGATACGCGTACGCGCAGACAACGTTTTGCCCGGCTATATCCTTTGCGCCGTGGCAGTAAAAGGCGTTTGCGCCTGAATTCCCGCATATGACGCCGCAGGCGAGCCTTAATCCCTCAAAACCGCGGTATACGGCCCTGTCCACGCCGGAAAAAACATTTGAACAGGATTTTTTGCCGCCTGTTTTGCATTTGGCCGCATTTACAATATCGATCTGCCCTTTTTTAAGGTATCGTTCTATATTTGGAACGGCTTTTTTCAGGGATTTTTTCGCGTCCTGGATTGTGAGCGGTTTTGAAGTTACCCAGAGGCAGTATTCATTATTTTCCAGGCCGGCTTTAAAGTACGGCGTGAGTATATCAAGCATGTCTTTTTTTGTTTCGTAGAAATGGCAGAAGTGTGAACCCCATGGCATGGATTCAATATAAGGCAGGCCTGATTTTCTTTTCTCAAAATCTGGATTTTTTCTCATGTTACGCCCTTCCTGTACTTATTTCACACAGTTTTAGCCCCTATAGGCATAAATAACATGTACTTGTTTAACAGCATCTTTTTCATTTCTTAACCGGGTAGTTCTGCCGGATTTTCATTATTATAATACCTGCGGAACCGCGGGTCAACTGTTCTTTTTTCCCAAATAGACAATATTCAGGAAGGCATTGTTGCGGATTGGATGGAAATTGGAAGCAGGGGACATCTGTCCCGCATTATCTACTCTCTACTATCTACTTTCTGAATATTTCGACTTATAAAAAAAACCCGGATTGCTCCGGGTTTTTTTTATTCCTGCCTGTATACTAGAGAACGGAAGCCTTTAAGTCCTTCGCTATTCTCATCTTTACAACTTTTTTTGCCGGTATGTTGATGCTCGCGCCCGTCATCGGGTTTCTTCCGACCCTTGCCTTGCGGTGTTTTACCGCGAGGATCCCGAGTCCCGGAAGCTTTACCTTTTTCTCTTTCTTGAGCGTTGCGATGATGACTTCCGTGAAAGCTTCCACTGTTTTCTTTACATCTTTCTTTGCCACTCCCGCCTTGTCCGCGATTGCCTGGATCATTTCTGATTTCGTCATTCTTTTGCCTCCTGTTTTTATTGGATAAAACCTTTTATTTAAATTAGAACGCCCATCCGATTTCGTAGTCAACCGTGGGCGATATCCCTTTTAGCACAAGCAGTGTGGCGCCCGTTGATATTCCTCCTGATGATGACTTCCATGTGGAGCTTATGTTTGCCCATGCGCCGAAGCCGATTCCCATTTCAAACCCGCCCTGCCATACCCACCTGTATCCGGCTGATGCTCCGAGCATCATTATCATCCAGTTTCCGTCTTCCGTACTAGTCTTAATCGTTAAGAAAAATGCATCATACCTTGGCCCCACGAACCAACCCGTGCACGCCTTGCCCATCGGGTAGATAAATACGTCGCCGCCAAAACCGAAGAAATTACCTGCCCCGCTTGAGATCGTACTGATCAGCGCCCAGTCCATGGCCCTTACCCTGATGCTGGTGTAATCCATGATCTTCCTTTCGTAACTGACATTGAAAAATCCTATAAGATAAGACAGGGCGTTAATTGAAACGATATTATCAGCCGTTGGTCCCGCCCCCGCAGTCGTTCCGTCATCCACCTCAACCATTTTCTTCTCTGCAAAAGAACTTACGGAAAAAACCAGTGCAAGAGCTAAAACCAACAAAATCATTTTTTTCATTTTCACACTCTTCTTTGTCAGATTTATTACAATTTGAGTCAATTTATATACCATATATTGTGTTGTATGAACTTATAACACACAATACAAATCACGTCAATAAAAAAATGACATTTTTAAAGGCTTTTTTTAATATTTTTACAAAAATAGCATTATTTGCCTTTAAAATAAGGAATTTTATTGTTTTTAACCTTTTTTCGCTGAATTTAAAGTGTTTTTGAAGTATTGTAATTTTAAATTGTCGTAGGGTTTAGTAATTTGTAATTACCAATTACTAATTACTAATTAAACCTTAGTACTTAAAGGCTTTGATTACTGAACGAAAACCTTAATTAGTAATTAGTAATTTGTAATTAGTAATTTTATTTGGGTTTAAGAGCGTTGTTTACAAAAACTTCCTTCATGGTTATTTTTTCCTGCGGTTCTTTTTGCAGAAGGAATATCGCCTCTTCCGCGAATATGTTTTCAAGCCCCAGGTTATTATTTGTTTTTGTCTGCCTTCCCACAAGGTATATTTCCTTCAGAAGTATTATGCTGTTTGCTTTGCAGAAGTTTTTAAAATCCTTTATTGTGAGCTGGTGTATGTTGGGCGTGTTAAACCACTCGAACGGAAGCACCTCCGACTTGGGCATTTCCCCGTTGAAAAGGAATTTAAACCTGAGCTTGTAGTAGGCAAAATTTGGAAAGGTAACTATGACTTTTTTTCCGACCCGTAATATCTGGTTAATTATGAAATCAGGCCTTTTAACGGTCTGGAGGGTTTCCGAGAGTATCACGTAATCAAACGACTGGTCCTTGTACTTGTATATGCCTTCTTCTATGTCTTCCTGTATGACCGATACCCCGCGCTTTATGCACTTTAGGACCTCTTCGGTATTTATATCGACCCCGAGGCCGTACACGTTTCTCCTGTTATAAAGAAGCTCAAGAAGCTCTCCGTCGCCGCAGCCCAGGTCAAGGACGCGCGAATTGTCCTCTATCATCTTCACGATCTCTTCGTATGTGTGCTTTAGGTAGATTTCCTTGTACATAACAGCTCCTGGGTGGGCGGATTTGTTCTTTGTTCTCTGTTCTTTGTTCTATGTTCTATGTTCTCTGTTTTAAGTTTTAAAGCTTGTTTTAGACTTTCTCATCAGAACAGAGAACAGAGAACAGAGAACAGAGAACAATCTTTTCCTCACTTTATATGTATCAAAAAGTTCTTAAATGCCTGCCCTAAGATCTTATTTTCCGAGACCGTCTTTTTTTCCAGCAAAAACGCGTCGTGGCCGTGTATTGATTTTATTTCTATGTAGGATACGTCCTTATTATTTAGCGTAAGGGCCTGCACTATTTCCTTTGCCTGCGCGGGCGAAAAAAGCCAGTCAGACGTGAAAGACACCATGAGGACTTCCGCTTTTACCCTTTTCATGGCCTTGGTCAGCGAACCGCCGCCGTATTTATTGTCCACGTCAAAGTAGTCCATGGCTTTTGTCACGTACAGATAGGCGTTCGCGTCAAATCTTTCCACGAATTTTTTCCCCTGGTGCGCGAGGTAGCCTTCCACGGCAAAACCGTTCTCAAACTCTTTTTCAAAAGGCGACATGGACGCGGCCATGGCGGCGTCCTCTATCCTGCGGCCGAATTTCTTTTCCATGCCTTCCTCGCTTAAGTAGGATATATGCCCGACCATCCTTGCGACCGCAAGCCCCTTTAATTTTTTGTCCTTTCCGTAATAATTGCCGTTCTCCCAGTGCGCGTCCATTTTTATGGCGTTCCTGCCCACCGCATCCAGCGCGATTTCCTGTGCGGATAGCGCTGCCGAGGCCGCTATTACTATCACGCTTTTCGGCACGTCCGGGAACTGCAGCGCCCATTCAAGCGCCTGCATCCCGCCCATGGAGCCGCCTATCACACTGACGAGTTTTTCTATGCCGAGATTGTCAAGCAGGATTTTCTGCGCTTTTACCATGTCGGGTATTGTCACTTCCGGAAATGTCATGCCGTATTCTTTTCCGGTAGCGGGGTTGATGGATGCCGGGCCCGTGGTGCCGTAGCAGCTGCCGAGTATATTGGAACATATTATAAAATATTTATTTGTATCCATGGGCTTGCCGGGGCCTATCATGAGGTCCCACCAGCCCGTATTTTTTTTTGGCCCTTTTATGTCTTCGTCGGTATAGTATCCCGCGGCATGCGCGTTTCCGGAAAGGGCATGGCATACAAGCAGGGCGTTTGATCTGTCTTTGTTGAGAGTGCCGTAGGTTTCATAGGCTATTGTGATGGGCCCGAGTTTGCCGCCTTTTTCAAGCAGCATCCCGTCCGGAGATTCCGCGAAGGTAAAATACTGGGGTTTGATGATCCCCACTGAGTCTGGCGGTTTTTCCATTTCTTCTCGTTGTCTCCTTCAAATTTTATTTGCTTTTGAAATTATATCATAACGGCAAAAAAATGATAATACTTTTTTGCCGTTGTGTGTCTTTTTGCTTTTGAATCCTGTTGAATCCTGAGCCTGTCGAAGGATGAACCCGCCTTCACTCCGAATTCCGAACTTCGAACTCCGAATTCCGCAGTTCCTACCCGATAACATCCTTAAACAACCACGTGGAAAGGTATCGTTCCCCTGTGTCCGGCAGCACAACAACTATTGTCTTGCCTTTATTTTCAGGCCTCTTTGCGACTTCAATTGCCCCCCATAAAGCGGCTCCGCTTGATATGCCGACCAGTATGCCTTCCTGCCTTGCAAGGTTTCTCGATGTTTCGCCCGCGTCGGCGTCTTTGATCCTTATTATTTCGTCAATCACGCTTTTATTAAGGACCGAGGGGATAAAATTGGCCCCAATTCCCTGTATTTTATGCGGCCCTGCCTGTCCTGTGGAGAGCAAAGGCGATAAATCCGGCTCTACCGCTATTATTTTTATATCCTTGTTTTTTTTCTTCAGTACTTCGCCTACCCCGGTTATGGTCCCGCCTGTGCCGATGCCGGAAACAAATATGTCCACTTTTCCGTCAGTATCCTTCCATATTTCTTCAGCCGTTGTTCTCCTGTGTATTTCTGGGTTTGCCGGGTTGTCAAACTGCCCGACTAATATTGAACCCGGCGTTTCCTTATTTAACGCGTCAGCTTTAGCCACAGCGCCTTTCATGCCTTCCGCGCCTGGGGTTAAAACAAGCTGCGCCCCGAGTATTGCCAGAAGCTGCCTGCGCTCCACGCTCATGGTATCAGGCATGGTAAGAATTAGTTTGTATCCTTTTGCGGCCGCAGTAAACGCCAGCGCGACCCCGGTGTTTCCGCTCGTGGGTTCTATAAGCGTGTCTCCCGGTTTGATCTTGCCTTTTTTCTCGGCATCCTCTATCATAGCCACGCCTATCCTGTCTTTTACGCTTGATAAAGGGTTGAAGGATTCAAGTTTTGCCAGCACCTGCGTCCCGGGCTGGATCCCGGCCGTCAGCTTGTTGATCTTCACGAGCGGTGTGTTTCCGACTGTTTTGGTAATGTCATCGTATATTCTCATACATCCTCCTGATTTAACCCCGAGGCCCATAAGCCCGGATAAAATCGCTTTTACCCGGGCTATGGACTTTGTGGCTTTTTTTTAAATTTTTCCTAATGCCTGGTCTATATCCGCTTTTATGTCCTCAATATTCTCGATCCCTATTGAGAGCCTCACAAAATCATCCGTTACCCCTGTTGAAAGCCTTTCTTCGGCAGTCAGCTGCTGGTGCGTGGTTGTGGCCGGGTGTATGGCAAGCGATTTTGCATCCCCGATATTTGCCACATGGGATATCAACTGTAGGGAATTGATGAATTTCTTTCCCGATTCTATCCCGCCCTTTACGCCGAATCCGATGATCCCGCCCGCACCGTGTTTTAAGTACTTCTTTACCCTGTCTTTCTCGGGGCTGCTGTCGAGTCCGGGATAGTTTACCCACGCCACCTTCGGGTGTTTTTCAAGATGTTTTGCTATTGCAAGCGCGTTTTCGCAATGTCTTTCATATCTTAAGTGAAGGGTTTCAATACCCTGCAGGATCTGAAAAGCATTAAAAGGAGAAAGCGCGGTCCCCAGGTCCCTCAAAAGCACGACTCTCGCCTTTATTATGAACGCTATATTGCCTATGGGCTTTAGCGCCTGCACAAAATCCATATTGTGATAACTCGGGTCCGGCCCGGATATCAGCGGGAACTTGCCGTTGGTCCAGTCAAATTTACCGGAGTCTACTATGACGCCTCCAAGCGATGTGCCGTGTCCCCCGAGGAATTTTGTAGCCGAGTAAACCACTATGTCAACCCCGAAATCGATCGGCCTTAATGTATACGGCGTTGAAGTGTTGTCAAGCACGAGCGGTATGCCGTTCTTGTGCGCGATTTTTGCCAGCGCTTCCAGGTCGGCCACGTCAAGCTTGGGGTTTCCCACCGACTCCGCATATATGGCTTTTGTTTTCGGGGTGATGGCTTTTTCAAACGCCGCAAAGTCGTTTGATTTTACAAATTTTACATCGATGCCGAATTTCTTGAAAGTATAATGAAAAAGGTTATATGTGCCGCCGTAAAGGTTGTCCGCCGATACTATCTCGTCGCCGTTCTGCGCTATGTTCAAAAGCGCGATTGTGGTCGCCGACTGTCCGCTTGAGACCGCAAGCGCGGCCGCTCCGCCGTCCATAAGGGCTATCCTTTTTTCCAGCACGTCGGTGGTGGGGTTCATGAGCCTTGTGTAAATGTTCCCGAACTCGGTAAGCGCGAAAAGGTTTGCCGCATGATCCGTGGAGTTAAACTGGTAGGAAGTTGTCTGGTAAATAGGCACAGCCAGCGCGCCTGTAGTCGGGTCAGGCGACTGCCCGCCGTGTAAAGCAAGTGTTTCAACCTTCAGGTTCTTGTCGATTTTGCTCATTTTCTGTTTCTCCTTGGTTTTTTTTGTTTTTTTGGTCCATACTAAGCTTGCATTTTTCAGGCCCGCATAAAATAGCTTTCAACCCAGAGTTTGTACTTGATTTCCTTTTTGGTATTCTTCATTTATTTCTCCTTTTTCGTTTCATATCTGGTATGTAAACTGCTCTACCGCCTTTTTTTTCCTGCCCTGTTCCATTTCAACCAGGTTCTTGAAACTTATATTATCTACAACGCCGGATATCGCGTCGTTCACCCTCGCCCATATCGGTTTTAAAACGCACCGCGCCTCAAAATCACAGGCCTGATATGCGGAGTGCGACACGCAGGATATGGGGGCCAGGGGCCCGTCTACCAGCCTTATTATCTCGCCAAGCTTGATCTTCTCCGGGTCCTTTGCTATAGTGTACCCGCCGTTTTTTCCCCTTAAACTTTTTACATACCCTGCATTTTTCAGGCTGAGCAGGATCTGCTCCAAAAATTTCTCCGGTATGTCCTGGTCCTTTGATATTTCCTGTATCTGGCTGTATGAATCCACCCCGTTCTCACGGATGTATCTTGCGGCAAGATAAAGAAGCGACTTTATCGCGTAATCTCCTTTATAAGTTATCTTCATTTACTTTCTCCTTTTCCATATATAGTCTATCATGTTTGTCGGCAATGTATATATAACATTGTCTACCGAGTTTGTCAAGTTATATTTTTGAAAGTGTTGTGCTAAATTCTTGATAGGGCCTTAAACCATTAACAGCGAAGAAATTTTTTAGTGTCAAGCCAGCCCCCCTGCCTGTCAATTTACATTCCTTTACAGGTAAAATGGCCACAAAATGGCTCCAGGTCAATTGTCGTGACAGTGTCACGACAATTTCCTTTCGTATACTTCTGTGTCAATATTATTTCACCCGAAAAAACAGTTCCTTTATCTTTACCCACTTATCCTGCCTGCGAAACCCGCTCTGCCTCTCTATCCTGATACCGGTATCGCCTTTATCAAAAGCCTCTATCGAAGCGTAGATCATTCCCGGCCTTGAAAAAAGCACGCCTTCGTTCAGACGCCACGCGCTATAATATAGGCCGTCGCTTACCTTGACACGCCCGTTCAAAGCGGATATTTTATAAAAAGGCCCGCTTTTTGAGCCAATAGCCGCGGCTTCATATTTGAAATTTGTTCCGGCCGGGACGGTGTAGTTGGAAAAATCATAAAGGGTAATGTTTTTTTCCAGGGTATTGCCTTCATAATCGACGCATTTGATATTCACGCTATTTTTGACGTTGTTCTCGACGTATATCCGCCCTTTTGTGAAGCCGGCGCAACCGGTGTTTTTTTCCACGCTAAATCCCGCCCCTCTTCCGTTTACGGTGACCTTCACTGATGAGCTGTCTATATAGTATCCGGCCCATTCCGGACTTAAACCGCCCTCAAAAAAACCTTCATTATCCACAACGTTGAGAAAAACGATATCAGCTTTTGGGTGATAGTTGAAATTGACCGAGCTCTTGCGTCCGGCCAGCGTGACTTCAAGTGTTTTATTCCCGGGTTTCCCGGGATTTAAGCTCAAGTCATACCGCGTTCCGCCATCCCAACCGTATCCGGAACCGACGGTAAAAGTAATGTCCCTGCCGTTCAAAACCACCTTCGCGTCATCCCTGTCCATTCCTCCGGGAGTGAGCTTAAGGATTTCCTCGTTGTCCGTGGAGGTCACCAAAATTATTGCCGACAAGCCCCCAAGATCCCCATAACTGTTCTGTGGGGAGATTGAAATGGAAATAGCGGGAAAGATAAAAGACGAAAAACACAGGACAAAGATCAGCAACAGCCATAGCAGGTTCTTTTTCATGAAACCCTCCGTGTTATTATTTGGATCCGTTCTTTTAAGGACACCGAAGGCCGGAAAAGGTTCCATTTCTTTCTATATTTCAAATAGCATCAAACATTGATAGGATCGCTATTTTCGATACGTCTATAACCATTTTTTTCTTACAAAAATCCGAAAGTGGCCGCCTTGCGGCGGAGTAGACAATCGTCATACTCCGGATTTTACATAAAAGCTGGACGCACTTTTTGTTTTATTTAGGTAAGTTTCATCTCAAGTCTTTTGCCTAAGCCATGCGCCATTTTTTGGAGTGTTTTATATTGGGCGTTTTCGGCGTTGTCCAATACCCGCGAAACAACAAAGGGATTAAGACCAATTTTTTTTGCAAGGGCATATTTGGTCATGTGTTTTTTAACAAGTTCGTTTTTCACACTGGCAATAAAATCACACATTGCCAACTCCTCTTTTAATGCTTCGTCTCTTTCTTTTCTGTCGTTATATTTGTTTAATACCCTTTTTATGTCTGCTTTCTTTGCTATTGTCAGTTGGTCTTTGGTCGGTTTCATGTTTTATCTCCTTTTTATCATTTCATTTCTTATTATATCCGCCGTCTGATACTCTCTTTGGTTCTTCTTTTTCTTTCCTCTTTCATAAAAAGTATGAATGAACCAAGCCGTTCGCTCCTGCCAATAGAAAATCATTCTAAATTCCAAATTTGCAAAAGAAGGCCTTAATTCCCATAAATTTTTATAACTCTCAACCTTGTCAACATAAGGATTGAATAAATAGAACCCTTTTGCTTCAAGCATTCCCAAATACATATCTACTTTCTTATGCAATCCCTCCGGTAATTCATTCACAGCCTTTAATACCGCATTTGTCATTTCATAAGAATATTGGTTCATTCATACCCCATTTGTACAACTATACACTTCTAAGTGTATATAGTCAAGATTTATTTGTATTTATTTCAAAATATCCGGAAACGGTTCAGTATTTCTCTTTACAGCCTGATTTAGTACTTTAGTTCCGACCCAATAGAAAACCGCCAAATCGCTGTCCAGCATGACTTTCTGACCTCGAATAAGATTAATCCCTTGCACAACACTTTCAACCGGTATCAAACCCTCCATCTGATCCCCCTGTATTTTTAGGTGTATAACCCATCTTAAGAAAATAATACATTTTGTATACTTATATGTCAATAACAATTCAGCAATGTCAGTTTTGGGAATACCATCAAAGATTTGATTTAAAAAGACGGTTAAATAAACTTATCAGTAGCGTATAACACAGGCGTAGTTTTCAGGAGTTTTAATTGCCGTCAATCAATAAGGCTTGCCAAATATAAAAGCTATAAGTGAGGTCTGACCCCGTCCCTCACCTTATTTCCCCCATCCCTGTTTAGAGGTGGCAAGCCCCCTCTCTACGAAATCTAATGCGGAACAGGCACCTACGATGTTATATAGTTTTTTTACTTACAGGTATTTCACCACCATATCAAGCCCGTGTTTGGAAGGCTGTACACCCGGTTTGGCCGGATAACCTATGGGAATAATCGCCATAAATTCACCTCCCGGTGCGCCCAGAAAATCAAGCACATCTTTTTGCATCAAAGCAAGCACGCCGAGCCAGACAGTGCCAAGGCCCAGTGAAGTCGCGGCAAGCAGCATATTCTGCACGCTTGCTGCCGAGCTTTGGATCTCCATGATCCTGAAAAAGTTATGCGCTTTTTCCTTATCCATCTTGAAAAGTTCTGTCCCTCTTTCAATAAGCTCGCCGGTATTAATAACCGCAACCACCACCGGCGCGTTGATGATGCTGCGCGACGCCATCCTGAGCAAAGCTGCCGAAGGCTTTGGGAAATTCACCGAACGCTCGGTTACCATTGCGGCAAGGTCGCTTTTTGACTTATCTTTTAAAACAATAAATCTCCACGACTGCTGATTATGGGCGGACGGTGCCTGATGAGCGGCGTGAAGTATCGTTAAAAGGTCAGCCTCGCTTACCTGAGTGTCCAGAAATGTGCGTATGCTTCTTCTGTCCCTTATGGTGCGCAGAGTTTCATTTCTATCAAGATGTGTTTTGGGATCCTGCATTTTTGCCTCCTAAATTTCATAATCTTCCGGTTTATAACTCTCTCGATCTGTATGGTGTCAAACCTCGCTTATAGCATAGACAAATGTTATGTCATTCACTATTTCATCAATACTCTAAGCAAGGTTTGACCCCGGTCTTATAGACCTATTTATTAATTCGACCTCGCGAAGCGGAACCCCACACTTCGGGCGCCCGCAACGTAGGGGATGTACTGAAAGCGCACCCCGACCTGGATATATTCCGTGGTGCTGAAATAATATCCCCCACGGATGACGCGTTCCGTACCGCTTAAAGGGCCCCTGTAATCCGTTTGCGCCGTAAAAGGATAAACGTCCATCCAGTCCCAGCACCATTCCCACACATTTCCGGACATATCATAAATACCCAGCGCGTTCGGGGCCTTTAAGCCTTCAATGTGCGAGGTATTGTCTGAATTGTCGTAAAACCAGCACACTGTCCTGTCCGAGGCGATGTCATAATATATATTCGGGGCTCCGCTCGCGTAATTATCCGGGAGCCAGCTTGTCCCGTCTATGTAGCTTGCCGCGTACTGCCATTCCCCTTCTGTCGGAAGCCTGTAGCCGTTCGCGGACCAGTTCACATAAGGGCTGTCAAAACTGCCGGGCGCTGTATTTACGCTTCCGGCATAGGCACCGCTTGTGGAATCTTTAAGCGCTGAAATAAAACCCGCGTCCGCGTAATAAACAGGGATGTAACCCGATTTTTCGCTGTAAGCGTTGCACCACACAATGGCGTCCCGCCAGTTCACAGCAGTCACCGGGTTGAACCTTGCCGCGTCAGTGGGATTGTTGCCGGCTATCCCGTCTTTGCCCTCGGCCCCGGCGGATGAAAAAGCATAGCCGTGCGTTATGGCCCATTTATATACTATGAACCACAGGTTATAGGTCAATTCATACTTGCATATCTTAAACTGGGAAATTGTATGGTTAAAAGGGTATTGGTAGAAGGTCCCCCCCGGGACAGAAATCTCCTCCGATGATCTGAAAATTGCTTCCTGAGCCACGGCCGTGGGTACGCCCGCTATTGTGGCTGTCTGCGTGGCCATGATTGCCGACGCTGTTTGAGTTGCTATCGCGGCCACCCGCGTCTGGGTTGCCATGACAACCGAAACCGTCTGTGTAGCCGCAAGCGCCACTTTTGTCTGTGTCAAAACTACGGCAGTCTGCATTGCCGCGATTATGGCGGTCTGGGTGGCAATGAAACCGTTCATATTCGCAGTCTCGGTCGCGCGTATCTGCGCCTCAAGTGTCGCGACCATCTGTGCTGTCGGGCCCGCTGTAGCAAGCGCGATAGCGGTTGCCATCTGATAAATCGAGGCGTTAACAGTGGCTTCCGCGGCCTGCATTGTGGCGGACTGCTGTGCCGTCAACCCGGCAGTCTGAAGGGCTTCAACGGTCATAGTGACATTCGGCGTGGGAGTGTCGGCCGTATAAGTAGGAACCTGTTTCGCGCAGCCGTTTAAGGACGCAAGAAAAAACACAAATATCGCGATGGCTGTAAATATTTTCATCTTTAAAGGAACCACGGCACGACCCCCTTTTTTTTATACTCTATTACGATAATTAGTTATACCCCTTATAGGCTTTGTGCTGCCCATGATACATATTATACTTAAAACCGCTCCTTATTACAAGTGACTGATTAGATGGTGGTTTGATACCGGACTCTGCAAGTTACATTTTATTACCCAATTAAGGAATTCAAATAAAACTATTCCGTAACGCAAATTTAGGGCAATTATGTATGGTGTCAAGCCTCGCTTAGAGCACAGACAAATGTCATGCCATTCACGATTTTATCAATGTTCCACGCAAGGTTTGACCCCTGCCCTACTGCCTCTCCCCGGCACCCGCACTTAAGGAAGCAGCCGGACAATCAAAGAACAGGATGTTTGTCCTGTTTGAGTACCTGGATTTGTTTAAATAGCAGCACAGACGATGGTTTTGCAGGCAATAAAGCGTTGGCTGCGGATTTATTTGTTGATATATTCCAGGCACTTCCGCCCAAAAAACTCCATCTGTCTTTCTTCATGCGCTGATGATATGAAACACGCCTCGAACTGCGACGGCGGGAGCAGGATATTGTTTGACATCATGAACCTGTGGAACTTTGCAAAGGCTGACGTGTCCGATGTTTTTGCGGTTTTAAGGTCTGTTACCTTCACATTGGTGAAAAACAGCGTGAACATTCCCCCGCTCCTCGCGTAGTGGACCCCCGGTGCGTTAGCCAGCAAATCATCAAGAACAAGGCCCAGCTTATTTATTTTTTTGAAAGTATCCTGCCTGATATATGCTTTTAACGTGGCTGCGCCTGCTTCCATGACAACCGGGTTCCCCGAAAAAGTCCCTGCCTGGTACACGGGGCCGCTTGGCGCGAGCATGGACATGATCTCTTTTTTTCCTGCGACCGCGCCCACGGGGAGCCCGCCGCCTATTATCTTTCCCAGGCAGACAAGCCCGGGTTCAACACCGTAATATTCTTTTCCCGTACGCGCATATGCCCTGAATCCCGCCATGATCTCGTCAAAGATAAGCACGCTGTTGTATTTTTTACATAAGGAACCGGCTTTCCGTATGAATGCGCCGTTTCCCGGCACAACACCCATATTGCCCGCAACAGGCTCGAGTATCAAAGCGGCAATTTTATTCCCGGATACTGCAAATACATCCTCAAGCGCGTCAATATCATTATAAGGAATAACAATAGTATCCCTGCCCGCGGCTTTTGTTATCCCGGGGCTGTCAGGCACTCCAAATGTCAGCGCGCCGGACCCCGCTGAAACAAGCATGGAGTCCAGGTGGCCGTGGTAGCATCCGCTCATCTTTATTATCACATCCCTGCCTGTATAAGCGCGGGATAGCCTTATGGCTGTCATGACGGCTTCAGTGCCGGAATTTACGAACCTCATCATGTTGATCCACGGCAGGAGTTTTTTTATTTCCACGGCAAGGCGCAGTTCACTGACTGTATTAAGCCCTGCGCACAGGCCCTTAGCTGCCGCTTTTTTTACCGCGTCAACCGCCGCTTTATACGCATGCCCGAGCACAGCCGGCCCCCACGCGCCGATAAAATCCAGGTACCTGTTCCCGTCAATGTCATATATATACTGCCCTTTTCCCCTGCTGAAATAAACCGGGCCGCCGCCCACGGATTTAAAGGCCCTTACCGGGCTGTTAACCCCGCCGGGAAAATATTTTTTTGCCTCTTTGAATGCTTTGATAGATTTTTTTGATGTCATTTTTGGTTTTCCCATCTGTTTTTATATTTGATTTTAATCATCATATTATTATTTGACTACTCACTTAACAAAATCTATCACACCAAAAGAATCTCGTCAAGGCTCAATGCTCCATTATTGATTTATTATATATTTTTCCAACTTTTCCTTCCTTCTTTTCCAGTCCGGCGTGACTCTCGCCAGCAGTTCATAATACTTTTTATCATGGTTCCTGTTTAAAAAATGCAGCAGCTCGTGGTCTATGATATATTCGATGCACTCCCGCGGTGTCTTGATTAATTCCAGATTCAGGTTTATCCTGCCCTTTTTCGGGCTGCAACTCCCCCACCTTGAAGTCATTTTTTTTATATAAAACTCAGGAAGTTTGATTCTGTATTCTTGCAGCCTTCCAACCCTGCTGTTAAGTATTTCAGCGAACTTTTTTTCCGCCTGCCACTTATACCAATTATAAAGCATTTCTTTTCTATGTACTATATTCCCATTCCGGTTTGTAAACAGGTATATAAAGCCCCCTGATTTTCTTATCCGCTCATTAATGTTGTTTCTTACCCTCAGCCGGTACTTCCTTCCCATATAACTGTGCGTTTCCCCGCTTACATATTCTTTCCTTATAACATGCTTTGCATTTTTCTCAAAATAATCCAGATGCTTTGCTATCCATTTGGCTTTTTTTGTGACTTTACCAATTACCCTGCCCCTGTCTGCTCCAGCAGGCATGTGAACTAAAACTGTCCTATCCGGATTAACTGTTATCGCAAGAGTTCTTCTGGCCCTTTTGATCAATGTTACTGGTATCCTTCTTTTCCCGTATTTTATAACCGCCTTCATTTAGCGTATCTCCTGGCCGCGATCTTCATGACTCCATTGATAATGGCATCCACACTGTCATAATCCGCGCCTGCCTCGTCGATCAGATAATCCTCAATCTCATTTATCATCTTCTTTTTGGCGTCATCATTATACTGCCAGTCCACGATAGCGTTTTTATTGACTATGTCATCTATTGCCAGCGCTGTTTTTGACAGGTCCGCCCCTCTTACCCCGGCTTTTGATATTTCTTCTTTTACCACCCTGTAGATCGCCGCCGCAGGCCCGTTTCCCTTTAACTCCTCAGGCAGTCCCTCGCTGTCCTTGTTAATAATACTCTCGGCAATATCCCTGACCCTCTTGAGATACTCAGCATCGTTGATTCGTTCCAGCCTGAAGGCATCTATCGCCTCCTTAAGCAATTCTGAGAATTTTTTAAAGAACACCGGGTCTTCGTCGTATTTGTCATGTATTGTCCTCCTGGTATTGTATGCTATGGTATCGGCCTTGGCTGCCTTGCCCTCCACTTTTTCCACCGCGTTGTCAAACTTTGCCTTGTCAAATATATCCACCTGCCCGGTTATCTGCACCATATCGCCTGAAGTGACATAAGTGTCGAGTATCCGCTTTATTTTCGGCTCATATTCCGCCATGTCGAGGGCCTCGGAATACCTGTTCTTTGCCATGCGCCGCAGGTTCTGGAAAAATTTCAGATACCTTCTGTACTCTTCAGCCTGTTTATCATCAACTTCCTCATAAAATATCCCGCTGGAAAGGGCTATGCCCATGCGGAGCGAAAATTTGGAAAGCTTGTCATAGAATTTATCCCTCAATTCCTCGTCCCCGAGCATTTTCAGGTATTCCTCGCTGTCCTGCTTGTTTTTAATGCCCGAGAACATGGCTTTAATGTTTGTATAATCCTCAGCAACCTGCCTGACCTCGTCTTTCATTCTTAATAAGGTGCCTTTTAAGTCCTTTTCCTCAAAACCGTCAAGCGCTTTGTAAAATGTCATAGCCTTGTCCAGCTCGCCCAGTATGCCGGCGTAGTCTATGATAAACCCGTATTCCTTGCCGTCACACACCCTGTTTACCCTGGCTATTGCCTGTAACAAAGTATGGTCATGAAGCTCTTTCGCAAGATATAGAACAGTATTTTTCGGCGCGTCAAACCCGGTTAAAAGTTTCGAGACAACGATTATAATTTCCGGTTCATCATCGTATTTGAACTTATTTACGATTTGTTCCTCGTATTTTTCCCCATCCCCGAAACGCTTCATCATTTTTGACCAAAAATTATTAACTTCATCAGCGGGTTTTTCATCCACTTCCTCGTACCCTTCCCTGTCATCAGGCGCTGATATAAGGACTTCGGAAGTAACCTTGGCGAAACTATCGAGATATTTTTTAAATTTTAAAGCATCGGCTTTTGACCCTGTGGCGAGCTGGGCCTTAAATCCGGTGCCTTTCCAGTTTTTGGAATAATGCTCGCTTATGTCGTATGCAATTGCCTTGATATTGTCCTCAACCGACATCAGCCTTCTCTTGCCCGAGAATTCACGCTTTAATTCCGCCTTCTGGTCATATGACAGCCCCTCAGATTCCCTGACAAACCACTTGTCAGTCCCGTCCTGGTCCACTTTCAGGACATTCATCCGGCCTTCATATATAAGCCTTACAACCGCGCCATCGGCTGTGGCTTCCTCTATGGTATATGTCGGGTCAATGAATCCCCCAAATTTTTCTATGGTACTGCGTTTTTCGTCCTTCATGAGAGGCGTGCCAGTGAATCCTATATAACACGCGCCCGGCAGCATCCGCTCCATGGTGCCGCGGGCAGTGCCGTAATGGCTCCTGTGCCCTTCATCCGCAAGGACAAAGACATTTTCCGTGTTTATTTCCTTATTGCTCTGCCTGACAGCGGAGCGGAACTTAAAAAGCACGGTTGTCATAACTGTATTGCGCTCGTCCTCGATAAGTTCCAGCAGGTCAGCGCCCGACCCGACTCTCTTTGCGTCTATTCCGCAATGCCTGAAAGTATCACGTATCTGCTTATCAAGGTTTATCCTGTCTGTAACGATAATGACGCGCGCGTTCGGGATTGAAGGCTCCATGGCAAGGGCTTTTGAAAGCATAACCATGGTCAGCGACTTACCGCTGCCCTGAGTGTGCCATATAACGCCGCCCCGCCGTTTTTTTCCTGTTTCATATTCTTTTACCCTGTTTATCGCGCTCTTTACAACAAAATACTGCTGATGCCTGGCTATTTTTTTTACACTTTTTTCTTCAAATACAATGAAATATCTTATTAAGTCTAAAAGTCTTTCCGGCCTGCAAAGCCTGTATATGGCGCGGTCCTGTTCAGTCACCATGCGGCCTTGCTTTTCCATGGAGTCAAAATAACGTGAAACATAATTATACCTGTCACTAAAAAGTTGCTCTTTTGTTTCTTCATCAAGCGGTTTATTTATCAATGCCTGAATATCCGCCTCATCCTTGCTTCTTTCTTTCCATTTTGACCAGAATTTTATTGCCGTGCCTGTTGTGCCATATCTGGCATCGTTTACGCTAAGAACCATGAGAAGCTGGGAAAAGGTGTAAAGATAAGGTATCTCCTCCCTGTCCTGGTTCCGTATCTGCTGTGATATTGCCTGGCCAAGAGGCTCTTTCATATCAGGCCGCTTGCATTCGATAACGCATACCGGTATGCCGTTGATAAATAATATGATATCCGGCCTGCGTCGGTGCTTCCCGTCGGATGTTTCCACGCTGTATTCCTCTGTGACGTGAAAGGCATTATTTGACATGTCCTGCCAGTCTATATATTTCAGGTCAAAACTCTTCTTGCCCGTAGACAAAGTTTCTTCAAAGCTCTTGCCGAGGGATAAAAGGTCGTATACTTTTTCATTTGTCCGGATAAGGCCATCATAAGGCATTTTTTTGAGCGTATTGATTGCCTCGCTGATGCTGGAGTTTGAGAACTGGTACTTCTGCCCGCCGGAGGTAAATGAGTTGCAAGGCATATTACGAAGCCGCTCGTCAAGCACGGTTTCCAGTATCACATTTCCGGCCTTTCCGCCCCGCATTCTCAAAGCCTCATCAGGCGATATGTATTTATATCCGAGGTTTATGAGAAGCTGTAGCGCAGGTATCTGCGATATGTGGTCTTCCTGAAACGAAGGCGTATCATTTGGCATTTTTCTTCTCCTCATCTGCTTTAGCGCGGATCTTTCCAGTCAGAAGCTGCTGCATAAGACCTTTTTTCTGCAATTTTAGCAACATTACTCTCTGTTTTATCAATTCTATTTCTTTATCCATTGTGGATAGTAAAACACCTATTTCCTTTTGTTCCTGAAGATTATGTAATTTAATATGGTAACTCATAAAACTCTCAAGATCAAAGTTTCTTCTCACAATACTGGCGCCCTGAACGGAAGAACTTATTAAAATTCGTTTCATTTTATCCGTCTTTATAAAATAACTAAAATATTCTTTATCTGCCTTGTTTTCGTTGATTGAAAAAACTTTGTAAGCCGGAGATATTATCCCTGCATCGACCAGATTTTGTTTATGGATTGATCCCATCCAAAAATTTAAGCCACTCATAGCTATTTCATCTTTCTTAACTATTAAATAACCACTGGTATTTTTATTTGCTATTCGTTTATTGAAATAGTCGCTTTGAAGCATTATCTTTTCAGTTGTTACTGATAAAATTGGTAAAATATCCTTTCCATCGTGTTCTCTTTTAACCAAGGAAAGAACATCGGACATTAATACTTTAATACATCCTTTAATATTTGATTTTTCAAAAAAACTTTGCATCAACCCCTTTTTATACTTTTCCTTCAGCTGGGTAAGCTGCTCGGTTTTTTCAATGACAGAATCAAACGCCATAAGAATATCAGTAATATGGTCTTGCATTCTGATATCTATAGGCACTATTATATTAATCATTCCAAGATCATCTCTGTTAATTTTTGGTATCCCCGTCCTCATTGACGCTTCAATCGCTTGTTTTAAAAAGAATTCACTTAACATGATTTGAAATAAAAACTTCTTACTAACAATTTTTGTTTTTGGCAATATCGGATAAATATCTGCACTACAGAGACCCTTAAAATTTGGAGCACATACTTTGTTCAGATTTGGACGAATTTTTGAATATACAATCATGTTCTCATCAAACAAGTAGTTTCCTGAAATAATCTGCTTTTCACCAACGGTTATTTTTTCAACAATTTTACCCGTACCAGACTCTATGTTTTCCGAGCTGATTTGATACACACCTTGATATTTTGTTTCTTTGGGATCTACCTGCCCATTCACAATATCAGCAATCTCGTCAAATCTATAAAGCTTCCAGCTAACTGGAATTTTCATTTTACACAAACTCCTTTATTTTTTACTATCTCTTATTTAATTTCCGGTATTGTTGTTTCCGCTTCCATATCAACGTTTGTTTCCATTTATCCGCCTGATTTTTCCATCTTTGTTTATGCATTACCACCCAATTTAGAATCCCAAAATTTTTCAATTCCTTCTAAAATCTGTCTAAGTTCTAAAGTGTTTTTCCCATTAGTAACAATCAGCTTTTCCGGAACATGCGTTCCGTCTTTCCTGCCGGACTGATAAGGTTTTTCCTTGTTATAGTGTTTTGTCCCGTTGGCTATGTTTTCCAATGCTTCGCCATATGGTATTTCTTTGCGCACCTTCTTCTTTTCTTCCTTAGAGGGACAATGCCAGTCTATCACATGATATAGTGTTATACATGCGTTCAAAGCCTTTCTCTCATTTGTTTCATCGTTATAAAACTCTTTTAAATTTTCTTTTACAATTTTGTGATAGAAATATCGCGGGTCTTGATATATGAAAGAAGATCCTTTCCTAATTACGGTCATATTTATCACCGGTTCTATTTCCAAACCCATTTCAGGAAACCTGATTATTCTTTTTTCCATTTTTTCCTCCTGCTGCGCACTTTAGTTTATTGCGCAATATATTCGTCGCAATCATCCCGCGTTTGATTTAACTATCTGTTTGCAACGTTTTATAATTTGCAAACCAATCTATATCCTGCGTTGGCAAAGTTATCTTGCACCAGCTCACCCTCCTCTTTCAGTGTTCACAAACCTGTCTGCATCAACAATATAGTTTTCGGGAACTATATTGAAACGCCGCACATCAAGCGAATAGATATAGTCGTTCTCAATATGAAATGTCTCATCTACATATTTCCGAAGCACGTCGTTGATTTTACGCAGACGTTCTCTTGCTTCTTTATTCTGTTCAGTATAGGCGCGGAGTATAAGCATTTTGATATACCCCGATGTCTCATCACTGTATCTGCTCAACAGTTTCTGGGCGGAACATTCAGTAAGTGCTTTTAGATAGTCAAAATTTTGAATAAAACTCTTAATATATGCATTACCCTCGTCAATTTGCTCAGCGGTTAGCTTATTTTTACCATCCGCATCAGAAGTGGGTTCTGTGCGACCGTGTATCAGGCTTGATAGAATGTTATAAGCATTCGACTCAATCTGTGGATTCTTAAACTGATGCTCAATGAACTTTCGCAGACAACCAATTCTTGCTGCTATGTCAATTATTGCATCCATAGCCAGTTCCTTGAAGAGGACTACGGATGACATTAAATCGTCACCTCTTTGGATTGGCGTACATCGAATTTGCCCATTAATGTTTTCAAAATACGTAGCGCAGACCGACGTATGGGTCTGTCTACCGGAATTCGTCTGTATATAGTCAATGATAGGCTCAAAGTCATGAGTCAGCATTAAGACCGGTCGCTGATACAGACTCTTCTCTTTATCACCAACTTTAAATAGACGATTGATAATAGCGTACTTCTTGTTGCTGTCAAACGACGATATTGGATCGTCGAGAATTATAAATTTGGCATCGCTTCTTATCGCATCAAACATAAAGAGTATTAAGGCGAAAGAGTGCTTCTCGCCCCAGCTCAAATGATTGCCCTGTGACTGCACATCGCCGGGGTTGCCGTCTGGTAAAATAAACTTAAGCAATGCCCGCGCACTGTTCTCACCAATCACCTCAACATCGAATGTGTACTTGAATCCAGCAAGGCTCAAAAAATCGTTAATATCTTGCTTTATGACCTTGATTTGGTCCTGAATATGCTTATTATACTTTCCAATCTCGCCCTTGAGAGTACCGACCTTCTCTAACAAACTATCAATTTCATCATTTATTATTTTCATTTCGTTTTTCGTTAAGTCTGCCGTAAAATAGGAATCGCAAGCTTGAAGGTCTACCTTCATATCTGCCAAATTCGATTCCAAATCCGCGATATTGTCCCTGTCAACAGACGAACCGTTAAATGATACTATTGCCGTCAACCGGTCATGTAGATAGCGAGCCTCTGCACCCAGTTTTGCAAGCTGGGTTTCAAGAACGGCTGTTTTTTCTTTTGCACCAAACAACGCGAGAAGTTCTCTTGCCTTGTCCATATTCAGGTATGCGGACAGTGCATCCAAGGCTTTTGAGATTGCATCGGCATACTCAACGCTTGCCTTGTCGAAACTATCGACAAAAACTTTGTTTATCGTAGTTGTCTTTTCAGTGTCTCCAGTAGAACAATAAGGGCAACGACCTTTTGCTCCGAAATCGGCATAGCCTTGCAGACGCCAGGCCGCCCATTTGGACACGGTGGCTGCTTCAAAAAACGGGCGTAGTTCATTAAGTTCTGTAGGTGGATTAAAATATGCCCCTTTCCCATTGAGAACACCCTTTATACCTCCCTTGCGTTTTGCCAGTTTATTTGCGCCAGTAAATTCAATGTTGTTAATGAGTACGCCGATTTGTTGTTGCAAGGCAATTACCTCTTTACGACCAGTAATCGTTGTTTTTATTTTTGCTAAAGCATCATCAATGTTCTTCTTTGCCTCGTCATATTCTTTTGAACGGATAAGAACCTCGAAAGTGTCCTTTATCAGGGTATCTGTTTGGTAAACATATCGGTTGACGTAATTGTCATCAAAAATGAAAATACCGCCAGAGTTTACCCCTTCAATGGATGGCTGAGCATCCGTATTTACGCTACCGTAGGGGGCAAGTTCTGTCAGCGATTTCCCCTGAGATGCAAGGTCAATAGCTCGCGCAATCGTAGATTTGCCCGTACCGTTCCTACCGAACAAAATATTCAATTTATCATCACAAAAGCTTAACTCGCCGTTCGTAATGTTGTTGCAGTTTCGAATTTTGATTGTCGTTGTAGCCATCTTATATACCCTCCCCATATTTATTCTTAAAACCACGCACCCGTAGTGTCGAAATTTCTTCCATACTCATTTATACCGCCTCCTTTTACGTTTTTAGCTAAAGGTCGTTGAATAATATTGTTATCTTTTCAGTTTTCTATTCCAATCGTAGCTAAATGTGGTGTCAAAAATTTCTACTAATTCAGGAAACTTTTTTGCCATATGTATTAGTATAGTTGATATTAAAGTTCCTCTCAATATTTGATCTTTATCATACCACTTATGAAAAATACCAATTATTTTAGATTTTTCTACATGCCAATCATCAAGTCGATTTTTTGACATATTAGTGTCCCAGATAGGACACCCGCTATTGCCTGCAAAATCCCACTCCAAAATTGGTTGATCATCAACTGTCATATTTTCGCCAGTGGAAAAATCCGGACAAAATAATTCAATGCTGTAATTTTTGGTCCAAATAGGTTTCTTGTCTGGTGTAATAGTGCCATACGGCTGAAAGCTTACGTTTGACCTCTTGTTTACATGGTCCAGTTTCTGAGTCGAACAGGAAAAACCAGTCAGCAGAAGAAACTCTTTCTCTTTCTTTCTGAACGCGGGGTCAAAAGTTGTCAAATCTAAAAATATTTTATTTGAAACATTTCCAAGTAGGTCATTGTCAAATTCAAAAAATGCAATATCTTCAGTATCGCTTGACTTATACACTTTCCCGGGAACTAAATATCCTTTATTTATATTGACCCATGCCTTGCCATTACTCACCACATCTTCTATAACATGCTTTGCGGTAGCACAAAATCGTCTGTCACTAATTTTGTACAAAAAACCCGTACCAAAAAAAATTTTTCCAGAATAAAATCCCACCGTACATTTCAGTGCTTTTTGGCTCATTTCACTCTGTATTTTTTTTGCATATTCTTGTTTTCCGATATCCGTTAATTTTTCTTCTTGAACCATCGATACTCCTTATCATTTTGTTTATCCTTTGAATTTCATAAATAATTACAAGTAAAAATTACCACACCCTAACACCTTCTAAACTGTCGTATTTCTATCAGGATGTGTACCCGTCTTCGCATTTCCTTTCTTATCAGACACCCAGTTCCTTTATCATTTTTTTTATTTTTATCCGAACTTCAGCAAGATCTTCTTCCACTTTCGTAATTTCTTTCTCTGTTTTTTTTAAATCAATCTCTTTCTCTCGTTCAAACGAATCAACATACCTCGGTATATTCAAATTAAACTCATTCTCCTTAATCTCATCAAAAGAAGCTAAATAAGCATACTTGTCTATGGTTTCATATCCCTTATATGCTTTAACAATCTTTTCAACGTGCTCATCCAGAAGCGTATTTTTAGTCTTATCCTTTTCAAACTCCCTGCTCGCATCTATGAAAAGCACATCTTTTTTCTTTCTCCCTTTCTTAAAAGCAAGCACTGTCACAGGGATTCCCACGCCATAAAACAGATTCGCAGGCAGGCCAATAACAACATCCAGCAGATTGTCCTCTATAAGGCTCTGCCGTATCTTACCTTCGTTTCCACCACGGAAAAGTACTCCATGCGGCACGACCACACCCACCCTGCCGGTGTCATCCAGCATAGACGCTATCATATGGAGTATAAAAGCATAGTCACCCTTGCTTTTTGGCGGTACGCCGCGGTCAAACCTGTGGTATTTATCGCTTGCGGCATTCTCTGCGCCCCATTTGTCGAGTGAAAAAGGAGGATTGGCAACAACTACATTAAATTTCATTAAGTCATCATCCTTGATGTGCAGGGGGTTATTGATGGTATCACCCCAGTATATCTTTGCGCCGTCTATCTCATGCAAGAACATGTTCATTTTACAAAGCGCCCAGGTGCTGCCATTGTTTTCCTGTCCATAAACCGAGTAATCATTACTCCCTATTTCCTTGGCCATTTTTATAAGCAACGACCCTGAACCGCAGGCAGGATCATATAACCTCTCCCCTGCCTTGGGTTTTAAAAGCTTAGATAAAAGGACAGAAACTTCGGGAGGTGTATAAAACTCCCCCCCTTTTTTTCCGGCATCGCTTGCAAATCGTTTTATCATATATTCATATGCGTCGCCTATTATGTCACTATGCCCAATACGTGAAGGTCTTAAATCAAGTGCTTCCTTTGCAAAATCTTCTATTATGTGTTTAAGCCTCCTATTTCTATCTTTTACCTGTCCCAAATTGGCTTCAGAATTAAAATCAATATTCCGAAAAACTCCATCAAGTTTAGCTTTATTACGTTCTTCTATTTCTTCAAGCGCCTTATTTATAATCTCACCAATATTGTTTTGATCGCGTTTTTCATATATATGATCATACGTACAATGTTCCGGTAGATAAAATCTTTCCCTCTCCAGTTTCCGTTTTATTCTCTCTTTATCTCCTTTAAACTGTTTCTCATACTCTATCTTCGCATCTTTCCAAACATCACTTAAATATTTCAGGAAGAGAAACACGAGTATATAATCTTTATACTGTGCGGGATCAATAGTCCCTCTGAAAGTATCGCAAGCCGCCCATAACGCCTTCTCTATTTCAGCCTTAAGTTTGTCATCTTTTTCAGTCATTTGTTTTCTCCTTTAAAAAAGTGTTTGTTGGTTTTTTTCAGAAATTTTCAACGGTCTTTTTTTATAAAAATTATCCTTTACTCTTGCATAATCTCCGTAATCATCTTTCAATTCCTCAATCGTATTATTTGGGAAAAATGAAATATCATATCGACCAAAATAATTGTATCTTGATTTCTTTTTCCATGGTTGATTTATAATTCTGTCAACTAAAGGTACGATTTTTGTTGCAATTTTTATTTTGTCATTATCATCTTTGGGACTTTCCGCTTCAAACACCTCTTTTATACTGCCTGTTATCAGATCAATTAGTTGGATTAAATTTGAGTATTTATTATTCGAAGTTTTATGATCCGAATCTAAAAATTCTATTTTATCAGCGGAGGTTACAATATTCAATTCTTGTTTTGGTATTTTACTAAGACAATGCCATGAAAAATATTCATGCCCTTCTAAGGCTGAGCTATTATCGTGATAAATTGAAGTAATATCGACTTTTGTTTCTTTTCCAAAAAACTTTTTTACGCAATATAAAAGCGCCGCCCTAAAAAACCTGTTATAAATTCTGCTTTCCCTATTTTTCCCGTTCCCAAATTCTGATAAATTTAATTTTGTTCTATCAATACCCAAAACATAAAATCTGATTTTATTGTTTCCAGACAATAAGTAATTCATCCATCTTTCTGATATATAATACAAATCTTTTCTATCATTCAGTTTTGTAAAGTGAACTTCTTTATTATTCCCATCGTGAAAATCACATTTTTCCTTGCAATTTATCCAGTCTTTTACTTTTTTAGGATCTTTGCTACCACACCTGTTATTCAGTAAATCATTAAGTAATCCCTCTTCATCAGACTCTGGAACAACAAGCAGTCCAATATATAACCAGTTTTTCGTCCCGCTTTCGTCGCAGAAAAGTTTAACCTTAAGAATATCACTTTGTTGTTCGCCGAATAAATTAGAATGGTACATTTTTATCCTCTTCCGACTGCTCAATAGCATCTTGAAATTCCTTGGGTATTTCCTTCGTTGTTTTTGCACCAAGTGCTTTTATTTTTTCCGTTCTGTTTATAAGATTTCCTGAACCGTCTTTTAGCTTTTTTATTGCAGAGTCGTAGGCATCCTGTGTGTTTTTTATTTTGTTTCCAATGCCTATTAAGTCCTCCAAAAAACCAACAAATTTGTCGTATAAAGCTCCAGCTTGTTTTGCTATTTCAACAACATTCTTATTTTGTTTTTCAAGTTGCCAAATATTATATATAATTCTCAGGGTGGCAATCAATAATGAGGGACTAAGAATAAGCACATTTTTGTCATAAGCATCCATTATTAGATCTGCATCAAAATGCATTGCTGTGGAAAATGCTCCTTCAATTGGCAAAAACATAATGACAAAATCCGGAGATGTTATTCCTTCAATTTTTGTATATTCTTTAGAACTAAGACTTTTAATCCTTTCTCTTATTGCTGAAAGATAATTCTTAAGATGAGTATCTTGCGACGTCTTTTCCTCACACGAACAAAATGATTCATAATCTTTTAAAATTACTTTAGAATCTAAAACAATATGTTTGTCTCCTGGTAAATTAAAGATAACGTCCGGCCTTGGCCTGCTTCCATCCTCGCCTTTTTGTGCTTCCTGCTTTGTGTATTCTCTTCCTTCCTCTAAACCGGATTTTTGTAGAATAGTTTCAAGGATAAATTCCCCCCATTTGCCGCGGGTTGTTACATGCCCCTTAAGTGCATTGGTGAGATCATTTGTCTCTTTGCTCATTTGTTTATTCAGATCGTGTAACTGTTCTATTTGTCCTTTTAAAGTTGCACGTTCCTTTCCTTCAGTCTCAACTCTTTGTTGAAATTGCGAAATGGATTCTTTTAATGGTTTTAATATATCGTCAATTTTTTTTCCACTTGCATCGGTTATATCTTTACCTGCTTCTCTAAGCACTGAATCTGCTGCTGTTTTGAATTCTTCTTTAAGTTTTTTTAATTCCTGAATTTGAGCTTCAACAGCTTTAATTTGCATATCTTTAGTTGCTGCCTGGCTCACTACATCCGTATATTTATTTCTGACAGTTTCTAGCTCACCTTTCAACTCAATTATATTTTTTTCAAGTAACACTTCTTTTTCCTTGTTAAATATTGGTTTTTGAAGGAATTTCGTCATTAGAAAACCAATAACAAAACCAACCACCAATCCAATAATAAGCATTATAATTTGCATATTTGCCTCCTTTTTTAATCTCATTAAACAAGTACTTTGGCGGGGCGAGGGGGCTTTAGGCCCCCTCTGCGCTATATCTCCTACTAAACGGCCGTATTATTGAAATTGGGTACATCCTTATGCCGGAGCCATAACCCCATTAGCGCGACTCCCGCCATAAGCATTACTGCCTTTATCATTATTATCACCACCATTCCTACATTTACTTCTATCTTTACAACCATGGTGGCTATGATCTCCAGCGTAAACCTTAATCCCAATCCAATAACAACGCCTGGATAAGAGCAAAACTACTAAAATCCTATGTATCTTTATCCGTCATTTCATATGCAAGCCAATAATCTTTCCATTTTTTTGCGGGTGGTGTTTTTGGAGGGTATGCTCATCCCCCAAAAATCCTTATTACCTTTTCCAAAGAATTCTTGTAATAAAGCTTTCTCAATTCAAATAATTCTTTTTCAAGCTTATCTTCCCTGCCGATCAGTTCCCCAAGTTCGGCCAGGGTTTTTTGTTTTTCAATTGGTGGGAGTTCAACTTCCAGTTCCTTTAGCGCGGCAGCGGATACAAACGGGATATGCGAGCCAGAACCGCACTGGTCAAAATAATCCATGGCCGGCTTCTGCCGCAGATAACAAGCAAGATAACTGGATAAAACCCTGCTTTTAAAATCATCCTTGATTCTTATAATAAGATAGTGGTTTGAAACCGTTGTTCCTTCCAGTTTTCTGTCTATTACCCCGGCACTTCTTTTGCTCCCCTTTGCCGCGAATATCACATCCCCGGAAAATAGCTCCGGGTATTTGTCTTTGCTGCTTATATCTTCAGTCCTTAAATGGTCATAGTCTATGGTTCCATTGACATTCAGGTCACGAAGCTGTATAATTAATATAGTAGTAAGTTCAGCAGGCTTCTTTGATTCTCGCTGTAAAAAGCCCGCTGTAATATCCGCTATTTCGCTTAGCTTTGCTTTCATAAGGCTTCTCCTTTTCAGAGTGTTGCATGCGCTACAAATATAATATTAACATAAGATAGTGTCTTTGTCAATATAAATCTTCTTATAAACTACGTTTTTTTTATTGAAGTCAATCTTAAAACTAAACCCATTCATATTTTAACTTAGTTAACTAAGTTAAAATATACATAATCATATTGACACTTACTACTTCAAATGATATTATATATTCAATTGGAGGATAATATGTATAATCCAGGCACTTTCAAGACAATTTTTCCAAATAAAGATACAGAGTATAAAAGCTTTTTACCCACTCATATAAACAATCAATTTGAGTGGTCCGATAAGGAAATCACTATGCAGCTTGAAGAAGCCATGCGTTTTCTCGGAGAGTTAAACGCATATTCAAACCTGGTACCTGATGTCGATTTTTTTATTAAGATGCATGTATTAAAGGAAGCCACAACATCGAGTAGGATCGAAGGTACGAGGACCGATATTGATGATATTGTTAAACCACAATCCGAAGTAAACCCGGAAAAACGTGATGATTGGGCAGAAGTCCATAATTATATATCTGCGGTAAAACGTGCAATAGCAGAACTTGCCAATCTTCCGCTGTCAATCAGGCTACTAAAAGAAACCCACTCCCAGTTAATGTCAGGTGTGCGCGGAGAAAAAAAATATCCCGGTGAAGTAAGAAAAAGCCAGAACTGGATTGGTGGTTCAAGTCCCAGGGATGCGTTTTTTGTCCCGCCTCATTGGGATGATTTATCTGATTTACTTTCGGACCTTGAAATGTTCTGGCACAATAGAGGGCTTGGAATTCCAAATCTGATAAAAATAGCCATGAGTCACTATCAGTTTGAGACCATACACCCTTTTTGCGATGGGAATGGCAGATTGGGCCGGCTGCTAATAACACTGCAACTCGTAGAGCTGGGCTTTCTACAAAAACCCGCGCTTTATCTGTCTGCGTTTTTTGAAAAACACAAGGGTTCCTATTACGATGCTCTCACCATGGTCAGGTCATCTGGAAATATGGAACAATGGATAAAATTCTTCCTCTCAGGAGTCATAGATACAGCAAAAAACGGAAAGGAAACATTGCAGGCAATTGTAACCTTAAGAAAAGAATACAATGAAAAAATCCTTGGCTTTGGGAAAAGGATTAAACTGGCTAACCGCCTGTTACTAAAGCTGTTTGGGGATCCGGCTGTCAGTATTGTTGGTGTTGCTGAGTACCTTGAGGTTGCATTTGCAACTGCCGCAAGGCTTGTTGATGAATTTCAAGCAGTAGGAATTTTAAAGGAATCTACAGGCCAATCAAAAAATAGAATATTTGTTCTGGATAGTTATTTGAGTTTATTCAAATAAGTCTATCTATGTTCTACAGTATCAAAACTTAATCCCGCGCCTGTTTTATAATCTTCGCCGCTTCCTTCGCGTAGTATGTTATTATAATCCTTGCGCCCGCCCTTTTCATGGAAAGCAGGGCCTCCATCATGGCAGCCTGCCCGTCAAGCAGCCCTTTAGCGCCTGCCGACAGTATCATGCTGTATTCGCCGCTCACGCTGTACGCGGCAATGGGGACGTCGAGAACCTGCGATGCCTTCTGTATTATATCCAGGTATGCAAGAGCAGGCTTTACCATGACTATATCCGCGCCTTCGTCTATATCAAGCTTCATTTCCTTTATTGCCTCGGCTGAATTTGCAGGGTCCATCTGGTATGTTTTCCTGTCGCCAAATGCAGGCGCCGAATGCGCGGCCTCGCGGAACGGCCCGTAAAAAGCGGACGCGTATTTTGCCGAGTATGACATTATGATGGTGTCTGTAAAGCCGCTGTCGTCGAGTTCTTTCCTGATGGCTGCCACCCTGCCGTCCATCATGTCCGACGGCGCCACCATATCAGCCCCTGCTCTGGCGTGCGACAGGGCCATTTTTGACAGCGCAGCGAGGGAACGGTCATTGTCTATTTTATTTCCATCAAGGATGCCGCAGTGGCCCGACTTTGTGTACGCGCACAGGCACACGTCTGTCGCGGCTATTATGTCAGGGAACTCCTTTTTAATGTTTTTTAGCGCAACCTGCACTATGCCGTTCTTATCTGCCGCACCCGTGCCTTTATCGTCCTTTTTTTCAGGCACCCCGAATATCAGCACCCCGGGAATGCCGCATTTTTTAACTTCTTCCACTTCAGAGCATATCATGTCGGACGAAAACCTGTAAACACCCGGCATTGAGCTTATCTCCTCTTTTATTTTACTGCCCGGGACTACAAAAACAGGCTGCATGAAATTAGAGGCTTCAAGCCCTGTTTCCCTGACAAGCTTCCTTATGCCCGCATTCTGCCTTAAACGCCTTGCCCTGTGCTCTGGAAATTTCATCTTAACCTCCGTTATTGGCTTATAGTTTTGAGGCTGTCCTGACCATTGATTCGAAACTACTTTTGTCCGATGTTATGACATTATTAAACCCTGATTTTATTATTGTGTCCGCGGTCTGGGCGCCTATTGCTATTGCCGCTGATTCCATAAGCGCGGCCCTGCCTTCTTCCCCTGTTATTTCCAGGTAATTTTTAAATGACGAAGGGCTGGAAAACAATATCGCGCGGTACGGCCTGTTGTCCATGAATTCTTTTATCTGTGAAGAGCTCTTTTGCGCTTTTACTGCCGTATAAACGAAGAGCCTGTCAATTTCAGCGCCGAGCGCGGTAAGTCCGTCCGCAATATTCTTTCCTGATATGGCCGAACACGGCAAAAGCACCTTTTTTCCGGAAAAATCATATGCAATCCCGGCTTCTTTGACAAACGCCTGTGAATTGAATTCAGAGGGGATAAAATCCGATTTTATCCCGCATTTTTCCAGGGCAGCCGATGTCTCGCCGCCGATCGAGCCTGTTTTTTTACCCTTAAAATATCCTTTTCCGGATTTTTTGACAAAAAAATCGACCGCGTTCCTGCTTGTAAATATCACCCAGTCGTATTGGCGCCCGGACACCGTAAAATCAAGCGGCTGTATCTCTATTGTCGCAAAGTGCGCCGCGTCAAGCCCCGCACTTTTTGCGGTTGCAACGGCCTTTTCGAAATTTTCAATTGTGCTGGTTATCGCTATTTTTTTTCCTGATATTTTCAAGCACAGCCCTCCCCCCAGCTGAAAGAAGTTTTTCCGCCAGTTCGCGGCCGTAAGGCCTGTTATATTCCGCAAACTCAAAGAGACCCCTGTAAACCAGTTTTCCTTCTTCATCCCCTATGTAACCGTAAAGGCTGTGCCCTTTTGCGGACTTTACGCACAGCGCGCCGACCGGCAAAGAACAGCCTCCTCCGGTTTCCTTTAAAAAATCCCTTTCAGCCGTGTAACACAGCCTTGATTCAAGGCAGTCAAATTTGGCGGCCGCAATACCGGCTGACGAGCCGTTTACGGTTTCCACCGCGATTATCCCCTGCCCGGGCGCGGGCGTGAATTCATCGGCCGCAATAATATTCAGCCCCGCCTTGTCAAGCCCCAGCCTTATTATGCCGGCGGCCGCCATTATGCCGCCGTCAAAACTTTCCATTATTTTTTTTACGCGTGTTTCCACGTTCCCCCTTATGGACTGTGCTATAAGGCCCGGCATCGCGGCTTTCACCTGGCTCATCCGCCTTATGCTTCCCGCGGCTATGCTTCCTCCTTTTGGCACTTCCTTTAACTCCTTGTACTTTGCGGATATGAAAACATCCAGCGGGTTTTCCCTGTCAAGCATTGCCGTTATCTCAAGCCCGGACCTTAGATCCACGGGCATGTCCTTGAGTGAATGCACGGCAGCGTCTATCCTGCCTTCAAGCAGCGCTGTTTCGAGCTCTTTCACAAATACGCCTGTCTGCTTCATGGAATACAGCGGAACGTCTTTTTCCATGTCGCCTGTTGTCTTAATCACGATTATCTCTGTTTTATCACCGAGCGCATTGAATTTTCCGGCTACAATGCGCGCCTGCAGCATGGCCAAACCGCTGCCTCTTGTCCCTATCCTGACTGTTCCCGTCATATTTTAAACTCTTCCTTTATCAGTTTGATGAAACTTTCGTAATCCCCGCCGGCGTCTATCCTTTTTTTTAATTCATTCATGTGCGTGCTTATGATCCTGTCAACTACGGCAACCGCGTTCTTTTCCACCAGTCTCGCGGCCGAGAGCGGCAGTTTGTTTTCCCTGGCTGTTTTCAGGCTTTCTTCCACAACTATGCCGTATATTTTTTCCTTTATGCCCTGCATAACCGGCGCCAGGTCCTTCATTATCAGCATTTTTTCAAATTTTCCGGTTGCGTGTTTTATGACAGCTTCCGCCGCTTTATACCCGCTCTTTCTTGCCGCCATATTCTTTTCGACATGTTTATTTAAGTCATCCATGTCATGAACGAATACTCCTTTTATATTTTTTATCCCGGCTTCGGTGTCGCGCGGTACCGCTATGTCTATAATGTGCAGCGGCGTATTCCTTTTTGCCGCTATGCCCCTGATGAGTTTTGTTTTTATCACCGGTTTTACCGACCCCGTTGAGGCCAGGACAATATCCGTGTTTTCCATTGCCTGTTTCAGGCTCCCGAACCCATACGCGGCCCCTTTGAATTCCTTTGACATATCCACTGCCTTTTCATATGTCTTATTCAGCACGTCTATGGAGCCGGCCCCTTTTTTCCTGAAATGCTCGGCCGCCATCTGCGCCATCCTGCCGGCCCCTATCAGAAGTACCCTTTTACCCTTTAACGTGCCGAATATCCCGGCCGCAAGTTCAACGGCAATATGACTTACCGAGACCGCGCCTTTTGATATGTCCGTACTGTTGCGGACTCTTTTTTCCGCGGCCATGGCAGCGTTGAAAAGCGCGTATAAGACCCTGCCTGCGGATTTATTTTCAAGGGCAGCGACGAACGCGTCCTTAAACTGCCCTGTAACCTCGTTCTCGCCTATTACCATGGAATCAAGTGAAGACGCCACTTTGAAAACGTGTTCAACGGCCCTGCTTCCCCTGAATAAATAAAATGCCGCGGCGTGCTTTTTAAAGTCAATGTTTTTCATCCCGCAGAGGGCCTCCATGGCCGCGGTCCCCATATCCTTGCCGGAATAAACATAATAAATATCCGTCCTGTTGCACGTGGAGAGTATCATGCATTCATCAATACCGCGAGTTTTAAGGAGCCCTGAAAGTGTTTCAGCCAGCATATTTGCCGGCACATAGAGTTTTTCCCTGAGAATAAGTTCCGATGTCCTGTGATTTATGCCTTCAACACAGATTCTTTCCATATTAAAACTTCTCCTTTATCTAATGCTGTTTATTTCCGCCGCGACAGCCGCGGACCTTTTCACCATATCGCTTGCGCTTATGCCGAAAAAAGCATTGCCTCCAAGATACAGCCCGGGAAATCCTGAAAAGATCTTCAACAGTTCCGCGACAATATCCTCATGCCCGACACGGTATATGGGAATGGCTTTTTCATGCCTTATGATCTTTGTAAACACAGGCGCCGCACTGATCCCGGTTGCCCGCTTCAAGCCGTCCAAAACAGCTTTCAAAAGGTCTGCGTCGGTGAGCGCATATACTTCCCTGTTTTTATCGCCGCCTGCCATGACAGTGATCAGCCCTTTTCCTTCGGGCGCCCTGTTCCTGAAAATAATTGACGCAAAAACAGCTCCAAGCGCGGCGTTTTTCACTTTTCCCGCGGTTAAAAAGCCGAACCCGGCTGCCTTTTTTTCAATGTCCTTTTGCTCAAAACCCAGGTGCACGACCGAAAGCGGCGCGTAATCAATACGGCCGGCCGCTGCCCTTGCCGGTTCAAACATCCCGGCGAGTTCATAAGAAGGCACGGCAAAAACCACGGCATCGTGGCTGGACATAAATCCGCTGCCTGACAGGCTCCATGAACCCCCGATACGCTTCACTGAATCAACAGAAAATCCTGTTTTTATGTTTCTGCCCAGATTTTTGCTTAGCGCTTCTATTATAACACCCATTCCATTATCAAAACTGGTCAGTTTTCCCGGCGGCGCGCCTCCGCGCCCGAGTTTTGCCATGGCTTTAAAAAGCGAACCATATTCGCGTTCAAGCTCAAACATCCGCGGAAAAGCGCTCTTTAAGCTCAATTTTTCCGGATCGCCCGCGAATATGCCGCTGACCATGGGCGTGACAAGTTTGTCGAGCGCTTCGCGGCCAAGCCTGCGCCTTGTAAAAGACGCCACACTTTCATCTTCACTGCTTTTTTTTGGCACAACCAGCGGCTCCGCGATTATCCTGAGCTTTCCCGCAATGCTTATAAGGCCGCTCTTTATGAACGCGCCCGGGTTTTCCGGCAGTTTGTGCAATTTTTTCCCGTCAAAAATATACCGCGCGGCCGAAGCCGCATCTGCCTTTAGCAGAGAACCCTGGATGTTGAGCGCGGCGGCCAGCTCTGTTATGTAAGGCTTGCTGTCAAGGTATCCGTTCGGCCCGGTTTCCGCTGTAAATCCGTCTTCTTTTATGGTACCTATGGTGCCGCCCGGTCTTTTTTCTTTTTCATAAACTGTGATGTTATGCGCTTTGGGCGCGGCATTCTTTGTCAGGTAATATGCAGCGCTTAAACCCGATATACCGCCGCCGATAATTGCTATCTTCATAAATTCTCCCTTATGACCTTTTCCATAAGTCCCGTGAATTCGCCGCTGTCATTCGGCAACACAGCGCGCGCAAATCCCGCTGCCCCGCTGTCGGCCGCTTCCTGCTTAAGCTTGATGTCTATATCATACAGCACTTCGATATTGTCGAGCGGGAAACTTAAATAAACAACCGCGATCTTTTTCGCGCGTTTGCCCGCTTCTTTTATTATGCCCGACGCTTCGGGCCCGACCCATTTTCCCGGACCTGCTTTTCCTATATAAGCGAGCCTGCATTCGAAACCGGAAAATTTTGCCGCAAGCACCCTGTATGTTTCCTCTATATCCCGTATGTACGGGTCGTTGTTTTTTATCACAGCCTCAGGCAGGCTGTGCGCTATGAAAAGCATTGTTTTTTCGCCGCTGCCCAGGAGCGACAGGGCGTTTGCCGCGTTTTTTTCCGTCATTTCAAGAAATTTGCCCTGCCTGTGCCATTCCCTGATTATTGTCCTGCCAGACAGCCTTTTTTCCATCAGCCCCGCGAGCACCGATGAATAATGCGGGTAAAGCGGCAAAACCAAAGCGTCAGGCCCGGCTTCTTCTATGTAAGGCGGTACATGCGTGTAAAGCGCGCGCACGCGCAGGCCGTCATTTTCAAATATTTTTGAAAGTTTTGCCGCCAGCGATATGGTTAATTTTTTTACGGGAGTCCATCCGGTTTTTTCATAATTAGCCAGTGATTTTTTGAACCTTAGCGCGGCTATAAGCGGCCCGAGAAGGCCCTGCAAAGGAAGTTTTATCATATCCCTGTCCTTGAAAATATTGCGGAGAAACATGCGCAATTCATCCGCGGTATCCGGCCCGCCCATGTGCGCGAGGATGATTTCTCTCATCTTTTGCCCGCGCTTTTTATGTATTCGACCGCAAACATCACGTTTTCCTCGGGAGTTTCCTTGATCACCCCGTGTCCAAGGTTGAAAATATGCCCTTTAAGCCCGCGCGAGTCTGCAAGCACCGCGTCTATTCCATTTTTTATCCCATCCTTATTTTTTAGCAGGACTGCGGGGTCCAGGTTCCCCTGCAGGATGAATTTGTTCCCTGTCCTCCTGTTGAATTCCGCCAGCGTCATGGAAGAATCCACGGACAAAACGTCAATATTTTCAAGTTTGCCGACAGCCTCAGCCAGGCCCCATCCGTTTTTAAAAAAATAGATCACGCGGGCGCCTGCCGCCTTTATCCTGCCTGCTATTTTATCCACATAAGGCGCGGAATGTTCCCCGTAAAACCCGGGTTCAAGCAGCCCCGCCCATGTGTCAAATATCTGAAAAACCTTCACGCCCGCCTTTACCTGGGCCAAAGCGCAATTTATTACCGCCTCCGTGACCTTTTCCATAAGAGGCGCATAAACCGCTGAGTCCTTCATTTTTAATGCCCCTTCAAACCCGATGCCGTGTTTTTCTTTCATTATATACGCGAATAAAGTAAAAGGCGCGCCGCAAAATCCGATGACTTCTTTTTCCGCGGGTAAAGACGCGGTTACAAGGCGTATGGCTTGTGCAAGAAAATCAAAATCCTTTTCCCCCGGGATTTTAAGCTTGTCGACATCCGCCTTGGTTTCAACTGAGCCTTTGATTACCGGCCCGGGATTGAATTCCAGGCCAAAACCCATGCGTTCAAGCGGCAGCAGTATGTCGGAAAAAATTATTGCCGCGTCAAAACCGAATTTTTTCACGGGCTGAAGCGTAACTTCCGCTGCCAAATCCGGGGTTTTGCACATATCAAGGAAGGTGTGCTTTTCCTTTATCGCCCTGTATTGGGCCATGTACCTGCCAGCCTGCCTCATGAACCATACCGGGGAATGGTCTATTTTCCTGCCTTCAATGACATCCAGTATCATTTTACCGCCTCCCATGAGGCGGGCACATAACCGCAGTAAGGATCGTTTGATTTCAAATCATTGTCATATATAAGCGCCCTTGCCCTGCAGCCGCCGCACGTGTTCCTGTAATCGCAAACGCCGCACCTGCTCTTATAATCCGAATAATCCCTGAATGATTTAAAAAGCCCGGACTCCCATATTTCCGAAAATTTTTGCCTGAAAATATTGCCTCCCGGTCCGGTAAAATAACTGCACGGATAAACATCGCCTTCCGCGCTTATGTAGGCTATGGACTGCCCTGCGACGCAGCCCTTGCCGCCGCCCGGCGAAAACGACAGTTTCCGCCTGTCTGAATTATTGCCGGATTTTTTTTGTTCTTCGGCAAATATCCTGTAATAAGACGGCGCGCATGTCGGCCTTACAAGTATTTCGTGCTCTTTTATTTCCATATTATAATGCCATTTCAGTATTTTTTCATAATCTTCCCTGCTTATAAGCTCGTCTAAAAGGCCTTTGCCCCTGCCCATGGGCACCACGATGAACATATACCAGGCTTTTGCCCCGAGTTTCCTGGCTAAAAGATAAGTGTCTTCTATATAAGGCTGGTTCCTCTTTGTAAAGGAGGAATTAATCAGGAATTCAATCCCGTGGGCCCTGAATTTTTCCGCAGCCGAGATCACCGCGTCAAAAGACCCTTTTTGTTTCCGGAAATTGTCGTGTGCTTCGGCGCCGGGTCCGTCCAGGCTCAATGAAATTATTTTTATGCCTGATCCCTTTATTTTTTCGCAGACTTCATCCGTTACAAGCGAGCCGTTTGTGGCCATTGCCATTTTAAAACCCAGCTTTGTCCCGTATTTTGCAAGCTCGAAAATATCCCCGCGTAAAAGCGGCTCACCGCCGGTCAATACAAACACGGGCCGCGCAAACTCCGCGACCTTTTCCATAAGTTCAATGGCTTTTTTTGTATCCACAGTATCAAAATGCGATGCGTCGGCGTTTGACCTGCAATGAATGCACTTTAAGTTGCACTTTTTAGTGGTTTCCCACGCCACCCATTTTAATGGGAATGATCCGATATTTGTCATAACTTTCCTTTTTTTTCGCGCTTCGCGGTTGTCTGTTTACCACACTGCCTATTATAACAGTTGCCGGTGAAAAAAACGGTTTTATCCGCTTTGCGGCCGTCCCGAGGTTAAGCCTGTATGTTTTTTGTGGTTTTGTGCCAACGCCTGAAGCGACTGCCAGCGGTGTGCCGGCAGGCCAGCCTTTTTTGAGGAACATTTTGGAAATTTCGTTTATAACGGTCGCCGCCATGTAAAAAACAACGGTTCCTTTGAAGTTTTTAGGGGGTATATAAACACTGTTCATGGGATGTCCCGTACAAAATATCACGGAAGATGACATCCCCCTTTCGGTTAAGGGTATTTTCATGCACGCGGCCGCGGCCTGTGCTGCGGATATCCCCGGCACTATTTCGTAGCTTATCCCGTGTTTTTCAAGGAAATCCATCTCTTCCGCGGCCCTTCCGAATATAAGCGGGTCTCCGCCTTTTAAACGGGCAACGACCCTGCCTTTCATGACATTTTCAAGAATAAGTTCGTTCACCCGCTGCTGCGAAACAGAATGTCTTTGTTTCCTTCTGCCCGCCGGGATTTTCACGGCTTTTTTTATTTTCCTTATAATATCCCGCGAAACAAGGCTGTCATATATAACCGTGTCGGCTTCGCTCAGGATTCTTTCCGCCTTTTTTGTCAGCAATTCCGGGTCGCCCGGCCCTGCGCCTATAAGATAAACTTTGGTTTTATTTTGTTTTACTTTGTTCATATTCACACCTTACATTATATGATACTGCCGGAAAACCCTATAAATCCATGTAATTCTTTATCGTGTCCGGTACGAACTTTAATTTTTCTATGGCCTTTGCGCGATTCCCCTATATAATATAAGCGCAAAATCCATAGAAAAATTAAAGTTCGTACCGGACACGACCTATCATAAGGGCTTTTCGGACAGTATCTATATACTATCACAACCGTGTCTTGTGCGCAAATTAAAGAATTTTTTTCCTTATTTTCTCCGCGATCCCAAGGCTTTTTTTAATATCCTTTCCGTTTGATGAAACCGCAGCCACCATGCCTTTTTTCTTCACAAAAACCATGTTCATGAAATTTGTATTTTCCCTGCCGCTTACGCTGTTTGCGAGCATATTTTTTTTTACAGCCAGCCCGCATATCCTGCCGTTTAAATTTTTGTCGTCTGTTGCGGCGATAACAAGGAATTTTCCTTTCAGGTCCGCGACTTTAAATTTTCTTTTTATGAGCTTTATTTTCCTGTTCCTTATGAAATATCCCGAAGTCCGGGGGCTTACCACGGATACATCCGCGCCTTCGGCTAAAAGCCGCCTTGTTTTCCTTTCAGCAATTGTCCCGGCCCCTGCAACAAGGCATTTTTTTCCCGTTAAAGACAGCATCACCGGATATGTCACAGATAATACTCCAGGATTATGTTTTTTTCCAGTAGAAACGCCTTAACCCTGTTTACGGCCCCGTCTAAAGTACTATCTTTTGCAAGCTGCACAAGATCATCAGCCTCTTTTAAATTTCCGCCCATGTCTATTATGATAATTCCCGATGGCCTGTTCAGCGAGCGTATCTCATCTATCTCAAAATCATCGGCATCCGTAAGGGTTGTTATAAAAATCGCACCGGTGTCTGTTATGATCCTGGCCAGTTCGCCTATCCTTCTTACATGCTCGTCCCTGTCAAATTCGCCGCCCATGTCAGAATCAAGCCCGCCCTTTATAGCCGGCATGCCCAGGTAATATGCGTTTTTACCGTCGTTAAAAAGCCTTTTCTCGAGCAGCCTGGAGAATGTATCCGTAACAGCCGCGTCAGGCCCGGTTATGACAATAAGTTTTGGCGTCTGCCCGAACCTTAACGCCCTTTCCGAGGCCTGTATTTCCCCTTTTTGCCAGCTAAATTCCCTTTTTTCCACATGGCTGTCCGCAAAGGACTTTTCTCCCCTTATTGCCTCTGTTATTATGCCTCCGCCGGATATTTCGTAATCATCAACAATAACAAACCTTCCCGTACGCTGGTTGTCGGCATACAGGTCATAGGCGATTGGCTTTACGGTTTTAAAAACACACTGCGCCACGTCATGCCTGTCTATCTGCTTTTTATCCTGTTCAGCCTCGATCTCGGCCGCGTCTATAATGTTGAGTATTTTTTCAAGGTAAACCGGTTCCCTTGCCGCGCCTATTTTCAGCTTATACCTTTTCCCGTATATCATGGGCTTCCTGCCGAGCCAGAATATATTCGCTTTAAAAGCGAAACCTACTTCAGGCATGGGCTGCGAGGCAAGGCAGGCTAATTCCCCGCGTTTTATGTATATCTGCGTATCTACGGTAAAACCTTTTGCCTGTCCGGCTGTCAAAACCGGTTGCTGCGTTTCGTTAAAGGATTCGACGGCTGTTATGCGGGATTTTTTTCCTGACGGAAGAAAAACAACCTCGTCCCCGGGCCTGGCTTCCCCGGTCTCAACGGTTCCCGCCATGATGCGCCGCTCGTCGCCTTCGGCCGTGAATTTATATATATCCTGCACATGCATGCGGAACGGCTTGTTTTCCCTGTCCTTTTCCTTTTCAAAAAGGTCCATCCTTTCGATAACCGTGCTGCCTGAGTACCATGGCGTTTTGCCTGAGGGTTTTATGAAGTTTTCCCCGTCACGCGCGCAAACAGGTATGAACTCCACAGCTTCCACGTTGAGCCTTTTTAAAAACGCGCCATATTCTTTTTTTATGGAATTAAAAACTTTTTCGCTGTAATCGACAAGGTCCATTTTATTTATCAAAACCGCCACCTGCCGGATGCCCAACAGCGAAAGTATGAAACCATGCCGCTTTGAGTTTTCCCTCACACCTTCTTTTGCGTCTATGACAAGCAGAGCGGCCTCCGCGCGGGAAGCGCCGGTGATCATATTCTTAAGAAATTCAATATGGCCGGGAGCGTCTATGATAACGTACTGCCGTTTTTGAGTGTTAAAAAAACATCTCGCGGTGTCTATGGTAATACCCTGCGACTGCTCATCCTTTAAAGCGTCCAAAAGAAAAGCATACTCAAAGGGCCGCGAGTTTTTCAGGCAAAAAGCCTTTATAGCCTCAAGCTTGCCCTCAGGCAGGGAATTGTTATCGGCAAGAAGCCTGCCGATAACAGTTGATTTACCATGGTCGACATGGCCGACGATGACGATGTTCATGCGTTCGGCGTCGGGTGTTAAAATTGTATCTTTCATAAGGCTCCTTTTTAAGTTTTTAAGCCAAAAGCCAAGAGACAAAAGTTAAGGGTAAGTCAAGTAGTATCAAGTGGATCAAAAAGTAAACCTGGAACAAAAACCTAAATGCCGTACTTAAAACCTTAATACCTTAAATACTTTACTTTTGGCTTTTGTCTTTTGGCTTAACAACTTTTCCTGAACATTACATGTATCCGTCCCGCCTTAAAGTTTCCAGTGACCCGCCGTCTTCCTTGTCCTGCTCGCGGCCCGATCTCTCTGCTATGTTTTTCAGCTTCCCGCTTTTCAGTTCTTCTATTATTTCATCGATGTTTTTCGATGTTGAATTTATGGGTTTTGTGCACGGCCAGCATCCCAGTGACCTGTACCGGATTCCTTTGCCCTGGTCAAAATAAAGCGGCACAACCGGGATGCTTTCTTTCCTTATGTATTCCCAGATATCAAGCTCTGTCCAGTCCAGCAGCGGATGAACTCTGACGTGCGTGCCGGGCGCGAAATCCGTCTTGTACTGGTTCCACATCTCGGGCGGCTGGTCCCCCGCGTCCCAGTCGTTTTCCCTGTCGCGCGGAGAAAAATAACGCTCTTTGGAACGCGACCCTTCCTCATCCGCCCTGACCCCGACTATGACGCCGGTATAAGGCTCTTTGTTAGCGTCTTCCTCGTATTTGCCCGTTGCGTGGTTTATCCTGTATCTTTTCCACCCGCCTGAAAGCGTGTATTTTAAAGCTTCGCTTTTTAAGTTTTTGCAGCAGGCGATCCTGTCCGCATTACCATCGGGAAAAGTCAATTTTTGCGAGAGCGCATCCGCATTTTCGCCGTAAACCATGTTTAAGTTCCATTCAAGCGCGAGCCTGTCGCGGTAAGTTATCATCTCTGGTATTTTATAGTGCGTGTCAATGTGCACGAGAGGAAAAGGCACGTGCCCGAAAAAAGCCTTGCGCGCGAGCCAGAGCATGACAGTTGAGTCCTTGCCAATGGACCAGAGCATGCAAAGGCTTTTAAATTCCTTGTAAGCCTCCCGCAATATGTAAACGCCCTGCGCCTCAAGTTTTTCAAGTTTGTCCATTACTTCCTCCAAAAATTAATGTCATTGAATTACGATCTTCTATAATAAGAGCAACACAAACCATGTACCACTCGCAGTAGCTCGGGTACATGGCAAGCTCCTTCTACTATCTACTCTCTACTATCTCGAGCCTTTGACTTCACAAGCTTCCCGTCCTTCACATGCAGCCCGCATTCTTTCTGTTCGGGCGTTTCCCACCACCACCTGCCTGCCCTTATATCCTCGCCGGCTTTTATTGCCCTTGTGCAGGGCGCGCAGCCTATGCTCGGGTAGCCTTTGTCGTGAAGCTTATTATAAGGAACATTATTCTTCTTTATATAATCCCAAACCTGCTTTTCGCTCCATAATGCGAGCGGATTTGCCTTTATCATGTTGTTGCCTTCGTCCCACTCTATGATCTCCAGGTTTCCTCGCGTTGCTGCCTGCTCCCTGCGCAGGCCGGTTATCCATACGGATATCCCGGACAGGGCCTTTTTCAGCGGTTTTACTTTTCTTACACCGCAGCACATTTTCCTGTTCTCAACACTTTCATAGAATAAGTTTGGGCCGTATTTATTTTCCATCTTTTCGACATCCCCGGCTTCGGGGAATGACACGCTGTAACTGATGCGGTATTTTTCAATCGTCTCCTGCATTACGTCATATGTTTCCTGCGGCAGCCTGCCCGTATCCAGGGTAAATATCCTAAAATACCGGTTTATACCGGCGGCCATGCATGTCAGGACCTGGTCCTCTGCACCTAGGCTGGATGCAATGGCAGCTTTTACGCCGAAAGCTCCAAAAAGGAATTCCATCACCTCTTTTGCGCCGCAACCTTTCAGTTTTTCAACCAGTTTATCCGCTTCGTTTTTATCCATTTTTTTCCTCCATAACGGGTATTTCTATATATTGTATTCGATTTCCTTGCTTTTCTTGCCCAATTTTATCTTGTTCCAAACCCTTTCATGAAAATAGTAAAGTATCATTTTCGTAAAGACTTCCACAAGCCCGATTGAGATGGCCCATTTCAGCTTCCCTGTAATTAAAAAGGATATGATCATCGTATCGATCGTTCCTGTTATCCTCCACGTTATCGCCTTAAAAAGACTCCTTAAATGATGCTCGTCATGGATTGTTTTTTTCACATTAACCGCCCTTTTTTATCAGGACCGACCAGAAAGAATCCCTTTTGTCCATATTCAGTATTTCATGCCCTTCGTTTTTCAGCGAGGCAGGCACGTTTTCTATGGGTTCACCGTCGTCAAGTAGTATCTCGAGTTTTTCACCGGCTTTCATGCCCTCAAGGACGAGTTTTGTTTTAACAAAATTCATCGGGCACTTGACGCCCCTAAAATCCCTGAATTCGGTTTTTTCAGCGCCGACCCCCGGCCCGGCTGCCGCGATTTCCGGAAAACGCAGGGAATTGTCCATGCTGTTATAAAGTTTTTTGACTTCTTTTAAGAACTCCAAAGCGCGCTCCGGGGAAATAGCCGCATGGCTTAAAAAATCCGCGGCCACACCCGCATAATCCGCAGGCATATGTTTGCCTATAAAGTTTTCATTGAAAAGCCTTACTGCTTCTTCACCGGTCTTTGCTTCCAGGCCTTTTGTTATCAAAAGCGCCCTTGACGCGGCCGCCACCGCGCCTTCGGCATCACCTTTGGCAAGCGAGTTTTCAGCCGCGGTAAAATCATAATCTATCAGGTCAAAAACGCCGGCCGAACATTCACCCTCCATCCTGTCGGCAAGTGAAAATTCTTTTTCAGCATGCCAGTCCGTATAAATGTCCACTGCCGCAGTCTGCTTTGGCGCGTTATATTTTTCCAGGAGCTGGTCAATTTTTTTGCCGCCTTCCCTTTCAATATACCCGGCAAAAGACTCCCCTTCTTTTCTGTTCCCCTGTGCGTGTTCCAAAAGTTCAAGCAAAAAATCCGGGGCGTTCCTGGCGAATATCACGCCTTTTTGCCGCGCGAACTTTGTCTTTCCAGCGCCTAAAACCCCGCCTGCCATTACATAATACGCGGGCGCTAGCCTGCCTTCATGCCTTTTGGCAGCGCCGTAAAAACCGATGTCGGCGATCATGTGCTGGCCGCATGTATTCGGGCATCCTGATATACGGATTATGACATCGCCTGTTTTATCCAGCATGCTCCTTTTCTCTTCCCATTTTTCCTTTGCAGCTTTTATTAAGCCCCTTGACAGGCAGATGCCGAGCCTGCATGTGGCTGCGCCCGCGCATACCACGGCTGAGTCAAATATGGCGCTGTCTTCATTTATTACCCCCGTTTTTGCAAGCTCGTCTGAAATAATATGCGCGTCTTTTTCAGGCAGGTTCCTGAACATAATATTCTGGCCGGGGGTGAGCCGTATCGTTTCCTCTCCGTATTTGGCGGCTATCCCCGCTATTTTTCCGGCAATTTCAAACGACAAATCGCCCAGGAAAACCGGGATCATAACATAACCCTTATCAGGCGGCTTTAGTCCCTTTAACTGAAGCACCGGATGTTTTTTATCCCTGACTTCCGCCAGTATTTTTTCAAATAATTTTATAAATTCATCTTTGCCGAGCCTGTAAAGCACAAACCTGAGCCTCGCTGCATGTTTGTTTTTCCTGTTGCCGTGCATATCAAAAAGCTGTTTTGCCGCCCTGGTTATATTATAGACTTCTGTGTGCGGTGCGAATTCGTAAAGAAGCGTTCCTATAGCGGGCTTTGTGCCCATGCCGCCCGCTATATACACCATGAAACCTTTTTCCCCTTTCTCATTCTTTTTTGCGATAAAACCCAGGTCATTTAATGCGGCAAGCGCGGTGTCCCGGCTGCTGCCGGAAAATGCTATTTTGAATTTGCGCGGAAGCACCCATGAATCAGGCTCCGCGATCATCCGCCCTGTAAGCGCCCTTATGTATGGAGAGACGCTGAATGCTTCCTGCGCGTCTATGCCCTCATCAAAACTCCCTGTGATGTTCCTGACGGTGTTTCCGCCGCCGCCCCTGGTCGAGAGACCTATTTCCCTTAATTCCTTCATTATTTTATGCGTGTCAGCCAGCGCTATGTCATGAAACTGCAGTTCCTGCCTTGTGGTCAGGTGAAACGGCTTTGAAGTATATTTTTGGGCGATGGCAACAAGCCCTTTTAACTGCAACGGGGATATATCCCCTCCGGCTATCCTAGCCCTTACCATGTAAGTGCCGTCTTTTCTCTGCTCGTAAACCCCCATAGGCACGCGGGCCGCTTTCATCTTGGCCTTGTTTATTTTTCCGTCCGTAAATTCCGCTGTCAGGGCCTCGTAATCTGCAATATCTTTTTCAAGCGAATCCGGTATGTCATAAAACCCCATTTAAACCACCTCCACTTTTTCTGTTATTAACTTCTTGTCTTTGTCCACAGTAAAACACGCTATCCCGGCGTCTAAAAGCGACAGTATCACATATTTGACCGAAGGGTCGTTCGCGAGCCTGATGTCTTCCTGTGACATCCTGGCTGGCGACGCCGGATGCGTATGACAGACAGCTATCAGGGTTTGCCCTTTTGCCCGGGCTGTTTTAACAGCTGCAAACTGCTCTTTCGGGTCAAATGAAAAATGCTCGGCTGACTTGTCTGTATTAGTCATGATAATATATTCCTTAACTTCCGCGCCCTCGCCTGCAAGATAGCCGCATGCTTCAAGCGGCGCTTCGTTTTCACCGTGGCATTTTATCCGCTCAAGTATTTCTTTTGGTAATTTCAGCATATTATCTCCCCGCCCTGAGCCTGTCGAAGGGCATGTTATTTCTCCAGTACGACTTTATGGATCGTTCCGCCGACGTTCACGGTTTCAATCAGTTTGTACCCCTGCTCCACCGATGACTTTGGGACATTTTCAAGCGGTTCGCCTTCGGTCAAAAGCACCTCAAGCCTGTCGCCGGTGTTCAGCTTTTCCAGCTGCAGTTTTGTTTTTACAAAAGTCATGGGGCAGTGTTCCTTTGTTATGTCGAGTTTGTATGTGTTCATATGAAAAGCACCTGCCCTCCCTCGGCATATTCAAGGAATTTTGCGACTCCGAGGATTTCTTTTATATCCGGTATTATTTCCTCCCTCTTTATGCCCAGTATGACCATGGACATTTCGCACGCGTAGAAATTCACTTTCAGCGCGCGCGCCGCCTCGATAAGTTCGGGCAGCGTCGCCACGTTCTTGGCCTTCATCATGCCGGTCATGAGCTTAGGGCTGGCCCCGAAAAAATTCAGCCTGGACAAAGGCACATTGTTCAGCCCGCCCATGAGAAAGTTAAAGAACTTCGCGAGAAATCCGGTCCCCGTAAAGCTGTGCCCTTTTTTAATCTTTATCGCGTTATATCCCCAAAAAGTAAAAAACAAATTCACCTCATAATTAACCGCAGCCGCCCCCGAAGCCAGCGTAAAAGCCGCAACGAGTTTATCAAAGTCGCCGGAAAAAGCCACGATTGAGAGTTTCTTCTTTTCCATGACGATCACCTCGATTTTACTGTTTTTGTAGTGGCCGCATATCATGCGGCCATTCGCTGCGTATTTCACAGCCTTGGTTTGCTATCCTGCCGGTGGCCGGATAATATCCGGCCACTACACTACCTTGAACTAATATCACACGCCGGCTGTTCATAATCGGTCAGCTCCGTTATCGCCGGATTTTCCCCGCATACCGGGCATTTTAAGTTCCTTTTAAATGTCACGGTCCTGAATTCCATGTCAAACGCGTTCATTATGAGCAGTCTGTTTGTCAGCAGAGAGCCCTTGTTGATTATATATTTCAGGGCTTCTGCCGCCTGTATGGTTCCCAATATCCCCGCAACGGGCCCGAGTATGCCGGCCTGGCTGCATGTGGGTATGACGCCCTTGGGCGGTATCGCCGGGAACACGCAGCGGTAGCATGCGTTTCCGGGTGTGTATGTCATGGCCTGCCCGTCGAACCTTAGTATGCCCGCGTGGGAAAAAGGTTTTTTTGCCAGCACGCATGCGTCATTTATCAGGAATTTCGCCGGAAAATTATCGGTCCCGTCGATTATAAAATCATAATCCTGTATTATCCCTGCGGCATTGTCAGCGCATATCCTTTCCCGGTAAATATTCACTTTCACATCCGGGTTAATGCCCTGCATCTTCTTCATTGCCGATTCAGCCTTGGATACGCCTATATCGCCGGTGAAATGTATTATCTGTCTTTGCAGGTTTGACAGATCCACATTATCCCCGTCAGCGATGCCGATCGTCCCGACTCCGGCCGCGGCAAGGTATAAAGCAGCGGGCGAACCCAAACCGCCCGCGCCGATTATCAGCACTTTAGAGGCCAGCAGCTTTTCCTGACCTATACCGCCGACATCCTTGAGTATTATCTGCCTGCTGTATCTCTCAACCTGGCTGTCTGTTAACGACATGTTGCTCCTCCACTTTTTTGAAGTTCGGAATTCGGAATTCGGAGTTCGGAGTTGTCTGCAACACCGAACCCAAAATTCCGAACTCCGAACTCCGAACTCCGAACTGCCTACAGTAACGCCTGCTCAAAATCCGCGATTATATCCTCCACGTCCTCTATCCCCACGGAAACCCTCACCATATCCTCTGTCACGCCCGCATCCAGCATTTCCGTTCTGCCGCAGTCGTGGAATATTGTTGACGCGGGATGTATAACCAGAGTTTTTGCGTCGCCGATATTCGAGAGGTTCCCTGCTATTTTGATCCTGCCTGCGAAATCAAAGCATTTTTCTTTTGTCCCGAGGGAAAAAGTCAAAACAGCCCCGAATTTTCCGTTAAACTGGCGGGCCGCTGTTTCTTTATATATGCTGTTGTCCAATCCGGGATAGTTCACGGATTTTACTGCCGGGTGTTTTGAAAAGTGCCTGGCCACAGCCAAAGCGTTCGCACAGTGTTTTTCCATGCGAAGGGAAAGCGTTTCCAGTCCCAGGCAGTGCAAAAAAGCGTTAAAAGGCGACAGGCACGATCCCGCGTTCTGCAGCACTTGTTTTCTTGCCGCGGCAAGAAAGGCGAATTCTCCGAATTTGTCAATATATTTTTTCAGCGACGGGTTTTTTGATGATTTCCAGTTATGCACGCCGGTATCCACAAAAACCCCGCCAATCGCGGTCCCGTTGCCGGTCATGTACTTTGTCGCGGAGTGTACGGCAATGGCTGTCCCAAATTTTTTAGCTTCGAAAAGATACGGGGTTGTGATCGTTGAATCCACAACAAGCGGTATATTATTCTGCGCCGCAATTTCAGCAACGGCTTTTATATCCGGGACATCCAGTTTCGGGTTGGCGATTGTTTCAAGGAATATCAGCCTTGTTTTTTCATTGATTGCCCTTTTATACGCGCCTGTGTCCATTGTGTCTACGTATGTGATTTTAACGCCGTATTTTGATATCAGGTCGTTAAATAAAAGCAAAGTCCCGCCAAACAGGCTTTTTGCGGCCACTATTTCGTCGCCCTGGCCGGTCAGGGCGAAGACAACCGTAGCTATCGCTGCCATGCCCGATGAAACAGCAAGCGCGCCTCTTCCCTGTTCAAGCGCGTTCACGCGCTGTTCAAAGGAGGTAACTGTCGGGTTTGATATGCGCGAGTATACATGCCCGTACCTTTTTCCGTCAAAAACGTCGGCCAAATCCTGGGCCGAGTCATATGAAAAAGCCGCTGATCCAAATATGGGTATGGCTGTTGCCCCGTTGCCCGGGTCCTTTACATGGCCAGCATGGATACACTTTGTGGAAAAGCCCTGGCTCCCGCCTCCCATGAAATACAAAAATTCAACTTTGTCATTTTCCTTTAAGATCACAGACTCAAATACGCCTCTGTCGAGTATTTCGCCGTTGAGTTCGACAGACACCATTTCAGGCATCTGGACTTTTTTTTCCTTTAGCAGCGCTGCGACTTTCAGTCCTTCCAGAGCAATCTCCTCTGTTTTTCCATTTATAATAAGTTTCATGTTTTAGCCTCCTGGCTCGTAGTTGTTTTCTATATATTGTCTATCATGTTAATCAACAATATATATATAACAAAGTCCATAGAGTATGTCAACAAGTATTTTTGATTATTTTGCTTTCTGCATTGTTTTTGTGCTATACTGAGACTGTCGGAAAAGCCCGCAAGGGGCGGGCAGCATGATATGCTGCCCCTACAAATGCAGGCAGATACAGGAGCGGCAAATGAAAAACAAAATTTTACTTAATGTATGCTGTGCGCCGGACGCAACCCACACCATCAATGCCCTGCGTGAATCGGATTTCGAGCCTGTTACTTTCTTTTACAATCCCAACATACACCCGCGTGATGAATACTATAAGCGTGTGGATGACATGAAAAAACTCGCGGTGCGGACATGCACTGAGAATATTGAAGATGTCCCTTATGATATAAAAGAATGGTTCAGGCTTTGCAAACCATTTTCCAAAGAACCCGAACGCGGCAGGCGTTGTGAAGTGTGTTTCAGGATGAGGATGGATAAGACCGCGCAAAAAGCAAAGGAACTTAACATTGAAATATTCGCGACAACCCTTACAATTTCTCCGCACAAAGATACGGTCCTCATAAACCGGATCGGCAAAGAGGCCGCGAAAAAATACGGAGGCAAATATTATGAGTCAAATTTTAAAAAACAGGATGGGTTTAAAAAATCGATCGTGTTGTCAAAGGAACATGATCTATACAGGCAGGATTACTGCGGATGCTCTTATTCGCTTCTTGACAGGCTTAAACATAAAAGAGGGCAGTGCTGTTAGCCTGCTTTCCCGCGAAGAGTATCCGGCAATGTAAAACATAGACTGCATCCTTTGCCTAACCCATCCGACTCAACCCATATTTTGCCGCCGTGCGATTCCGTTATTTTTTTGCATATGGCCAGGCCCATGCCTGTCCCTTCATATTCATTCCTGCCGTGCAGGCGCTGGAATATCTGGAATATTTTTTCATTGTACTGCATGTCCATTCCTATCCCGTTGTCTTTGACCGTAAATTGATAATTGTTGCCGCGCCTTTCAGCGCTGACGGCTATAACGGGCGGTTCATTGCCCGTAAATTTCAGCGCGTTCCCTATTATGTTCTGGAACAACTGCTCTATCTGCGTGCTGTCCGCTTTTATGACCGGCAGCTGGTCTTTCACGCCTATTGTCGCCTTTTTGTCCTGTATGATGAATTTCATTGTGTTAAGCACCTTGTCCACAATTGCCGAGGTTTCCACCATGCTGAATTCATTTCTTGCCTTCCTGACCCTGGAATACTCAAGCAGCCCCTCTATAAGGGCCGACATCCTTATGGCGCCATCGGAGGCAAAATTAATATAGTCGTTGCCGTCCCGGCCTATCTTGTCCAGGAACTTCTTCCTGATCAGCTGCACGTAGCTGGTCACCATCCTCAGCGGTTCCTTTAAATCGTGTGACGCAACATACGCGAAGCTTTCCAGCTCCTCATTTGAACGTTTTAATTCCATGACACTTTCAACGAGGTCAACCTCTATTTTTTTCTTCCCTGTTATATCCCTGATAGTGCATACCCTGCCCGAATTGGCCCTGTCTTTTAAAAGAGTGCGGCCTGAAACAAGCACGGTTTTTTCAGTTCCCCCTGAATCTTTAAATGTCAGTTCGAAATTTGTGACTTCATCCCCGTCCGCAATCACCCCGGCGTTTTTTATCTGATGTTCCATGAATCCGTAATTGTCTTTGGTTTGTGTCCCTTCGGAATAGCCGAATATTTCTTTGGCGGCCCGGTTTGCGGTTGTCAGGGAGCCTTCCCTATCAAGGAGCACTATGCCCTCGTTTATCAGGTCTATTATCCTGTCCGCGTTCCTCGCGCTGGAAATGGTAAAAACCTCGTATTTTTCGGCGCTGTAGACAAACCCGCCGACGAATATCAGGAACACCACGTTCACATCAACCGGATTGTATATTCCCAGGAAGTTCATGAAAACGCTGAATACCGTACCCATGGTAAAAACCACTGCGGCGCTTGCAAGCAGTATGTCCATAACCCGCTTTTCGCTTTTGATCCTTGTGCTGTTCCTGTGCCTGAAAAGCAGGTAAGTCCCCCAAAAAAAAATTACGGTATAATAGGCGAAATAGCAGTATGTCCAGACCGAGTTTTTCCATGTCCCGGCGACCCCGTAGAACGTTTTCCTGCAGCATTCGATCATTTCGCCGTTATAGTTCTGCCATATAAAAATACCCGGTATTAAAAGGATGGCCACGTATAACAGCGGCATCGAAAGCAGTTTTTTGTTATTTGTGAGGTGAAGTATAAAAAGCAGATAATAAGAGACAAAACTTGCCCAGCCGACGCTCTGGATCCTCATGACCACGCCGGCGGTGGAAAAATCCAGACCCGTATTGTCAAGTACGCAGCTGCAAGCGCTCCATAAGGCAAAATAACAGAAAATAACGGATAAAACCCAGTTAGTCACGGCATATGGATTTTTTATGATCACGTAAAATACCGAGAACGCGTAAACAACAAAACTTAGAAAATGCACGCCTGTCCAGAAATTCATTTTATTCACCCAATCAGTCAGCTATGGCGGCCCTTAATATTACGGTTATTATGATATGCTAAATTCCAACTTTTGTCAAAAGCTTATTGTAATTATTGACACAAAAAATAGTTCTTATTTACAAATAAAAATCCAATCGCTGTAATGTTTTGCCGCTTCGAAGCCGGTCAATTGCGGAGGAAAATATTTTTGTTTTACGGGTTTCATCTTGCTGCTGCTTGCCACCCCGCAAATAACTTCATTCGGCCCCAGAATAAGGGTCCAATCGCCGCCTGTAATCGGGTCTTTATAAAGTTTCCTTATATGATGTTTTTCAGGAAAACGCGGATCATTCAACAAATCTTCAAGCCTTGCCGGAAATTCTTTTTTGCCTTTTGAAGCCAGATTATAACTTTTTATGGCGGTCACATAAGCCATTCCCCGGAATAAAAGTTCTTTTTCTTTTTCAATACGGACATCCCTGGAAAATATAATTACCCCGAGCACCGAGGCTGTAAGGCCTATTGATGCCATCATAACCAGCATCATTATATATGCGTAACCGCTGTTCTTATTATTTATTCTCCCAACTATTGATATCCGCGTTCTCACCGTCCCCGCCTTCCACGCCGTCTGTGCCATAAGATACTATCTCATATCCGCCATTCCTGCCCGGCGACCTGTAAACATAATTATTTCCCCACGAATCGACCGGTATCTCTTTTTTCAAATACGGCCCGTTCCACTTGTTTAATGACGGCGGTTTTGTCCTTAAAGCCTCAAGCCCCTCCGAATTTGCAGGGTATCTGCCGTTATCCACGGAAAAAGCGTCCAGCGCGGAAGAAAATTCCTCTATCTGGGCTTTTGCTACGGACCGTTTTGCTGGTGATAAAAACTTAAACAAAGCAGGGCCGACAAGCGACACAAGCAAGGCAAGTATCGAAAGCACAACCAGAAGCTCTATAAGGGTAAATCCATCCTTTTTTTTCATTGAATGATCCTTCTTTCCCGGTTAAGTTTTAGTAAAAAAATCGGTGTTTTACCAGTCCTGATAATTATCCCCGTCGGCTGATTTGCCGGTTGCCCCGCTCTTTATATTCGAAATACCGTTTGGGTCGTCGTCATCGTCTTTTACAAGGACCCACAAGCTGTTGCTGTCCATGATCGGATCTTTTGGTATTGCCCTTATGTATTTCCCGGTAACAAGCTCATTTAGGTCCTGCGGGTATTTGTTATTGTCCGAATAAAAATCATCGAGCCCCTTGCGTAGGATCGCCAGGTCTTCCTTTAAAGCCGATTCCTTTGATTTGGATATTGATGAAAAATATACCGGCGTGGCTATGCCAGCAAGTAAAGCTATAATGGCAAGCACAACCAGCAATTCTATCAGCGTGAATCCGCCTTTCCTGTCATTACCAGTCCCTGTATTTCGAACCATCGCTCGCCTTCCTGTCTGCTTTTGTATAAATATCATACACGTCCTGTCCACCCCATGATTGGGACGATGGATCGTCGGAATATGACCTTACCCCCCACTGTTCGTCCGCGGCCAGTTTCTGGTCCGCAAACGGGTCCCTGGGTATGTGCCTTAAATATTTTACTTTTCTCTGTACAGGGCCGGGCATATCCGCGCCTTCCGAAAGCACTTTGAGTGTCTTCGGATAGCCGTCATCACTTGCGCAATCGCAAAACTTTGATATTTTCCCGCCTGTCCAATCAATATTGAATTTATCGATTGCCGTCCTTACCGTCCTTAAAGCTGACCTCAGTTCCATTTCATTGGACCTTCTCACCATGGTCTGCGCAAACGGTACGGCTATCGATGCCAGAATAGCCATGATCCCCAGCACAACAAGCATTTCAACCAGGGTAAACGCCCTATTATTATTTAATAACAAGCCTGGATGCCGTCTTTTGAACATTAACTTCGCTTCCTTCCCTGTTTGTTACTTTATTATCGATGAAAACAAGGTATGAAACGCCGGGCTTTATTCCGGAAAATTTCATGTCGACAAGCTCTGTTTTGCCGCTTGACGCCTTATCCGTATCCAGTTTGAGGTCAAATTCGACCGTACCGGCTGTTGCCTTTCTGTCATTGATAGTCATATTGGTAACAGCACCGGAAGAGGCCCTGTCTGCCTGTATAAATTTGGCATAATCCGTGTTGAAAGCCACTTTAACATCCATCTCAGTTAATCCGGCAGTATTTTCAGCTGCTATTTTTATTGTTCCTTCCTGCCCGGCCTGCAGCACGTATTGATCCTCTGTAAATGAAAGTATTACCTGTCCCTGATTGCCGGAAGATTTTAAGGCAGCCGACGCATCTCCGGAGTTTGTGATAACTTCCACAGTGATAGCGCTTAATGAATTTCCCGGGCTGTCCTCTTTGGAAACTCCGGATAATTTTGCATCTTTTACCGGTTTGATGCGTATATTGCCTGACTGGGCTTTGTATCTCGGCTCGCTTGACATGTTGTTTTCCGTACCGGAATAAATATCATGTAAATCCTTACTTATGTACTCCCAACTGCGCACAACTCTTGGCGTAATTGTCAAAAGCACATCGGTCCTGCTGCTTGAATCGTTAGTTGACGTGGTAAACAGGCCTCCGATCAGGGGTATATCGCCCAAAATCGGCAGTTTAATTTTGTTATGAGACTCGTCTTCGCGTATCAGTCCGGCCAGTATGGCAGTTTCGCCGTCCCGCAGCAGCATTGTGGTTGAAGCGTCCCTGGTCCCGATCGAATAGGCAGGATCCGCCGAAGTCCCTATGTTTGAACCGAGCGAGCTTACCTCTAGTTTTAAATTAACGGTTACTGAATTATCCCTGTTTATTTTCGGGGTTACATCCAGCATTACACCTATATCCTTATAATCGTAAGTATACCTCACCTGTCCGGTCGCATCCTGGATTATTGACGACTGCAGCGGAACCCTGTCCCCTATATGTATTGTTGCCTGCTTGCCCTCCATAACCCTTACGCGCGGATTTGCCAGTATTTTGGCGTCCACATCCTGTTTGAAAAAATTCAGCGTAAATGCCGGAAGCGTAAGGGTACCCTGCTTCAGAATGCTCTCAAAATTACTGAGAGCGCCTATGGCCTGGCTGGTCGGAAGCGTCAGCGTGATTTGCCCGCCGTAATTCAACCCCAATTGCTCCGCCTTTGTCCTGTTCACTTCCATTATTTCCACATCAAATATAACTTCAGCCGGTTTCATATCGTTCAGGCTCACTATTTTGTCCGCAAGTTTCAGGATATCCTGGCTGTCGCGCACAGACAGCGTATTTAAAGCATCATTCGCGGTCACCCTCTTAAGATTCAGGGTATTCTTTAATATGGATGACATATCCGCGGCTTTTATGTAATTCAACTGGTATGACCTTATTATCAGGTCCTCATACTGGTCCCTTTTTGCTTTTGTGTCCTGCGCCACCAGCATTGATTTATCGCCGACTTTTTTAAAGAACACCCCGCCTGACTGGCTGATATTGTCTATAACCTGGTCAAACGACACATCATCCCCTGATATACTCAATGGCAGGGATTTTACACCCTCATCATAAACAAAATTAACCCCGTACGACGAACCAATATAATCAAGCACTGTTTTCAGGTCCGCATTGCTGAATCTCAATGATATCTTTTTTTGGGGACCGTCCAGCCTTTCAGACATTTTTTTGCGTTCATTGGACAAATTTTCCAGCGCTTTTACGGCATTTATGCTCGTCGGCTGCAATTCAAGGGATTTTTCAAGCAATTTTTGCGCTTCGTCCATATTGCCGGATTCTTTCATTGCCATACCTTCTTTAAAAGCTATTTCCGACTCCCTCTCAGCGACACATACGGCCAGCTCCGACGCTATTTTATCGTTTCCCGGCATTACTGCCTGCCCTTTCTGGAGGGATGCGACTGCATCATCCATTTTTCCGTTTGTTTTGAATTCCATGGCTTTTCTGTAAAAATATTCCGCCGCGTCAAGTTCCGCCCTCCTCAGGCTCGACTTCTGTTCCTGATCATCAGGGTTGTCCTTGACCGCTTTTCTGTATTCGCTTATCATTTGTATCCATTCGTCATCCTGTTCTACCGACAGCCCCCTGTATGCCTGGCGCCCGCCGCATGAAGGAAAAAAACATATGGCGGCAAAGAGCGCCACAGCCATGAATATTTTATAAATCCCGGATTTGGTCCCTGTCATTTTATTTTCCCTCCAAAGAATATTTTCTGGTTTCATTTGTGATCTTATCGGTTATTTCCACATTCCGCTCGTTTATAGATCCCAGTTTGTAACCGTCATTAATATCAGCGCCCTCGCCGACAACACCGCTGAACGCAGGCCCGGAAAAAAAAGCGCTTTTTTTACCGTCGTTCAGGGCCGTGCCTGATATCTTAAAATCGGGCCATTTTTTTTCAGGGATTGCGGTCGGCGCCTGCACAGCCACCCTGTTTTTCCACTCCGGCCTCACAGTCTCATTGCCGTTCTGGGAATAAAATTCCCCGGCCGGACCACCGGTAAAAATGTTTTTTAAAACTTTTACTCCTTTAGGGCCGACAGGTCTTTGAAAATCCACCTGAAGCCTTCGTATGGTCGCGCTCTCCGTTGCATCTTCTTTGCCTGACTTCCATACACCCGACCATTTGATTATATTAAAAAGCAGCAGCAGTACTGCGGCGGCAACCAGGATATTCAGCCTTGACTTCATATAGAACCAGCTTTCCCGGACGCCCTTTTGTATACTGCAAGCTGTAAAACCGCCTTTACCATCCCCGGTTTCCTGCCGTCAGTATCTATCTTAAGTTTCCTTATGGCGGTAACAGTGTCAAAATTCTCAAGCCCGGCTAAAAAGGACCTCAACCCCTGATAACCGCCGCTCACGGTAATTTCCTGGACCATTATATCATAACCCTGTATGGTTTCCTTTTGGCTGCCGGAGTTTTCGATTGAAAGCTTAAGCCCGGCCGACTTTGCCAGCCTGTTTATCCGCGCCGACAATTCCCCTTCAGTGCTGCCGCAGGCCAGTTTTGTCTCCATTAATGAAACCTGCTCTGAAACATTATTAAATACCGCCTGGACAGCCAATGTTGCCTTTGCCTTTCTGATCTGCGCTGTTTTTTGCGCACATTTGCCGCTCAGTGACGAATATGATAACCACTGGGGCAGCCAAACAATCGAAAATACCCCAAACGCAATTACTGCGGAAATAACTAAAACCGGCGCCGTTGCCCTGTTGGCAGGATGCCTCATTATAAAGGCAGGCGTGATATATATCCCGGGAAAATGTTTCATCTTAAGTTTTCCTCCGCTTTTAATATAAAATCAATGGCCTGAATCCCGGACGCGGATACTTTCTGAGACTGTTTTTCCAGGAACACGTTTTTAAATAACCGGCTTTTTTCCATGTTTGCCGTAAAATGCTGCATTATTTCAGGGCTTCCCGCGATGGCTTCAATAACGATCGTTCTGTCCTCAAGGCTGTACTGAAAAGAAATAAAGCTCATAGAGCCGGGACACAGTTCTTCAAGGGCTGAAAGTATATTACTGGCCCCTTCGCTCCTGCCTATTTTCATCCTGTTTATTGCCGAAACTTTTGAAATAATCCCGGCCATCTGCGCTTCACCGGGCGCTGCAACCCGGGGCAGCCCGGCGTATTCGGCGTCAATGGAAGTTATTTTCGCCTTTGTCTCAGGTATGATATTTTTCATTCTTTTTCCGTCTACGATAAGAAAAAATATCAAAAATAACATCATGAAAAACCCTGCCCACATGGCATACAATATTATTTTCCTGACGGCTTCGGCCGAAAAAATAAAATTTACCCTGAGCTTCATCGGGAACCCGCCGCGGCGATAAGCGATACAGGCAAAGCATTCAGTTTTTCCGAAGTACCCGTGCCCGGCATCACGAGTTCAACACATCCGCAATTAAACCTTTCTCTTATCAAACCGGCGGCTTCCGCCGCAAAACGTCCCGCGCCTGCGGCATAAAACGTGTCTATTTCCACGCCCTTGTTTGACACTGAATATGCACGCAGTTTCCTTTCAACCTCGGAAACAGCGTCTTTTAATGCCGCGGCATTTATTATCCCGGCCTCAAACCACCTTGATATCATATATGCCGGCCGGCCTCCGCTTCCCCATAAATAAAATGTCCAATACTCAGGTTCGACAAGAAATATCGCGCCTTTTGTCCCGCTTAGCTGTTCGGAAAAAGCGTCATATATATAGGATATCCCCGGTGCGGATGATGAAGGCGCAAGCTGCGCGTCGTGTAAAAACCCGCGCATGGTTTCCGTATAAACTTTTTTTGATGAAAAAGCGAATGAATCTGTTTCCAACACCGCACTTTTTGATTCCGGCATAAAAAATGAAATCTTATCCTGGGCCACTCCGATCTTCCCGGACGACTTCAGCCTCAATATGTCACGCTTTGCAGCCATAGCAGCATGACTGCCGGGGTTGAAAACCGACAACGCGGAGACCGGGTCCGGCAGAACAATATTTATGACAGCGTATTCCATGTTAATCTTGACCGCAAATGCCGCAATATTTACCCTGATTTGTTCTATCCCGTCATGGATCCCGTTCTCAACATTATACAGATCATCGTCAATATCCGCACTTAGCGTATCGAAATATTCCACGTTCCCGCCGGATTCACGCGCCAGCACACAATATATTTTTTTTCTTCCCGCCATCACGGCGGCCCTGATCGGGCCGGTCCCTTTGGCGGCATCCGCCACATTCTTAAGATATTTTTTGATTACCGCTTCCAGATTTTTCATTTTGCCTTTCCTGTTTTGAATTTTGGTATTTTGCTTACTTACCGCTTTATTCAACGCCTTGCCTTCACGCAACATTCCCTGCCGGTTCTGAAATATTATATTAGTCTTCTGTAAACGTGACTCTATTTACTTCTTTCAGGGACGTTTCCCCCCTGAGTGCTTTTTCTATAGCCGCCATCCTCAGGGTTACCATCCCCTCCTCCACTGCCGCCTGCTGAAGTTCGGTTGTCGGGCGCATACCGGTTATGATCGCGCGCAGGCGCGGTGTCAGGCCCATATATTCGGCGATCGCGCTTCTGCCCATATAGCCCGTACCGGAGCATTTGTCGCATCCTTTGCCCTCATACCATACCGCCCCAGCCAGTTTTTTATCCTTTAATTCAACCGCAGCAAGCTCGTCCATGGAAATCGCAGCTTTTTGCCTGCACTGCGGGCATATGTTCCTTAACAGCCTCTGCGCAACCACGCAGTTAAGTGCCGATACAAAACTCTGTACATTCAATCCCATGTGGTTGAACCTGCCGATCACATCACAGGCATTGTTCGCGTGCACCGTGGTGAATACAAGGTGCCCGGTGAGCGCAGACTGGACCGCTATCTGCGCCGTATCGGGGTCGCGTATCTCCCCGACCACTATTTTATCCGGGTCGTGGCGCAGGATCGACCTCAGGCCCACCGCGAACGTGACTTTTTTCTTTTCATTGACAGGCACCTGTACTATGCCGTTTATCTGGTATTCCACAGGGTCCTCTATGGTGATTATTTTTTCCTCGCTTGAATTTATCTCGGCGAGCGCGGCGTACAGTGTGGTGGTTTTTCCGCTGCCTGTGGGCCCTGTGATAAGTATCATGCCGTAAGGCTCCCTTATGCTTTTCCTGAATTTTTTCATTGTAGCGGCGTCGAACCCGAGGGTTTCCAGGCTCATGGATCTCATCCTCGATTCAAAGGCGGAGCGATCCAGTATCCTGACCACAATATCCTCCCCAAAAATGGTGGGCAGTATGGATACCCTGAAATCAGTATCCCTGTTGTTTATTTTCAGGGTGAAATGCCCGTCCTGCGGTACCCGGTTCTCTGCGATATCAAGCTTTGCCATCACCTTTACCCTGGTGATAAACGCCCTGTGATGGCTCTTATCGAGCGTCTCGGTGGCGCTGTAAAGTATGCCGTCTATCCTGTACTTTATTTTTACGCCTGACTCGTACACTTCGAAGTGTATATCGCTGGCCCTTTTTTTCATAGCAACCAGGAGAACCGTATTGATAAATTTCTCTATGGAACTCTCCTGGCCCGCCATGGCGTCCATACTGATGGATTCGGCTGCGTCCGCCTTATTTTGCCCGTCGCCGGCTTCATAATCCACCGACACGTTTTTCAGAAAACGCGCGGCTACTTCGCTGCGCTCCAGAGCGGCTTTTATCCCAGCCGGGGAACCCACCATAAGGACCACGCCGGCTCCGTATAACTTTTCGATCTCTTCTATGAGGCTGAGTTTCAGGGGATCGTCGATCACAATGGTCAGACCGGCTTCATCGGCCGAATACGGGACTATGCCAAGCCTGTAAACATCATCCACCCTGCACTTTTCAAATAGTTCCCCGGGTATTGTAAAATCCCCGAGCTTTGCGTATTCCAGCTCAAATTGCTCGGAAAGGGCCGCCGCAACATGCTCGGCGTTTATCAATTCTTTTTTGACGAGCCACTCGCCCAGCCTGCAGTCGGCAAGCGCGGCCTCTTCGTCGACTTTTGCCTGGGATATCAACCCGGTCCCGGCCAGTATCTCGCCGATACGTTTTCTTTTAAACAATATGTTTTCCATTTTTTCCTTTCATTTTATGGATACGGTGTATACCACGCCTAAATCCCGTGCGCGCAAACCCCAAAATACTATTTTACTATTTCAGCCAGCTTAAAAATCGGGAGATACATGGCTATTATCACCCCGCCCACCAGTATCCCGGTAAAAAATATCAGCGCCGGCTCTATGATCGTCATCAAAGACGTTATCCTGTTTTCCGCGATCTGCTCATAATACGACGCTATTTCCCCGAGCATCGTATCCATCATCCCGGAAGACTCTCCGGCTTCAAGCAGTTTTATGGCAGTAGGAGGCATCAGGTTTTCTTCGGCTGCGGCCAAGGCAAACCCAGTGCCGGAATATATCTTTGCTATCACGCTGTCGAGCCTTTTTAAGAACCTGCTGTTTTTCACGCTTTCCTTCGCGGTTATTAAGGCTTCCGCGAGGGTCATGCCCCCCGAAAGCAGGGTAAAAAGCGTCCTTGAAAGGCCGGCAATTTCAAGCGGCGCGATGATGCCGCCGAACAGCGGCAAACCCAGCTTTATATCATCAAGAAAAAGTTTGAATTGAAGTGACCTGCCCGCGGCTTTTAATGCCGCGTAAACGGCTATTACGGCCACAGCCGCGGTTGGAATTATCACGCCCATATGCGACACTATAAAAATAATTACCCTGGTAGGAACCGGCAGTTCAGCGTTAAAATCCGAATAAAGCGTCACAAACCTCGGCATGACAAAAACAAAGAGCACGCTGAGTATTATGGTCATGGCCGCGAGTATAAACAGCGGATAAACCAGCGCCTGTACCACTTTATTCCTCAAATTATTCCTGCGTTCCAGATAAACGCGGTATTTTTCAAGCGGTGAAGCGAGGTCCCCGGCTGACTCGCCTGTCCTTATCGTTGATATGATAACAGTATCAAAAACATCCGGAAAAAGCGCCATCGCGGCAGAAAGCGGTACTCCGCTGTTTATGGCTTTTAATGATGCTTTAAGGACATTGGATAAATACGGGTTTGCGGGCCTGTCCGAACATTGCCCCAGAACCTCGGTCACAGTCAGGCCTGCCCTGATCAGGGCTATAAATTCGGTAATAAACTGGATAAAATCATCCTGATTAACGCGTTTTTTAAATTCCCAGATACGCCTTTTATTATTAATGGTTTTTATCAAATATCCCTTTTCGCGGAGTATGCTCTCCGCGCCGCCGGCATCCATGGCCATGACCTCCCCGCGGATCACCAACCCGTTGCTGTTAATTGCCTTGTAAATGAAAACCTGCATCCCGATAGCCATATTTAATATCCCCTGACGATGGTTTTTGCTCATTTATTATAAAACACCGGCCGCAGGAGTCAATACAAAAACACAATAAATCCCTTCAAAAATAAAGGATATTGTTGAATTCGGCCCTGCGCCGCGAATTAATTTGTACCAACTATCAGCCATGCGGTTTTATTCCAAGCCCGGATATTTTTTGATAAACATTTTCGGCATTTTCAATGTCAATAAAGGCGGGGGCCATGATAGTGTACATGGTGTTGTTATAAGAAACCCTGTTGTAACCCAGAAGCGGGTCAAAATACGAACTGACCTGCATGCCTGAACGGTATTTATCGGCGCCGAAACTGATCGTGCCGATGCCGTTCCCGCTCACGCGCTTCGTTATCCTGCCGGCCGTTTTCAGCTCGATAGATTTCACATTCATTTTAAATATTTTCGTTATTATTATGGCGCGCGTGTCTGTCAGGGAGTACCATGTCCTTTTCTTCGCGTAAAAAACGAAAAAGAACCTCCCAAACAAAAAGAACGATCCCGCCAATATAAATATAGTCCCGGACAAAACAAATAAAAACGTTTCCGGCCTGTGCGATCCCAGATACATACGTAAGGCTGCATGTTCCCAGAAAAACGCAAAACCGCAGAATACCAAGCTGAAAGGTATAACGATAATGTCGCTAAAGTGGAAGATCACTTTGGGTTCCGGCCTGCCCGACCACAAAAGCTTTTCTCCGGGCGCCAGCTTGGGTGCGATCATTTCCCCGTCCATATAGACCTCTCTTTAATTATATTTTTTATCAGGGGATATGTTACATCATGAACGCTTTTTTGTCGCTAAAAATCACAGTAAGGAGCAGTACTCCGTTTACTATCCCGGCGGCTATGGAAACAAAAACAAGCATGATCCCGATCATGGAACCTGCCGAAAAAAACACGGCGGCATTGATAAAAGAGTACGCGCACGAGGCGGCAATGGCAATATAAAACAGTATAACGCCGTATTTCTTAAGCTGAAGCAGCATGATGGATGCGAAAAGATAAAATCCCGCTATCGCAAGGAGCGTACCTCCGGATATGTAACACCATGTCTTGAACCATGGCGCGCTTCCCGCTAATTTTTCGAACATACTGCCGTATAGTTCTTTTACGCTCCCCGGGGCAAACGGACCGGACCTGCCGCCATGCCCGGCATCGCCCGGGAATATTTTCGTCATATGCTCCATCATTTCAGGCATCATCTGGCCCTGCATTTGAAGTATTTTAGGCAGGATAACCGTAACCCCTCCAGTATATATCCCGAGGCAGGACATGATTATTCCGGCCATCCCTATGCCAATCACCCATCCCGGAACCTTTTTTTCCATATAATTAACTCCTGATGAATAATATCACTGGTTCGGGAACATGCCCATTTCGAACATAAGCGTATTGGGCGCCAATATTGTCCCGCCGGTGGTTGAAGTGACGTTGATATAACCATCATAAAGACCTGGAGGGTTGATTACATGCGTCATGTTGAAAATAAAGCTATTGTCACCCATCCAGCGCCAGTTATTGGCCGGAAAACCTATGTCATTTGAAGTGGCGCAGGAGGATACTCCGTTTGCCAGTACATTCCCAATAAGCAGGTATTGCGAATACAAATGCTTGTACAGGGTGACATCTGTTCCGGGCACAGTCTGGCCGTTATTAGGCCCAACTGCAGGTATAGTGTAAGGGTTCGGGTTACTAACACTATTTGCCGCAACCTGATAACCGTTCCCGGCATTAGAGCAGAGGCTTAAAATAATCAATTTTGGATAACCAAAAGACGTTTGAAAGGTCGTTGTTGCCATTGAGCCGTATGCGCTTATGGATACGTTATGGTTTCCCGCGGATAATTGCGGTGATAAGACCTGTAGAGACGCTTGGTGTTGGTCTTGTCCCCCGGATGCAGCCAATGCTGTTGTAGTCATACCATATGTGTCGTTCCCGTCAATTACAAATTTCAGGGATACTACATTATCAATGCCGTAGCCATACGGATAACAGTTAAAAAATGCCGCTATTTTTCCGGCTGTCGGTAGATTAATTGTAGTGCTTGTAATATTTTGCCATGTTGCGGCAGTTGTATTAAGGTTTGAAACGGGTGTAGATGTAGTTGCATACGCCGTTATGGTATTAATATCATCAGCCGTCGTTAAGGGCCATGCGAAAATAGCGGCATCCTTTACCGCAAATGTCACGTTAGATGCCGATCCGCTGCTTGTCAAGACCCATTGCCTGAATATTACACTTCCCGGCGAGGGTATATTGTAAACACCCATATCAATAAAAGAAAAATTGTCGCTACATGTATGCTGACTTGTTCCGTACACTTTTGCGCTGTCAGCGCTGGACGGCTGTCCATTTCCTGTGGTTAATGCATATGCAATATAACCCCCACATCCCGCATTTCCGCTTGCAAAAGTCCCGTCTACAAACGACATTACGAATATCTTCTGTCCCGCAATATCCGTCTGCGCCGTCACAGATACATTTGTCAGGCTCGTGAACACCGTGCTTGTCACATTCTGGCTCAGGCCGTTCCATGCGTTATACACGGTCCTGAAACCCGACTGTGCGAGCACTACAGGTGTAGATGAAGGCGTAACCGTGGAAGTAGGGGTTGCAGTAGCGGTACAGACCGGAGTGTTCGTCGCGGAAACAACCGCGACAGAGATTACCACATCATTGCCAAGGAGCGGGTAATACGGATCAGTCCCTATGTATGAGTTTGTGAATGTAGTGTTATTGTTTATACTGGCCGTTATTGTAACCTGGTCATAAAACACGCCGTTGCGCAAAGTTGAATTTGCCGCGTAAAAATAATAGCAACCCGGGCAGCCTATGGCGCTGCCGCCGAATATGCCGGGAGTCGTGGCCGGCGTGGCAAAAGGAGTCTCTGTGGTGCTGGGCGCAAAACCCGATATCCTGTACCCGGACTGTGCGTTGCCTGTAAATGTACCGTTGAGCCATATCTTAAAAATCTGGCCCATTACAACAGGATTGTGTTCTATGCTCATTGCAGAATGCCAATACGGGGTAACCGTCATGGTCGGAGTCGGAGGGACAGTTGGAGTACTTGCGGAAGAACTGCAAGGATCCTCAGGTACTGGCGGCTGCGGGCATATCACCGGAGAAGGCCCGCGCTTTGTGCCTATGCCCAGGTACTCGGTAATATTGACTTCGAATCCCGCGAGGCTGCAGCCCTGGAATTTTATCTTTAACTGGCCGCATGATACCGCGACGTTTTCCAGCACGAGATCATAAGCTGTTGCAAACCCCCCTGCTCTGGTGTATACATCCACACCCGCTGTTACTGTCTGGCCGTTTATAAGTATAGTATTCAAATCCTGCCCTGCTCCGATTCCGGGCCTGATCTCGGCAAATTTAAATATCACCTCATAATTCCCGTCGGGAATATTGTCCAGGGTGTATTTTATGGGCGCACTCGCGCTTCCCGTTACTGAACTTTGATATATATATTCATCGCTTCCGGCCCCACTGATCGGCAGTGAATAATTGTATACCGTCGATGAAGATCCGTCCGCATCCGCACCCCAGCCGCCGGAATAATATTTCCTGTCCTGGGAATATCCGCCTCCGCCCGCGCCGCCGCAGTCGACCTTTACACTGTAATGCTGATAATCAACCGGCGCCTGCCCGTATATTTCCCGTTCAACTCCGTTTATCGTCATGTATGCCGTCATTACTCCAGTAAAACTATAATGCGCGGTATCTGTTCCGGCGCTCCAATCGTTGCTCTGATCATAATTGGTGTTGTCCAACTTGGAAATTTGGCTTTGCACATCCACATAATATCCGGGGTTCAACATTCCTGCGGGACTTTCGAAAGTTACATCATATGCCCTGTTCTGGTCACCTACGGCAATCGTCGATATTGCACCTGACGCAGCGGTTTCTATATGCGTAAAATCCCTGCCATCGCTGGCATTAACTTTTTCCACCGAGGTTATAAGGACACTTTCAGTCGGCGACCCTGAAGCTTCATAAGTATACCAGTACCGCACCTTTATCTTCGAAAGGTCAATGGATACATTATCGTCGTTATGCAGCCTGAAATAAGGCTTGATCTTGGCCGGGTCGCTGCTGCCGTTCAGATATTCTATGCTCACCCGGTATATCCTTTGCGAGTCGGTCAATGGCGCCGGGATAAACGGCGTTGGCGTCATGGTCCAGGAAGCCGTCACTGTGAATGTCGGAGTACTTGTCCAGGACACGGTATACGTGAAACTCGGTGTCTCAAAATACGTGGGCGAAACAGTAATGGTCGGCGTAGCGGTTGTTATCCTGTGTATTGTGTCCGCATTCAGTCCGTATACTGTGCCCGGCTGCCCTGACGGGCCTGAGGACAGAGTGCTTAAAAAACACTGCAATTGAAAATATCCTGTGCCTATGCTTGTTACCGTGTAACTAAAAGTTTTTGTACCGCTAGGGTTTAATTCATGCGACAGGTCCCACTCAAGATAAGGCCTGGAAGTGTTATATATCACCCCATCCCCGGGGTTTGATGCACTACCCACACTGATAAATCCCGGAGCATTCATTGAATCAAGGTAAACCGAACAGTTGCCGTCATGATTGTCCGGTTGTATTCCCTTGGATAATTTGGAGACTCCCTGAATACCCCCGCCGCCGCACGGCAATATCCCCGCTGCGCTCCAATTCACTGTTATGTTCTCAGTATCGCCCAGCATCCAGTCATTCTGGTTGTTGCAGGTAATAGTGCTAATGAACGCAGGGGTAATTGTGGGTGTCAGCCAGCTGTTATAAATAGTTGGGGTAACAGTCGGTGTCAAAATCACATGCACAACATCGGTTGATACGCCGTATATCCCACCGCCGGATGTATTAATATATGATTGCAGCTGGAAACTGCCTGAACCAGTACTGGTAACAGTATAATAATAGTTGTATGTTCCTGCGGGGTTTGTCAGGTCCGGGACATACCAAGACAGGCTTGGCTGGTACGCATTCTGGATATTCGCCGCAGGAATAGGATTGAATAAAATTCCCGCAGGGCTGTATTCCGTACCATTATTTTTTGAATTCAGCATGAAAAAATCTCCGGGATTGGCAGTACCGGTGACCCGCCATGCGATTGTTACGTCGATTATATCCCCCATCGCCCAATTGCCCGGATGATCCGTCGAGATAGACGTGTAAAATTGCGGGGTAATTGTCGGCGAAAATACCGGCGAATTCGTGGGGGTGGATGTCATTGTTGCGGTAAAAGTATCGGATGGTGTTGAGGTCATCGCAAAAGTCGGCGAGATTGTGGAAGTAATCGTCGGTGTAACAACATTGATGTAAAGGGTATTCGCATTCATGGTCCCTGATTGCGAATCCCCGGTTAACCAGTAATAGTCACCCGAAATGGTAATGTTTCCGCCCAAGGCTGCCTGAGCCGTTATGGTCAAGAGCTGGTATTCATTTACGTTTTGCAGCCCGTTCTTCACATGATAATAATTATTGACGGTATCCACCGGTGTCGGATGGGCGCCTATCAATGAAATACCTGTGCCTCCCGCATGCATCCTCGAGTATGCGATATAACCGTTAAAATGTCCGTTATAATAAACATTAAACGGATCACCCGCGACCACAGGCGTCAACATGTTATATGATAATACAAGGGTCGCGGCAGGCATCGGAGTTAGCGTAGACGTCAAAGTCGCCGTTGGAGAAGGCGTTTTATTGCATGACCCGCTTATAACGTTCCAATCCTGAACTACAAACACGGAACTGACAGTTGTAGAATAGGAAGTATTCGCGATGCCCAGTAAATACATACCATCAATGGATACCGCATATGTGCCCATCTGAGTCCAGGAAATACCATCCAGGGAAGTATAAGCCGTAAACAGGTATCCCTCCTTTTTCATTCTCAACCACGTGTTATTCTGGAAATTGCCCGTACCATTTGCTATTACCAAGGAACTGCCGTTCCTTATGTTAAATTCCGCCGTAGCTCCCTGCCTGCACCCAAGATACAGCATTTTCGAACCGGTATCGAGCGATTGCCGCACCATAAGAGCGCATTTTGATCCGATCGCTCCGGTAATACTGTTAATCCTTAAGCTAACGTCCCAATCAGCATTGTTTCCAATAGTTTGATATATATATGAAGCGGAATCCGGGGCATTCCACAGATCCATGCCTTCGGCTGTAATAGTTAAAGATCCTGATTCAGCCGCGGAGACAAGTGTGCCGGTCCCTATCCCAGCCGTATTCCAGATGACGGTATTAAAATTCGAATTATTAAACCCATCCGGATAGACACAGCCTAAATATCCCGGCGCATATGTCGGGGTAATAGTCGGCGTTATTGTAGGAGTTACTGTAGGCGTATTAACTGCGGTACTCTGCGCCATGCCAAGCTCCAGGAATATCGAATTAAAGGGCAATGTATAACCGGGTGTTGACGCGTCTGTCCTGTGATTTAGAATAGCCGTATAGCTACCTGACGGCTGTGCCGAGTACGGCAGATCAAATAAAACGCCATATTGGGACATCCCGCCGGTTGTGTTCATCAACTGCCCGCTCATCGGCACGCCCGCTTCGCTGCCTATGTACGCTGTTTCAGTAATGCTGCCATAGGCATTTCCAATGCCCTGCATTGAAAAATTATATAAAACAATGGATTTAGATGTAGTGTTTTTTTGCAATGTCAGGGAAGAATCCGTGACAAATGAATCCGAAGCAGTGGAAACTATGCTCACGGAACTTGTTTTGGTTACGGCCGATAACGAGTATCCGATACCTCCGTTGTTGGCGCAAAGCGCGACAGCGATAAGAGAAGCCATCCCGGCTTGTGCGTTTCCGCTGGCGGTATATCCCCAGAATGTTACCGTATGGTTCCCCGCAGCAAGGTCTTTGGAAATGACCGTAAGAGGGTAATTCCGATTTGCCGACGCGTCAATAATGCCAAGCCCGTGTCCTATACCAACGTTATCTATTGTTATATACTCTATTCCAATTATTGCCCCTGCTGCGTATATATAGTTATTCGCTAATGCCAGGATCTTCCCGGGTGCAGGCAAATTCAAAACAGTCTGCGTAATAATGACAGGAGATGAACTTAATTGCACATCCGCAGTATTTAACACAGCAGATGAGTTCAGGGTATATAAAGTGTCGGAAGTTGTCAAAGGAATCGCCGCAATTGAACCGTTTATAATATTTGCTGTCGTCGCAGACCCGCCTGTTTTGACCCATTCCCTGAATATGGTGCTGCCTGCGGTCGGCACATTAAAAAGGTAGGCATTAAAAAATGTGCCCTGATGATTTGCAGCGGAATTAATATAGGTTATTCCAGCGCCGGCATCGCTAACCGGCGTAGCGTCGGCCATATTTGCCTGGAAATATGCCTTGTTCACTGTCCCTGATATATACGCGCTTCCCGAACACAATACGAGAACTTGCTCATTATTTATATCCGTTTGCGCGGTAACTGATAACCCCGTAACCTGCGTATATGACGTTCCTGTTATGGCCTGGTTGATGGCCGGCACTGGATTATAAGCCGCCCTGAAACTTGATCCGTCCACAGGAATCGGGGTAATTGTAGGCGTCGGACTTCCGGCGGGGGATTTCCATACATCACTGCTATAACCGCTGCCGCTTGTTACATACCCCCCGATCAACCACATACTGTTGTTAAATACCACGCCGCCGGCCGAGTTTCTGGTCCCCCACGGCGCCGAGTTTGTTGATTGTGTCCAATTTACACCATTGTAAGAAGACCATACGTCGTTAAAATAGTTACTAGTGTCATAACCGCCGTATACCCACATCCTGCCGTTAAATTCCACATTCGTATGTGCTAATCTTGGGACAAATCCGGCTGAATTTGTCGCACGGGCCCAGTTTACGCCGTCATATGTGTACCATACATCGTTAAGCGCCGTACTGCTGTATCCGCCCGTAACCCATATGGCGCCATTATGGACCACAACGGATAATCCGCGCCTGGCATCCCATGGCGCTGAGGATGTTGCCTGTGTCCAGGTTATGCCGTCGCTTGAGTACCATACGTCTTTTTTATTGGAGGAATTATCGTATCCGCCCATGACCCACATCTGGTTGTTGTACACCACAGCTCCCATCATGAACCTGGGACTCCATTGCGCTGTGCCTGTTACCTGTGTCCAGGTTATGCCATCCGATGAATTCCAGACATCGTTCATTATATGACCGCCTGTTGTTACTCCTCCCATTACCCATATTTGATTGTTATAAACTAAAGTGCTGTGCATCTGCCTGTTGCCCCATTGCGCGGCGCCTGTTACCTGCGTCCATGCTGCGCCGTCCGATGAACTCCACACATCGGATAACCCGGAGCTGCCGTTACTTCCGCCCAGGACCCAGAATTGATTGTTAAAAATTACGCTGCCAAAATATGTCCTCCCTGAAAACTGCGCGGCAGCAGTCATCTGCTGCCATGTATCCCCTGCGCCTGCCATTATCGTTGGAGTCTGTGTAATTGTCGGCGTTACCGTATTGGTTCCTATTGGCGTTGATGTGAGGGTAAACGTCGGTGTCATTGTCCGGGTAAACGTAGGCGTCCCTGTAAGGGTAAAGGTTGGCGTTACCGTTATAGTAGGAGTGACCGTGCTTGTGGGGATATTAGTTCCGATAAACATGAGCAATTCAACAGCGCCTAACCCCATATCCCCGGCCCCGGACGTATCGGTGAAATTGGGGATATAACTGCCCACAGTCGGAGCATATTGATCAAACGATACCAGCGCCCTGTCCCAAGCCGGGTTTGTATACTGACGGGTGGTCCAGTTGGGTCCTGCGGCAGGATTTGCGCCACCTACCCTGACACCGCCAAAACCCACAAACACACTGTTTACTTTAGTGGATGATATCGTTATTGACTGGTATGACACAGGAAAGCCCTCATTGGAACTATATGCCCCCACCGCGTTTGTATTCTCATATATGAGGGCCTGGGCTATCGCGTAATTGCTTGAGGTAAAAGTAATGCTGACCCCGTTGGTTCCGGCCCTCGGGCTGACCAGTTTATAAATGTCCAGCTCAAGATTGCTTGCCCTTGATGTTATTGTTACGGGCGTCATAACTACCCCGGCATACGATATGGCGCTGACCGGAGAGCCTGTATTATTCCCGGATATGCCTACCAGCATCACGCCGTTTTGTGTAGTGTTGTTGACGGTGAAATATATGCCGGTGTTGCCGTCTATATAGCCGGAATTGCCGTTTGCGTACGCCACGTATGCATATGCTGTGGGTGTCGGCGTAACTGTCGGCGTTACTGTCGGGGTAAACGTAGCTGTCCGGGTGTATGTCGGTGTGCCGGTACGCGTATAGGTCGGCGTTATTGTCGACGTCTGTGTAATTGTCGGTGTTGTAGTAAAAGTACTTGTAAGCACGAGCAGTTCCACACCGCCCAGCCCCATATCCCCGCTTGCAAGCGAATTTGTAAAATTCGGGTTATAGCTCCCGACCGTAGGCGCATACTGTTCAAACGATATCAGCGCCCTGTCCCCGTCCGCGCTCGAATACAGGCGCGGCCACCAGTTTGGATCCTGTACAGGATCGGCCATGCCTGCCCTGACCCCTCCGAACGCCACAAACAGGCTGTTAGACAATGTGGATGAAATAGTGAGCGACTGGTATGAAACCGGATATCCTTCGCCGGAGCTATACGCCCCGACAGCGGCCGTATTATCATATATCATGGCCTGCGCCATCGCGTAATCGCTCGCGGTAAATGTAATGCTCAGCCCGTTGGTCCCGGCCCTGGGGCTGACAAGCTTGTACACATCCAGCTCAAAATCACCCGATCTAAGCGCGCTTGTCAGGAATGTCATATTGACTCCGGCATATGATATGGCGCTGATCGGAGAACCTGTATTGTTCCCGGATATGCCCACCAGCATTACTCCGTTCCGGGTCGTATTATTAACTGTAAAATATATATTGGTTCCTCCGTCCACTGAGCCTGAATTGCCGTTCGCGTATGCGACATTTACATTGCCTGCCGGCACGGTTACGGTAATGGTAATTGTAGGCGTTACGGTGCAGGTAGGCGAAAAAGTAGGCGAGATCACGGTCTGCGTCTGCGTTATTGTCGGCGTCGGCGGTGCGCAGTCGAACTTCATCACTGAAGCCTTATTTGAATTTCCAGCATCCTGATATGCCACATACGACGTCCCGTTATTTACGTATAACGATGTAGAATTCGCGGTTCCTGCCGAGAATCCTGCGCTTCCTACCACTGTCCAGCTCACACCTGTGTATGTCATTACCGTCGCTTTATTGGAATTTGCACCATCATAATACGCCACATACGCCGTCCCGTTATTTACGTATAACGATGTATAATACGCGGGTCCTGCCGAGAATCCTGCGCTTCCTACCGCAGTCCAGCTCACCCCTGTGTATGTCATTACCGTCGCTTTATAGGAATTTGCAAGATCACTATACGCCACATACGGCGTCCCGTTATTTACGTATAACGATGTATAATACGCGGGTCCTGCCGAGAATCCTGCGCTTCCTACCGCAGTCCAGCTCACCCCTGTGTATGTCATTACCGTCGCTTTATAGGAATTTGCAAGATCACTATACGCCACATACGGCGTCCCGTTATTTACGTATAACGATGTATAATTCGCGGTTCCTGCAGAGAATCCCGCATTTCCTACGTTTTGCCAGACCATTGGACAGGATGGCGGCGTTACCGTCGCGGTTGGTGTTATGATATTATGAATCAGGTCCACATGGTAACCGATTGAAACATCGTTTATATATGATTGGAACTGATCATAACTATTGGCTGTGGAAGTTATCGTATAATAAAAACTGTATATTCCGGAAACATCATTGCCGGGAGGTATATCCCATCTTATCAACGGGATATTCGGGTCTACTACATGCGTCACGGGTGCAGGATTTGAAACATAGCCGTTGTTCCCTCCCACTAATGAATTTACATAAAGCACCGAACCCGGCGGCGTATACCCCTGCATGTACCATGAAACCGTCAAATTGACCGTATTGCCCAGCACCCAGTCGCCGGTCTGGTAAGCCGAAATGTTGGTTGAAATAACCGGCGTTCTTGTAGGCGTTATTGTTTTGGTCGGGGTTATCGTCGCGGTTACCGTGTATGTGGCTGTTGCCGTGTATGTGGCTGTTGCCGTGTATGTGGCTGTTGACGTCATGGTATATGTCGGCGTTCCGCTCCTGGTAAATGTCGGCGACACTGTCCATGTTCTCGACCGCGTCGGAGAAGGCGTATTAGTCGGCGACCTGGTCCAGGACGGCGTTCTGGTATATGTTTTCGTATATGTCGGCGACCTGGTCCAGGACGGCGTTCTGGTCCAGGACGGCGTTCTGGTATATGTCTTCGTATATGTCGCCGACCTGGTATAAGTGGGAGAATTTGTCAGTGAGATGGTTTTTGTAGCGGTAAATGTCGGGCTGACAGAAAAAGTGCTTGTCCTTGTGTATGTGGGCGAAACCGTCCATGTATTGGAGATCGTCGGCGAAACAGAGTTTGTGGGCGTGATAGTCGGGCTGTTGCCCGTTATCTCGACCGCGACATTGCCTTCCGTCCCCGCGCTGTTGGGCCAAAAAATCATGCTAAACGCCGCGGGAGTCGCGGCAGGCCTGTCCGCAAAGCCGGCCGTGATAGTCACGCCCGTCGAACCCGAAGTGTTCCTTACAACCTCGGGCGTAGGGGCGGTTACAGTTGCAAGGGTTATTGCCCCGCCATATGCTCCCAATAACCATGAGTTAATCTTTGTGGTGGTTACCGTATTTGTTATGCCTTTTACAGTATTTGTGCCAGTAACAGGCGTAAGCACCGCAAACACGTTCGTATAACTCTGCGATATAGCCGACAAATCGCACCTCGCGCTTGTGGTGATCGTTACGTTCCGCGCGCCGGAGGGAGGCTGTAATAAATAGTAGAGCGAAGTTGTAAAATTACTGGATGTAGCGTTCCCAACAAGCAGCATGCCCGAGCCGGCGTAAGATACGCTTAATATGACAGCCGAATTGTTTTTGGTTACGGTCACGAACAAAGCTCTGATGCCGGATGCGGTGGTATGCGTCCATGAAAGGGTTGTGCTGTTTGTCCCGATACTCCGTTGAGCCTTTGCAGTAGCGTCATTTGCAGGCGTGGCGAAAACATTGCCCGAAAATAAAATAAATGTAAACGCCAGTAAAAGCACTGTTGTCGTTAAAACCCTTTTCACCACATATCCTCCACTATTCTATTTTGCTGCCTTGATTTATATTTCGCCGCCGCAATCTGAATGTTGCGCTTACGAAAACCTTGCCTATCAGTTCCCGCCCATAACGTTCTTATAATCCGTGTCGTTCTTGTCTTTTATTATTTTCATTCTTCCCAGTGACAAATCCTTTGCCATGCCCGTCACCGATGCCGAAAGATACGACGAAAATTTCGCGTTTTCGGATGCGGGAACATAAATTTTTGCCACTATCCGCATCACACCACCGGCCGCAGACCCGCTTATCTGCACAACAGCATCCGGAAAGTCCCGCATTATCGCAGCCGTTACCTCCGAAAAATCCTTTTGTTTTTCGAAATACAGCAGGAAAGGTTTTTCCTGGAAAAGCGACGCAGGCGGACAAGGCGTCGCAGAACCCGAAGGCGCGGCAATGCCAAAGGAAACGAATATTACAAGGGCCAGAAATGCAAATAATAATATCTTTTTTAATATCATATTAAGACCTCCATTTATCACATTTTTTAAAAGTATTGTGCAAATTGCGTATCCCCGTCCTTATGCCTCCAGCCTTGTTCACGCACTTCACATCCACCCTCTGCCCGAACTGCCTGTTTGAAAATTCCTTTAATTCTGTTTTCAAATTCATTCCTCTTTTCCAGTCTTCAACTTTATACTATCAACTTGAGGGCTGGCACTATCTTTTTTTTCAAGGTTTGATAACTTTCTTTTTCATCGGTTTTCCGTTAATATCGTAATCAGTAGAGCTGACAAGTTCGCCGTTTTTGTAAACTTCATCGAGCATTTTTTTACCGTCAGAATAATATGTGATAAAAAGCCCGTTCTTTTTGTCGTTTTTATAATTCCCTGTTATTTTTAATGTTCCATCTTCCATGTATTCCTTTGAATAGCCGTTCTTGACACCATCTTTAAATAATCCTTCAAATATCAATTGCCCTTTATCATCGTATCGTAAAAATTTTCCATTCAATTTTCCATTTATATTTGTTGCTTGATCCATTAGTTTACCGTTTTCATAATATTGTTTTAATAATCCATTTTCTACGCCATTTTTATATTCCATTTCTTGCCTTAATTTCCCGTTTTCATAATACCAGACAAACACGCCCTCCTCTTTATCGTCTATTAACGTACCCGTATTGTCTAATTTGCCTTTTTCAGAATATGCCATTAATACTCCATCAAGAAGTCCATTCTTATAGTTTTCTTTTCTGTGTGTAACTCCATTTTCAAAGTATTCAATGTATGAGCCATTTTTTAAATTATTAGTCATAAAATATTCTGTTTTTATTTTGCCATCTTTATAAAACTCTTTTATTTTGCCGTTTATCATGCCATTTTTTATTTCAAAAACACTTTTCTTTTGTCCGGTTAAATAATATGAATTATATTTTTCATCTATTACTTTATTATTTTCATATTTAATTATTTCATAATAATCCTCTCCTGCCCCGTCCTTCCAAAACATTTTTACATATCCATTGATTATTTGACCTTCTTTTGCCGAATTAAAATTTTTATCGTATGTCCACTTTGCAATTACTTTATCGTCCAAATAGAAATACCTTATATTGTCTTCACTCTTACTGATAATTTTTATCTCTTGTGGCTTTGAACAAGATAAAAAGATTATGAATACAAGGATCATTGGTATCTTAAAAATTTTTATATATTTTTTCATTATGATCTCCTAATTTTATTAATATCCTGAAAGTAGTTGTGGTTGTACTGATGAACCTGGTACTGGCTGTGATGCTATAGTTCTATTTGCTGTAGCTGTAGGTGGTGGGTTTGATGCTGACACACCTGTTTCACCAGCTGTAGCATTATAAAATGGAGTTCCCCAAGAAGATATATAATCATAATTAACAGGCCTAAGTACCTGCTTATCCTGAGGAAATTGAGCAACATACTCATTTGGATTGGAAACATAACCTACAGTGTCTTTAACATGTAATGCTAAATCAGCTAATTTTGCAGCACTTTTTGGGCCTACTACTTCAGGCGCCGATAAAAAACCTGATAAAAACACAGCAAAATTCTGAATTTTGTCTCCTGGATTTTCCGCCCATGTTCTTTCAGTTTTCATTACATTTGGTACGACAGTTGCCGCTGGCACTGGTTTTACTGTGTCAAGCGGAAGCAAAGTAGGTGGTCCTTTATATTCGTTTCCATCCGGATCTACATATTTTGTGGGATTCTGGGCACTGTACGAATAAAGACCTAAATTCATAGAATTATAAACCCATTTTCCTCTAGTATCAATATGTTTCCATAAAGCCATATCTGTGCTCTGCCATACGCTCGTCTGCGGGTCATAGTATCTCGCGCCGTAATAATACAGACCTGTCGCGTCGAGTTCCTTGCTTGTGAACATATACTTCGGCAGTTTTATGGTTTCATTATTCCATATTTCCTCATTTATCTGTTCCAGCCATGTCTCGCCCCATGGCGTGTACTCCATGTGCTCCCTCAGATTTCCGTTTATATCCGTCAGGTATCCGGTTGAACCCAGGTGGTCGGTATGATAGAAATACACTATAGGATTATCATTCGGCGACCCGTTGTTTGTCGGATCCACGCTGCTTATGATCCTGTCGTTGCCGACAAAAATATTGTCTGTCGTGACTTTTATCATGTTTGTCAGGTCCGTGCGCACGCTCGTGAACTGGTTCACGTAGTCGGTTTCCACCGTTCCCTCTTTCTTTATCACCCTCTGCCCCGCGTCGTTGTACCAGTTCTGGTCGTCGGCCAAAACAGTATTTGTTACTGTGTCCCTGTCAGTCACCCTGGTAATGCGGTCCGCGTCGTCCCACGTTATGGTCCTTGCGAAGTTGGCCGGCGGCAGTATATATCCCGTCTGGTTGCCGTCGGCATCGTAAGAATACCCGCGCATAAGGGCAGTTGCCGTATCGCTGACATATTTCGGAGCGTGAGGCCCGCCGTTTGTACCGACATCGTAGACAAAAGTAAAGCTGTATGTCTTTGCCGCGTAGGGCACAGGCGAACCAGCGGGGGTATCTATAGAGGGTATATAGATGTTGACAGCCTGATTTTTACTCGTGATATTATGTATATTATCAAATGTGGTATCAGTTGTGAACTGCCTCATGGTCTTCGGGTTGTTGGGGTCTGTCGAGTCATCCAGTTCGCCTTGCGCGTGTTTCAGCCTGTAGAATCCGTCATATGTAAACCCTCTAACCAGTTTTTCCGGATTTCCGTCCATACTGACAGCCGAATTATTCGTCAGGCTGAATATGTTCCCGGCATTGTCATATAGATAACTTAGGTCCTGGATATTTTTGTTATCGGATATTCTGTAAGTTATCAGCTCATTGAGCCTGCGGGTCTGGTCGTCATACGTATACCCCGTACCAATACCTCCCACGCTGTTCACATACCTCATGTCAGATCTCTGCCCGAATTTATCATATGTGATCGAACTTATGTAAGTGAGCACCTTCGTGCCCTTAACGCCGCTGACCCTGTTCACAAGGCCGCCTCTGTCATATTCGTAAATGGCGGTATCGTTGTTGGGATATGTCATTTTGCGCATCCTGCCGAAATTATCCCATTCATAATACATGTTATAATTCGTGAACGCTCCGCCCGGGCCCTGGCTCTTTATATGGTTTGTCTCAGTAGAAACATTGCCGAGCATGTCGTATCTGCGGTCCTGCGAGCCTATTCCTGTCCCGTATGAAACCGACTTTATCCTTTCCGCGACATTGCCGTTGCCCGCGCCTGCTTCATCCTTACTGCCATAAACATAGGTGACATTGTTTTCCGGGTTACTCGGGTATTGTATGGAAACCAGCCTGTTTATGTCGTATGTATACTGGATGGACGGATGATTAGATTCGGCGTCGAGTCTGGGCGTAATTTTATTTATCAGGTTGGACGCCGCATCATACATCATCTGCACTTTTCCTGAATCCGGATTTATTATGGCCGTCCTTCTACCCAGCATGTCATAATACACGCCTGTTGTATTGCTCCCGGCGTCCGTTATTTTTGTTATTTCCCCAATTACGTCATAATCATAAGAGGTGGATATCGTGGGAAGACCTGTCGTTTTATCTATTTCAGCCACCTCCCGTATCTGCTGTTTCGCGTCTTTATATGTTGCCTTCTGGTTGCCGAGGGCGTCGGTTACCGTTGTCATGAGCCTGTTGTATGAATTTAATGGATTACCAGTCCCAATTGCATATGCATTATTAATTGATTTTCCATCCGGCATGGTTACGCTTGAAATCCTGTCAAAATCATCATAAACATACCGGGTCGGATTTATCGAATCACGGATTGTGTTAAAATCCGTCTTACTTCCGATATCCACTGTTGGATAATACTGGTTTATCACCCTGCCTGCCGCGTCGTATTCGACCCTGCCGGATGTGACCATCACAATATTGCTGTCAGGAGGCGACGAAACGACTGCCACTGCCGCGCTTTTCTTTGTCTGTATGACACGGCCCAGGCCGTCGGCAAGTGTTATGATCTCTATTGGTTTCGAGGAATAGCCGTCATAGTTATCAGTAACAGCGTACGGCACATGCCCGGCGGCTGTATCAGGATTGTATAAATAATCAACAGTATGCGTGGTTGGGGGAGTTGTGCCCTGATACGGCCCCACTATGTATCTGAGCCTGCCGAAATATTCGCCGGGAGCGTTGTTATATGTATAGTCGACCTTGCTCCCGTTGGCATCGACAGTCTGCAATATTTTTCCATAGTCAGGGTCATAATTAGCCGATGACGCATAACCGAAACTATCGCTTATCCCGGTTACATATCCAAACGCGTCATACGTATAACCCAGATGATACCTCTGCCCGGCATTGTTCTGCGGCATGTCTATGCCTGTCAGATTGCCGTACGAATCGTGCTGCAGGTCCGTGACTGCGAATGTTGTACTGCCGGTTATCAGCTCTTTTATATCAGCCAGATTCCCGCTGCCGTCGTATTTGGCCTCCCTTTGCCTTAAGTGCGTGCCCAAAGGGGACGTAGCGTAAACATTGATGGAAGAAGCAAGGTTAATCGGGCCCTGGTAGAGAATTGCATCATCATTGACTGCTGGAAGAGGATTAGGGTTAAAATTCATACCCCCCCCGTTTTTATCCTTATAAGCAACGATCGCAAGTACCGTGTCACTTTCAGAACCTGTTTCAGCACAAAAAGTTATGTTCCCGCAACTGTCGTAAGCATATGTTTTTACGGAAGTAACAGGCCCTCCATTCAATTCATAAAAAGTTTCGGCCGTTTGTGTCAGCTTCGGGAAATAAGTTGTATATTGCACATACATGGCCGGGTCGATATAAATGGCGTTATCTCCACTGGCCGGCGGCGCGTATGAATTTCTTTTAACATAATGCGTATTTCCCTGCGCGTCTGATATAGTCTCGGACTTTAACAATCCCTTCATGAAATACATTTCACTTTCATCCGAATTCGTAAAATCACTGGCCTGAAAATAATCCCTGTACGTATCCCTGTAGTCATTATTGCCGAGCTGTGTGACCTCATTTACCGACGCATATCCGTAAAATTCCCTTTCAAACTTGTCATATTTGCCGAGCGAGTAATCATATGTGGTGACCTGGTCCGGGCTCGCGATGGAAGAGTACAGGCCGTCCGTCAGTGTCACTTTCGAAAGGTTCCATCTTGGCCTGGGCATGTCGCGCGTCGGGGTCCAGTGCGTGTAATCAAGGCTTATAGTAGAATTCATGGGCCTGTGCACGCTCTGCAGCAGGTTTGTCCTGCGGATATTGCTCTGGTTTATCAGCAGGTTATTTGCCGTGTCCGAGTTTACCACATCAGGATATCCGTTCCCGCGCAGGTCCATCAGCATGCTCATTTGTTTGCTCATGGAACTGCTGCTGGCCTTGGAGTAACTCCCCCCGATCTGCACCACAACGAGGTCGATGCTGACCGAAAACCCGTAAAAATTCCCTGCGCTTGAGGTTTCAGCGGCGCCGACGAGCGGCGGCATTCCGACATACATGAGGGGCATGAAGCCTGTGCCTGTATTAAACGCCACCCTGCCGTCAATCGCTACATAATCAGGCAATCCGTCTCCGTTTATATCGGTCAGGGATTTAAGCGGCGCGGAAAAGGATACATTGCCGGAAGCCCCGGCGCTGCCGCTGAATACCCCGGCGACATTCACGCTGATGGCGGCATTTGTCCCCAGATTTGCGCTCGCGCTTTCGTTTATAGCGTCGATCCCCTGCCATATCTGGTCCCCTGAAAAACCATATCCTGTATTCAGGCTCACATGCACATTATTATTGCCGTCCACCCATACCTTGTCAGGCAGGCCGTCTCCGTTCATATCCATGAATTTATTCGATACCGATGACCGGCCCCCGCCGATCTGGGAACCCACGCTTACCCCGACTTTTGTCATGGACTGGCCGTCTGAATTCGACGACACTGGGTTATCTATGCTGCCGCCTGTATCCGCGCTGCCGTTCGGTATGGAAACCGGCGGATTGACGGTCACTGCGCCAATGCCGCCCCCGCCTCCAATACCGTTCCCGCCCCCGCCGTTTATAACGTTTGATTTATTTATGTCTTTATCCGAAATGCCCAGTGTTTGCGTGCTCAACCCTCCGTCAGGGGTCGTATACTGGATGCGCTGGGATGATATCATGTCCGGGTAACCGTCCCCGTTCATGTCCATATAATCGGACAAACATGTAGCGTCTCCTGCCGAGCCGTATCCGGATATGGACCCGTTGACAATGCCGAGATCCACTCCGCCGCTCAGGCCTCCCCCGAACTGTTTTGACTTGCTCACCTTGTTGACGCCGTATGCCCTCCCGCCATCCAGCGCTTTAACATCGGCGGGCGGATACACATCCTCGTTTGACATCGGCGTTATGCTTTTCCTTCCCATCCTCGAACAGCTCATATCATACCGGCCGCAATAAATATCTGCCGATGCCTGCCACAAACCCCGGGTATTGCCGATGGAATCTGAATCCTCGGCCTGCACAGGTATGAAGGCTATCTGGTCCATGACAGTATATGTCACCCCGCCGGCCGTATATGTTATCCCGCAGGCTGTAGTTGTTATCGCCAGCCTGGACTCATCTATGGGGGTTGTGGGGCTGTCGCTGTTTACATCCGTATCCAAGGTGCCCGCGTTGCCGTTCAAGCCCGCGACAGCCCATCCGCGGTAAGGCGAGGCAAACAGGTTCACCTGTTCGTCCTGATAAAAAGTAAAATTAGGGGGAACCCATAACCCATTTGTCAGGGATTGAGGTAAAACAGCATATGCAGTTGTTGTTGTATCCTTTGTAAAACACTCAAGATAAAGTTTATCCCCTGTATTTAGGTCGCCATTGTATGGAACGTTATTATTCGCCAATCCGTTACTTATTGAGATTATATTTTTATATAACAATTCATTCCGTTTTTTTATGGTAAACGCGACATCTGCGGTAGTCCATGTTGTGGAAACATAAAAAGTCGGAGCTATGCTTAGATTTCTTACAATAGACCTGTTTTCGTTGACCACATCGACCTGAATCGGCCCTCCGGGATTTACTGCATAATTAAATGCTCCTTGGTAATAATCTTGCTCACAGGGGTTACTCCTGTATCCATGATATACTATGCCGGCATTTAATGATATTGTATTTAGATCACTTTGATTGGCAACAGTCATTTTTATCTTGAACTGGTCCGGTATAAAGAATTGCTTGTATGGATAATTTTGAAAAATGGTGTATGCAGAAAATATATTGGAGCCACATGATAAAATATCATTTGGCCCATACGACTGCACGAGGTTATCTACTTCTTTTCCGGAGCTGTCATACCAGGCAAGATAAATATTTACATTTCCGGATGTCTGCCCTTTCGCTATGGTGCCCTCGATTCGTAAGGCAGGATAACGCCAATAACAGCCGCAGCAACAGGCCAATGTTTCGTCACAACCGCCCAGGTAATCCTGTAATTCCGAACAGTATGGCAGCCTCGTCATCATTGCGTCCACTATATATGGCTGATTCGGGGTGCCATTAACATTTTTTGGATAGAACATCACATCGTACGGCGGGTGCATTGCGAAATTGGGCTTGGTTTCGTCGTTATTGTCATACGCGGTTAAAGTCATACCTGCCGGTAAGCTTACCGGGTCGATGTAGGAATAATAAATATACGGCCGCCATGAAATAGCTTTCAAATCTATGTTTGAATCAGAGTCAGCGACCAGAGCAATCACATCTCCCTTTACAACGTCTACCTCGCGGTAATACTGGCCGTCAATATCAGGAGTAGCACCCATCCTTATTGTTGCGCTGTTTCCAAACGCATACGACCTGCCGGTCTGGCTTCCTCTGGTAGGGTCGTTCAGGTAAATATCATTGCCTATCATTGTTGTATTGCCGTTTGCGTCCAGTACAGGCATGCCGTTCGCGTCAGTAACCACATGGTTCCCGCTTCTTTTCAAAATGCGCAGAGTAACATCATCCGTGGTCACCTCGGTCTTTACAAGGTCGCCCTTGATCCTGACCTTGCCCGTAAACATCATTGTTGTCGCCAGGCCGCGCCTGCCCGCCAGTGTGAAGTCATCCGACGCCTTGTAGTGCGTTTCAGACAGGCCGTTCGCGTTTACCCATGAAGTCAGGGTCGTGCCCACAACCTGGGTATATGTTATTTCCGGGTCCCACTGCACATGGTCATACATGCCGTCATTAACCGACTGGATCCTGAAATATATCCTGTCCCCCTTGTTTATACTAATCGCCGGCGGCAGCGTGGTGGTGTAGGTCCCGTTATTCACATCCGCGTCCGATTTATGCGGGTCATAGGCATTTTGCCAATGGTCGGTAGGCAAATACACGCGCCAGACTTTCTGTGAAACTGAGTTCCATGTGTTTGAGTTCATATCTATTGATACAAAAACACCGTCGGCTCCATTATAATTTGCCCTTGCGTCGCTTGTATCGGTTATCATCTGATAAGTCCCGTCTATCCTGATAGTTCCGGTATAAGGCGCCACCCATCTCCGGAATGTATCGATAAGCGGGTTTGCCTTTTTCTTGGCTATAGATTCCGCCACAAGCTCGTCATTTGACGGCAACAGACCAGATAAATCCAGCTGAGCTGTCGGCTTTATGGGATTTTCAGTGCCTGTGGAATCAATATCGTAACTAATAACATTAGGATTATGGAGGGGATCCAAAATTTTTCCGAAATAAACCTTTCCGTTGTTCACAAGGTCCGGTATTCCATCGCCATTTGCATCTGACATATATTTGTCCTGAACAGTATCGACCTGCGTGCTGTTGAGCGAGCCGCCTATGCTTACCCCGATGCCCCCTATTTTAGCGCCCCAACTTAGGCCCCCGCCTATCATCGTGGATTTCTGGGTGTCATGCGACAGGGCAAACGACACACTCGGGTCAGTGGGGGTAAGTCTATAAACATTGTTTGGATCAAACAACATGCCGTTTAAGTTCGGCCTGTAGAAGAAAACTCTTCCATCTGAAAATACCTGGTCCGGCAGGCCGTCCCCGTCTATGTCCATGAGCGAGTATACTCCGTGGCTCTCCCCGTTATTATACCCCCAGGTAACGCTGACATTGAATCCCAAAGCGCCTCCGTTCACGCTGTAGTTTTCGCCTCCGCTTGTGTTGATATTGCCGCTTAAGCCGGAAACGTGCCCATCGACCCCCAGCCCCAGATTGGATATTGTCTCGATGCCGCTCAGGTTCGTGTTCCATGTCAAAGCCTGGTTGCTGTTAAAAGCCTGGTTGCTGTTAAAAATCACTGTATTGCCGCTGGAATCCGCAATATCATCAAAATAACTGAACGTATGCCCGCCCGCGGTAATCTGATGTCCGCCTAAAAACTCACCATCTTTGCCATATTGTTTTATACCAGCAAGCAGGCATTTCCCCAGCACGCCAGGAACATAGCTGAAAATATATTCCCGTATTATACTATTGTCGTGTTTCACCTGTATACTGCGCAGCCTTTGGGTGTTTTTCTTTACAAAACCTCCCCTGCAATCAATCCTGTAGCATGGGGTGTTAACACCGCCTGTTACGTTTACCATGGGCTCATAACTAAAATATACGCTGAAAGGCCCAACATCCGACCCGGAGTCCGTGTAAGTTATATGGTCCAGGAGCGGATTATTATTATCTACTCCGCCATAGTTGTCAGATATATAATGATACTGTACGCTGTTTCCGTTCTTATCCACTGTTTTGCTCAGGGCCCACATAAAAATATCATTTTCCCCGGTATTGTTATTTAAAGGCGCGAGCACTGAATCCTGCGTCGTTCCGTAAAAATTCGTCGCCCCGTCCTTGTTAATGACCTCCCATTTGTAATCGGTTACGCTGTCATTGTGCCTGATTATCCTCAGGAACTTGCCTTCCACTCTGGAGAAGAAACGCCTGCCGCCGTAGCTCCTGGACATAACAATGCTCGTACGCGCAGAGGGCAGCAACATCTCCCCCTCGAGCTGATATGTCTCTGTTTCGTTGGCAGAATCGAACCTCGGTATCCCCCACCTGGTATCGCAGACGACGGCGTGGATTGGCATGTCCCACCCGTAACCAAGCAGGCCGTCGCCGCCGCTGGAATTATAGCTTATTTTTATGTCCGGCTGCATCCCCTGCAGTCCCGGAGGCAAATCTATCTGGTAACTTAATGCCGCATCCCCTTTATTATTCATCTGGGGCGGCTCTATCAGGTCAACCCCGGCGCCGGGCAGCGCAGCCTTCAGGTCCTTTATCATATTCGGGTTAAAGTTCGCGAGCTGGGGATTGTCAGGCTTTACTATTGTCGCGTTTATAAAATCCGTAAAATGGTTGGTCAAACTTTCCGCCATGCCGTTTGTTTTGTCTATCTGCGCCATTTCCACAGGCAGCCACCGGTTGATACGGTCGTTATAATAATATGTCTTTACGTCATCCTCTTTCTGTCCCGGAGGTATGCGTTTTTTATCGTATGGTATCCGCAGCCTGACCTTATTCTTGAATTTTGAGTGGTGGGGCAGGAACCTGTATGCTTTTTTGCTATTGCCCGTCACGTTTACCATGCCCATTTCCAGGGGCGCTATATCCCTGTCCGCCAGTGACAGCACCTGTATGTCCTTGGTCTTGTCCTCGTCGCTCGAATCAACTTCCATACCAACGCCGTTTACGCTGAATTTCATGACTCTGCCGGCTTTTATTCCCATCCCGTATGTCTGCCCGGAATTATTCGTGCCCGATAGGTCCACCGCGGCCAGCATAGTATTGAGCAGGATTGTTTTTGTTATTTTAGTCCCGTCCGGATAGAGCGCCGTAATATCCACGCTCCATGGGGTTGAATCAGCGTCGCTTTCAAGCCCCATATCTTCTTTGCTGATAATGCCGGAAAACACGCCGTTTTTAACTTCGACTGGATTTGGGCCTATCATAACCTGCGCAGTCCCTGACCCGTTATCGGGTATGGGCAGGTAACCTTTTATGAATGCGGCCCTGCCGTAGTACTGTCCGTTATCCGGATAATTTATAAATATCCCGGCCGTCCTTGCCGGGCCAATACCTGATCCACATATCGCGGCCTCGGCTATTCCGCCGGACGAACCCGCTACGCCGCTTATGTCAAACCTGATCTTATCGAATGTTTTTCCAGCTCCGGCAGGTATCGTATTCCAGCCGTTTGCAAGTGTGGCCATTTTTACAGGAACGACTGCCTGCAACCATGAATTATCATTCAAACCGTTTACCGCAAAAGTGCCTCCGGGGTTCCCGAACATCTGCACGCCTATTGACTCCGCCTGTATCGGCCTGTACAGATCGAATACTGCCGATGTGTCGGTTCCTGCCGGATTCCACAAAGTCGACAGATCGCCGTCAAGCATATTGGCATGGCTCAAACCGCCTGTTTCAACTCCGCTGAATTGGTTAAATCCATTGTCCGTTTCCACCACAAGCATCAGGTTCCTTACCGAATACCCGACAGCTGAGCCGGCGGGAAGGGTAAATGATATTACGTTGCTGCCGCTTACCAGCAGGTCGGGATTGACAGGTTCCACCTGGCCGGCCCAGTCAGATGTTCCGGCAACCGGCCATGCCTGTACTGAACCGAGGCCGTTTATGGTATGCTGGGCGCCTATCCAGCTCCCCAGGCCTTTCATGTCATATATAAGCCAGGCCCTGTTGAAATCCGACGCCTGGCCGCTTACATTTACATAAAATACCGCGTTGCTTATATTTGTATCCTCATTGTTCCTTGTCACGGTCACATCGCCGCTTGCGGGGGAAGCGACAAATTTTTTCCCAACGGAATTAAACCCGTTCACGTCGATCAAATATGAAAGCGCGGCGCCATCCTTGACATTCAGATGCGCTCCGTCGGCCCAAAATTCCATCTCCGGCACCCCGGCTTTTGCCGTATCCTGCAAAGGTTCCAGCTTAACCCTGAAAAGCGAAGCCGATTGACCTGATGAAACCTGATATTTGTTCCATGACTGCCGGGCTTTGCTGAGGTCTATGCGCGAAAGGCCCTGTACCTCAGACCAATTATTGCCCGTGGATGAGTATACTGTCATATAGAAAGAAGCCGGCCCGTAGACCTTTATAAATTTAAGATTTATCTGGCCGCCGAAAGTAACATCTATATTCGTAGCCTGTTTCGGGGTATAAACTGAAGTTGTATCACGGTCAAAAAGCTTTGAAACCAGCGTTTGTTCCTGCCGGGCTATTGAATCATCGGAGAATTGAGAAGGGTCTATCTGTATGGTATCTGGTGTATAGCGTACGGTATCCTGGAAAATTTGTGGTGAAAAACTTGCATATAATATGGCGCATAGGATACCTGCCGAAATAATTATCAACAGGTATAGTATGGCCTTTGTCAGTAAACCCGTGGAAAATCCCTTGTTTTCTGTTATGTTTCCGGTTCCATCTGCGGATTGCAAAACGTCCCCCTAGTTAATCCTGTTAGTCAGACAAAAAAGTTAAAAGAAGAAAACCTGCTGCTTAAAACTTTTTTGATTGAATCCCCAAACATGTTTCTATTCCGGAAATAAATTAGGCATAATATACAATAATTTAAGAAATTTGTCAATAGTTTGTTTTTTATTTATTTTTTATAAAAAAACACATAAGTTACACGCTTTTGTTGTTCGTGTAACTTATGCAAACCATACTCCTATACGATTTCCAGATGACTCCAATCAGTGCGGTAATGATAATATAAATATACCCGTAGAGAGGCTGCTTGCTGCCTCTCTGACGCTGGCCTTGCAAAACGAAAGGCTTGGTTTCATAAAGCCGGCCATGAGCGGCGGCAAGCCGCCGCTCTACAATGTTCATCAACACTCCAATACGATTTTCAGATGACTCCAATCGGTGCGAGGATGATAATATAAATATACCCGTAGAGAGGCTGCTTGCTGCCTCTCCGACGCGGGCCTTGCAAAACGAAAGGCTTGGTTTCATAAAGCCGGCCATGAGCGGCAGCAAGCAGCCGCTCTACGATGTTCATTAACGACCGCATGCCCCAAATCTTTATTTATTTTTCTTCGGTTTTATTTGTGACTTGCTTTTCCCCTCAACCGCCTCATAAACCACAGGTATGACAACCAGCGTCAAAAACGTCGATGTTATCAGCCCGCCTATGACCGCTATCGGCATGGTCTTTGCCATGATGACCGACTCGCCGAACCCGAAAGCAAGCGGCAGCATGCCGAATATCATGGAAAAAGTGGTCATGAGTATGGGCCTTAAACGGATGGGCCCCGCATGAAGGAGGGCTTCCCTGGCTGACATGCCCTGCGCCATTTTCTGGTTGGTAAAATCTATAAGAAGTATCCCGTTCTTCGCCACAAGCCCGCACACCATCAAGAGGCCTATCATGGCCATGATATCAAGCTGCTGCCCGGTCAAAAGCAGCGCCAAAAACGCGCCTATGACCGCGAGCGGGACGGATATCATGAGTATTAAAGGCTGTATGAGCGAGTCGTACAGGGAAGCGAGTATCATATACATAAAAAGCAGGGCAAGCAGCATTGCACCGCCCATCTGGAACAGGGTCTCGCTTAACTGTGTTGCCTGGCCCCCAAAACTATAATCATAACCGTAGGGCAGGTTTACTTTAAGTTTTATTGATTTTTTTAAGGCGGAAATAACGTCGCCTAACGCGTAATGTTCCTTTATATTTCCCGTTACCTTTACAATGCGTTTTTTGTTCTCCCTTTTTATCTCCACGGGGCCGGAACCAAACCTGAAATTAGCTACCGCGGACAAAGGGATCTTTTGCCCTCCACTGTTGGTCAGAATAATGTCCTTTAATGAACCAATGCTCTGTTTTTCAATTTCAGGCATTTCCAATATTATGGGATATTCCTTTTCGCCTTTCCTGTACCGCGATATTTCCCTGCCGTTCACGAGTACGTTAAGCATTGACCCTATGTCATAAGTGGATATACCCAGCCTTGAGGCCTTGACCCTGTCGGCTATTATGGATATTTCAGGCTTGCCCGGCCTGTAAGTGGAATTCATGTCAGCCACTCCGGGCGTTTCTTCGGCCGCCCTTTTTATCTGCCTGGCTATGTCCTCGATAACTTTTATATCCGCTCCGGTCACGTTTACTGTTATTGCAAAGCTGTCCCCGCCCCCGGATAACACCTGGCCCGCGCCCGAATCCTGCAATATCAAAAGAACATCGCGGCCGAGCACGGCGCTTAATTTTTTATATTCTTCAGTGCCCGCGAGCGTTGATCTTCTCCCGCCTTTTTTTATCTTCGCGTATATGGTCCCGAGATTTTTTGTGCTCTCCCCCCTGCTGCCTTCACCTCCCGCTACGACATAATATTGTTCTACGTCAGGCACTGTTTTCAGGTATGCTTCAACCAGCTTAAGCTTTTCATCCACAACCGCTATGGTCGCGTCGGGCCTGCATTCTATGGTGTACTGTATGTCGCCGTAATCCGAATCAGGCATGAACGCGAAACCTATGAAAAATACCGCAAGCACCGACGACCCCATAAGCCCGATAGTCCCGAATATCACTGTTTTTTTATGGTTAAGCGCCCAGCCCAGTATCTGTTCGTATATTTCCCTCACATTGAGGTAAAACGCCTCCCATTTTTCATGTATCGCATCGAATATCCTGATAAAGCCCGCCTTATTCTTTTTTACCTCTTCTTTTTTCCACCAGTACGCCGATAACATGGGGGCCGTGGTGAAAGCGTCCACAAGGGATATTAAAAGCGCGAACGCGATGGTAAGCCCGAACTGTTTGAAGAACTGGCCGACAACTCCATTTAAAAATGAGATGGGTATGAATACGGCCATTATGGACGCAGTGGTCGCGATAACCGCGAGCCCGACTTCGTTCGTGCCTTTTACAGCGGCGTCTTTGGGTTTCATGCCTTCTTCCAGGTAGCGGAATATGTTCTCGCGCACGACTATGGAGTCGTCGATCAAAAGTCCTATGGAAAGCGACAAAGCTAAAAGCACCATCATGTTTATGGTGAATCCCGCCGCATGGATGAAAAAGAAAGCGCCGAGCAAAGAGTTCGGCAAAGCTATCGCTGTTATCATGGTCGACCTGAATGAGCCTAAAAACAGCCAAACTATGATTATGGCGCACAGGGCGCCGAGGAAAATATCCCCCTGCAGGCCTTTTATGGAATCCTCAACATGGCGCGTGGGGTCCCTGAATACCTCAAATTCAACGCCCGCCGGCAGCTTTTCATTAATTTTTTTGACTTTTGCTTTGACAAGTCTCGCTATTTCCACGCTGTTATCGCCCGACTGCTTATACACGCCGAAGATCATGGCGTTCTCGCCGTTTACGCGTGTGCGCCTTTCCTCATTTTTCAGCCCAAAAGTCACTTTTGCAATATCCTTTATCCTGACCGTGCCCCCGCCGTATGTTTTAATGACCGTATTTTCTATATCAGACAGGGAATCAAACCTTCCTTTTACGCGCACGTCAATGCTCTGGTTTATTTTATCAATACTTCCGGCCGGTATGTTTATGTTTTCCTTATTGACGGCTTCTATGACCTGGTTAAAAGACACCATGCGCGCGGACAGAGCTGATTTATCCATGGTTATTTTGACGGCCCTGTCCCGGCCCCCCCACAGGTCCACCCTTCCCACGCCCTTTATTTTTTCTATCTCGGGTTTTATATTGTCTTCCACTATTTCCTTAAGCTCGGCCAGGTCCTTATTGCCCTTGACCGACATCATGATGACAGGTATCCACTCTGCCGCTGAAAAACGCGAGACAGTGGGTTCCTCCGCGTCATCCGGCATTTTTCTTTTTGTCTTATTGACCGCGTCGCGCACCCTTGTTTCCGCGTATTTCACGTCCGCCCCGAGGTTAAAGCGGGTCGTTATTATGGATACAGACTCAGCGGATGTTGATGATAGTGTATCAAGCCCTTCCACAACGGCCAGAGCGTCTTCCATGGGTTTTGTGACAAGGTTCTCTATCTCCTCGGCCGAAGCTCCCGGATAAACAGTGGTGACGGATATGGTCGGGTATTCTATATCCGGCAGCATATCCACACCCATGGATGTATACCCGATGAGTCCGAGCACAAGTATGGAAACCACGATCATAATGACGAAGATCGGGCGCTTTATGGCAAGTTCCGCTATGTTCATGTGTTTCTCCTTGGGTATTGGTTAAGCTGTTCTGTGTTCTGTGTTCTGTGTTCTCTGTTCTGTGTTCTCTGTTCTGTGTTCTCTGTTCTCTGTTCTGTGTTCTGTGTTCTCTGTTCTGTGTTCAAGTCCTGTCACAGAACAAAGAACACAGAACATAGAACATAGAACAATTACTTAACGCTTACCTTCATCCCCTCGCTAAGCTTAAAATTCCCCTCCACTATCACCATAGCATTTTCGGTCAGCCCGCTTTTAACTTCAACTTCGTCAGTTGTCATATAACCCGGCTCTATATCAACCCTCTTTGCCCTGTTATTTTCATTTATGTAAACGTATGTTTTTCCGTCACCCATTAATATTGCGTTCTCAGGCAGCATGAGAGCGTTCCTTTTTGCGGTGTAAACGGTCACTTCCACGGACATGCCGGGCTTTATTACATTGTCAATGTTCTTTCCTTTCACTATTATAGTGCCTGACAGGGTATCTTTGTCTATGAAAGGGGTGGAAGAATATACTGTAGCTTGTATTGCCTCGCCGCTGCTGTAAACCGGCTTTACAGACGCTTCCATGTTGTTTTTTACCTTGACCATGTCCTCTTCGCCAGTGTTTAAAATAACTTTTATGTTACCGGGATTTGCCACTTCAGCCACGGGGTTCTGCGGCGTGACTGAAGCGCCCTTATCCGAGTAATATATCCTCGTGACTATGCCGTCAACCGGCGATTTTACCGGCACAAGCTGGAAATCCATGCCCACTATATCGCGGTTTATGTAGAGTATGACGTCGTTCTTTTTGACCAGGCTGCCTTCGGGAGCCTGCACCCTTTCAAACTTGCCGGACACGGCAGGATATATCTTTACCTGCGGGTCGCCTTCGGCTATCCCCTGTATGACAACTGTTTCGCTTATTTCCTTTGCCTGGGCCAAAACCGTTGAGACCTGCGTTACGCTTTCCCCGACTTTTGTGCCGGCCCTGAACAGCTTCAGTATTATCTGCAGACAAATTATCGCCAGCAGGACGCCAAGCGCTATCAGCGCGCCTGTTTTTACTTTTTTATTATCCATTGAATTTCCTCCGTTGTGTTTTTTGCGTTGAGTCGGAAAACCTCTAAAAGCCATCGTTGTGGGCCGAATAATATTCGGCCCCTACAAATATCTGTCCATCGCACTTGTAGGGGCAGCATATCATGCTGCCCGCCCTTTGCGGGCTTTACCGACAGTCTCCATTCATTACCCCAAGCTCTTTGTAATTACTTCCTTTGTCCTTTTTACTATCGTGCCTGCGAGCTTTCTTTCGACTATCCCGAGTTTTGACAGGTATTTATTCAGGTATTCTATTCCTATGGCCCTGTTGTAATCGACCAGTTTCTTCCCTTTTTCAGTAATCATCATGATAACCTTGCGCCTGTCATTTTTTGCGCTTTTTCTTGCCGCATAGCCTTTCGTGACAAGCACGGATATGATGTCGGTCATGGTCGGCATTTTCACCCCTGCCAACTCCGACAAGCGCCCCATAGTCATGCCTTCCCCGCCGTAAAGAAAGTAAAGCGTTGTTATCTGAGCGAAGTTCAACTTTTCCATGCCGCCCCGGAAAATCTCTATTTTCCTGTTCGAACGCACCGCGCGTACTATGTCGACTATGTCCGAGTATATTTCAGCCGCGTCATCTTTTTTCACTGAAGACTCCTTTGCTTAGCAAACTATAATAATTAGGTAAGGCTAAGTATATTACTTTAATGGCTTAAAGTCAATTAAAAATTAAGAATTTAGAATTCAAAATTAATGTGCGCCTTGCGCGTTCTATTATAATATTGCAAGGGCCATCCTTCGACAGGCTCAGGATGTCTATTTATCATGATATTTCCTGAGCTTGCCGAAGGAAAGTCCGCAGCAATGGACAATAATTTTTAATCCTGAATTTTGAATTTTTAATTAATTTTTTCAGCCCTTCAAAATAAAAAAGGCGCGGTTTCCCGCGCCTTTTTTATTTTGAAACAATATATATTATTTTTTTACTTTTGATTTTTTCAATGCTTTTTGTTTTTCAAGGTTCTTTTTAAGTATCCGCGTTTCAAAATATTCATAAACCACGGGCACTACGACCAGGGTTAAAAACGTGGAGGTAAGCAGCCCTCCTATAACTACTGTGGCCAGGCCTTCCCTTCCTTTGGAGCCTTCGCCGAGCGACATGGCTATGGGGAGCATCCCGAAAATCATTGCAAATGTCGTCATCAATATCGGCCTTAAGCGTATTGGGCCCGCGTGAAGTATGGCCGCCCTCATGGACATCCCCTGATCGCGCATTTTATTTGTGAAATCCAGGAGCAATATTCCGTTCTTGGCGACAAGTCCCAGGACCATTAACATCCCTATGAACCCGAATAGATCCAGGTTATACCCCGTCAAAAGCAGGGCCAAAAACGCACCTATAATGGCCAGCGGTATTGCCACCATTATATAAAGCGGCTGGACAAGCGAGTTATATAGCGACGCCAGGATCATATACATAAAGAGGATGGCTAAAAGCATTGCTTTTCCCATTTCCAGCGCGATCGAGCCAAATTCCTTTGACTGGCCTCCGATGCTGTATGTGTATCCTGCGGGGAGTTTAATGTCTTTTTCAATAGCTGCCTTTATCTTCGCGTTAACCGTTCCTATATTTGCCCCGGGCGCGACATTGGCCGTTACTTTTACTATCCTTACCTTGTTTTCCCTGCGGATCTCAGCCGGGCCCGAACTGTATTTAAAATCAACCACTGAAGACAATGGGATCTTCCTGCCCATCTTGGTGGTAATGACCAGGTTCTTCAAGTCATCGACTTTACTTCTGTTAATTTTATCCATCTGCATGGTTATATCATACTGTTTTTCAGCTTTTTTGTAGTTCGTTATCTTGGTTCCCTGCATGAGGGTGCGCAATAACCCGCCGATTTCCGCCGTGGATATTCCCATCTTTTCCGACTTTATCGGGTCAACTTTCAGCACGATTTCAGGCAGTCCGGGTTTTAGAGATACGTCGGCATCGGCCGCGCCCGGAGTTTCCTGGACTATTTTCTTTATCTGCCCGGAAAGTCTTTCAAGGATCTTCAGGTCGTCCCCGGTCAGACTTATCAGCACAGGCAGGTATGAATCATCGCCTCCCATGCCGCTTGAAATATTCAGGGTTATATATTTATCCAGTTTGCTGTCCCTGATAAAATCCCTCAACCTCTGTGTTTCCTGGTCGGTTGTCAGTTTTCTTTTATTGAGCGGCTTCATGGAAACAAGCAGGGACCCTACGTTTGAAGCTGCTGCGCCGTTCATGCTCGCCCCTGCCATCACAAAATATGAATCAATATCCTTTTCTTTGCCTATAAAATCCTCCAGCATGGAAACATACTGGGACGTCTTTTCAAGAGGCGCCCCCGAGTATGTTTCAATGCTCGCCATTAACATACCCCTATCGGAGCTCATGAAACTTTTCCCCAGGAATGGGACTATAAAAAAGCTTCCTATGAAAAGCCCGACTGCCCATGCTATGACCGTTTTTTTATGGTCAAGCGCCCATGTTAGTATCTCGCCGTACCATTTTGCCAGATCAACATAAAAAACGTTCCACTTATCCGACAGGTCATACGCGGCCTTGATAAAACCTGTCTGCTTTTTCTTGTCTTCTTTTTTATACCAGTACGCCGACAGCATGGGAGCTGTCGTGAAAGCGTCCAATAGCGATATGCCGAGCGCAAAAGCCACCGTAAGCCCGAACTGCTTGAAGAACTGCCCTATAATCCCCGAAAGGAATGATATCGGAAGGAACACCGCCATGATGGATAAGGTTGTCGATATGACGGCAAGCGCCACTTCGTTTGTGCCGAATTCCGCGGCTTTTTTCGGTTCCATTCCTGCTTCTATATGCCTGAATATATTCTCACGGACAACTATGGAGTCGTCTATGAGGAGCCCGACGGCAAGCGAAAGCGAAAGCAGTGTTATTGTGTTTATCGAAAAACCCGCTACCATCATAAGGAAGAAAGATCCGATTATGGAGTTTGGGAGCGCCACAGCCGTGATCAGGGCCGACCTGTAATTTCCGAGAAAAAGCCAGACTATAAGTATGGCAAGTATGGCGCCTATGATGATATTTTCAAGTATTCCCTCGACGCTCCTTTTGATACCAGCGGTCATATCGCCCGCTGAAGCAAGGGTTATATCCGAAGGAAGGGTTTTCTGTATTACTTTTACCTGCTTTAACACTTCATTGGCCACTGATACGGAATTTGCGCCGCTCTGTTTTAGGACCGAGAACATGACTGCCGGCGACTTGTTGACCCTGACCCTTACGGTTTCGTCTTCGAGTGTAAATGTTACCCTCGCTATGTCCTTGATCCTTACTATTTTGCCTGTCGTGGATGTGATAGGCAGGTTGGCTATCTCATCCACATTTTCGAACTCCCCGAGTATCCTGACCGTGATATTTTTTTCCGTTCCTTCCACGGTGCCGACAGGGTAGTTAAGGTTCCTGGCTGTAATAGCATTGGTTATCTGCCCGGTCGTTATTCCTTTTGCGAGCAAAAACGATTTGTTTATTTCCACTTTTACTATCTTTTTCTCCCCTCCGAACAGGCTGATGGAGGCAACCCCGGGTATTCTTTCCAGCTGGGGTTTTATGTCGTTTTCAAGCATTTCCCTCAGGTCCGCGGACTGTTTTTTCCCTGAAAGCGACATGAACAGTATGGGTATATCGGAAAGGCTGAATTTCTGTATTATGGGTTCCTGTATGTCCGTCGGCAATATTGGTTTTGTAGCCGCGACCTTGTCCCTGACCTTTATTTCCGCAAATTTTACGTCTGTGCCGAGCGTAAAAGCCACGCTTATCATTGTCAAACCTTCCCTGCATGAAGATGTAACTTTGTCGAGGCCTTCAAGCGTGGAAAAAGCGTCCTCAAGGGGTTTGGCTACTATCGTTTCCATTTCCTCGGCCGAAGCTCCGGGATATACCACGGTCACCGATACGGTTGGAAAATCCACATTGGGCATTAAGTCCCAGGCAAGCCCGGAGTATCCGAGCAAGCCGAGCGTAATTATGGATAACACTATCATTATTATAAATATGGGCCTCTTAATGGCCAATCCTGCTATGTTCATATAGTTCTCCTTATTGTCAGTTTGGAACCGCGATGCTTAGGAATTCCCACATCACCGGTTATTTGTTATTTGTTGTTTTTTGTTTTTGCGTCAAGGGTCAATGTCCCGTTATCAACCGAGGCGCCGTCAAAAAGCCTGAAATTACCGTCGGTGACCACAGCATCGTTGTCGGAAAGCGGCCCGTCTATCTCTATCAAATCGTTTATCCTGAATCCTGTGTTTACCTTCACCTGTGAAACTTTACCGGCCTTGTTCACGTATACATATGCCCCGTCAACCCCGAGAAGAACGGCTTTTTCAGGCACAACATAACTTTCTTTTTCCTCGGTCAATATATCCACGTTTACCGAAGTTCCTATTTTCAAAGTTTTTCCTTTATTCGGGGCTTTTACCACGACCGTGCCGGCCATGATATCCTTGTCAACCACCGGCGGAACCGAAGCCACTGTGCCTGTCAAGGCTATCGCGCTGTCATTCACATAATATATCTGCGCGCTCTGTCCCTTGTGCACTTTTAAAAGGTCATCCTGTCCCAGGTTGAATACCACCTTGATGTTATCCTCATTGGCGACTTCCGCCACAGGCATCTGCGGCGAAACCGAATCTCCCTTGTCTATGTAATAAAGCTTGGTTACCATTCCTGAAACCGGCGCCTTAACCGGCGCAAGCTCAAAAGTCTGCCCTACCAGGTCGCGGTCTATATAGGACAAAACATCCCCCCAGTTCACCATCTGACCTTCGATTGCGTTGTTCTTCGCGAATTTACCGGCAACCTGGGGATAAACCTTTACCTGCGGGTCCCCCTCAAGTATGCCTTGTACCGACAACACATGCGGCACTTTTTGCTTTGCGAGTTTCACGTCGGATATATTGAAAATAACGTCCTTTTGTTTCTTCATCCCGCTTGCGACCGAGCTTCCGATCCTGAATACTATCAGCGCGACAATGGCTATGCCAACCCACATGACGATCTTTTTTACAAGGTCCCTGTCCATTTTATTTCCTCCGTTATGTTTTAGTTTACAAAGTCCTTAAGTTTCTGCGCGGTCGTGATGTAGTTGAACATCGCTCCCAGGTAGTTCATCTTTGCCTTGAGCAGGCCGTTCTCCGCGTTCAAAAGGTCCACGGACTGTATGAGCCCGTTCTTATAGGACTCTTTTGCTATCCTGTAGCCTTCTTCCGCCGTCTTGATGAGGTCCCCGGCTGCTTCTATGACCTGCCTGTTCTGCTCAAGCGACGTGTAAAGCGTGTCGAGCTGTATGGTAAGAATGTTGTCGAAGTTTTCCTTGTTCAGCTGCGCTTTTTCGGAATTTGCGCAGGCTTCTTTTATGGCCGCGACGTTCTTAAACGAGTCAAATATGGTCCACTGGAAGCCTATCTTTATGTCCCAGTCGCTCGCCCAGTATTTTGACTCTGTATGGAATGATTTTTCCGCCGAGTAATAATCATAGTCCGCGGAGAGCGCTATGTTCGGGAGCAGCATGGCTTCCTGCAGGCCCTTGTTGAGTTTCGCGATATTTGTGGCCGATTCCATTATGTCCCTGTCGTTGTTCTTTTCCTTGAATTGTTTTTCAAGGTCCGCGTATGTGAGTTCCAGTTTCTTATATTCAGCCGTGCCTGAAAGCGTTATTTCCTGCTCGAGCGGTATTCCTATTGTGTTTTTCAGCATCTGGAGCGACAGCCTGGCTCCGTCAGCGGCCTTTAGCGCGTCAGGGATGGAGTTGGAGAACTGTACCTGCGCCTGAAGCACGTCGAAATTGGAGGCCTGTCCGTTGGCGTACTTGGTCTTTGTTATCCTGTAGTATTCCTCGTTGCTTTTCATGGTTTCCTGCATGGTATCGTTCATCTGCTGCGCGATAAGCGCGCCGTAGAATGAATTGATGACGTCGAGATTGAGTTTTTGCCCTGCCTGTTTATATTTTATTTGGGCTATCTTGTAGCTTTCTTCGGCCATCTTAAAGCCAAGGATTGTTTTTCCAAAAGTGAATATGGGCTGTGTCAATGAAACGCGCGCCGAATAGTAATACAGCGGCATAATAGACAGCGGCGCGTCAACCGGGGGATTACCGGCGCCAAAAGAATTTGCCGGCAGTATTATAGTGGAGAGTTTTGCGTCGGGTTCATATGCCCCTGAGATGGTGATCGTAGGCCCGAACGACCCTGCCGCTTTCGCAAGCTGAGCCTCTGCCGCGGCTTTATCAAGCCCGGCTATCTTGTAATCCCTGTTCTTTTCCGAAGCAAGCTTATAGCAGTCGTCAAAAGTCATTACTGCTGCGGCTGTTACAGTGGACGCAACAGGTGCCGCGGTTATTGTTTCTGGTACGGCGGTGGCTGTTTCAGGCACTTCTGTGGCGGACGGAACCGCGGTGGCCCTTGCCTTTGAAATCTTTGCCGCGGCTTTTTTATTGGCAGGCTTTGCCGTAGGCGTGACATCGGCGGCCAGGACCGACCCGCCGAACAATACTATCATAAGAACCGGTAAGAGATGTAATTTGAAAACCGAGATTTTAAATTTTTTCATATATTTTTCTCCTTTAGTAGTAGATCTGCCAGGCGAGGCCTGCTTTTAATATCTGTATCTCACCATAGCTTTTGACGATATTGGAAAACGTAGGCCTTTCAATCTTAAGCGAAAGCACCGCATTGTCGGAATAATTCCAGTTCACTGAAAATCCGAAATTATAATAATCCGACGCCCAACTATTGTCCACGTCGACCATAGCGGACTTTGGGGGAGTTGTCGGATAAATCACCAGATACTGGGAATGCAGGTTTGCCGCGGCTTTGCCGTATTCGAACATAAAGCCCGGATATACCGGCCACTCGGGAAATATATTCGCCCTGATTCCAATGAATACCGGTGTAAAGGTATAATTTTCCTGGCTATTCACGTGCATTTCCGTGCTTTCGTGTAAAATGAACGGATCAAAACCCGCGCCTATGTAAATCTGTCCCCATCTTAAATACGACGCTCCGACCTTTGCGTCAAAAAGTGCTGAGTCATAGGTGCCGCTGTTATTATTCACGAGATTGCCGGGGTAAGGCATATCTTTGGTAAGCATGGTCCCCGTAATAATGGACCCGTAGGACACTCCAAATTCCGTGAAGATTAACTTATCAGCCATAAGCGGGCTTAAAACTGCGAAAAACAAAAGCGAAACAAGTGCAATTTTCTTTTTCATTTTTTACTCCCTTTCTATTTTATTCCGGATTTTTTTCATTATATTTAACGCCTGTTTTTTTTCCGTCCCGGTCAAAACTTCCATGATCGCGGAGAACTGCTCTTCCTTGCTTTTTATATGGCCGCAGACCATTTTTTCCACAGCCTTGGTCACATGCACCCACACCGTGCGCCTGTCTTGCTCGTCATGCTCCCTTTTTAAAACCCCGAGAGAGACCAGCCTGTTGACAGTCTCCGTCATGGAAGGCATCTTTACCCCCGTGTGCTTTGCAAGGTCGCTCATCTTGGCCTTCTTATGCTGGTAAAGATAAGCCATAAGGTCAAGCTGGGACAAGGTCAGGTCTTTCACTCCGCTCGCCATAAAGTGCGTGCTTTTCCTCGGCTTGGCAAAACCAGACAGGGCTTTCATGCACTCCATGATCTGCTTTACGGTCTCATCCATAGTTTGAACCTCAAATAATTTATTTGCCTAATAGTTAGGCAGCCTTAATATAGCGGAAGGGGGAGGTTTTGTCAAGGGGATATTTTTAATTCAAAATTTAAAATTGCCCTTACTCAAAGTACTCCGTGAACTCGTCACTCGTCATTATCTTCATGAAGTGTTCTTTCGCGAAGTTCGTTATCTGCCTGTCCGAGGATACTATGAGATGGGCCTTTGCCTTGCCTGTCCGTTTTTCTATCATTTCCATTATGTAATCGTCCGCTGTCTCGCCCTGCGCCGAATAAAATATCTTTATCCCGCATTGTACGCCCGCGCCGCGGTGCGCGGAAGGGTTTTTCCCGCCGTCAAAGACCACGAGCATTTCCGCGGGGTTAACGGTCAAAAACTCGGCCAAAGCCTCAAGCAGTTTTTCGCGCTTTTGTTCCAAAGTCCCTGTTAGTTCCATCCTGTACATTAAATTGTAGCCGTCGATGATGATCTTAATAAGAGCCCTCCAATTAAAGGCGCAGCATTTAATTTTTAAAGACAAGAGGCTGGAAAGATTAATTAAAAATTCAAAATTAAGAATTCAAAATTATGGTGTCGCTCTGGCGACTTTATTATAATATGAGAGGAGCGGAGCGACGAACATAGACGACAATTTTGAATTCTAAATTTTGAATTTTTAATTAATCTTTTCCAACCATTTTTATCTCAATATTGCGAGCTTGCATATTGCTTTTTGTTCTTCGTTCCCTGCCGAAGCTTTTATGATGTAAATATAGATGCCTGAAGACAGATTTTTTCCCGACTTGTTCAATCCATCCCAATAAACCTTGTATGTCCATCCGTCGCCTGCGGGATTTTTGGATATCTGCAGGTTCCCTCCGGGTATCGGGCTCCTCATTTTGTTAAAATCCATGGTATTGACAAGCTCCCCGGATATTGTGTAAAATTTTATGCTGCAGTTGTCGGCCTGCACGGTCAGGTTGAAAACGATCGTGGTGGCCCCGTCAAACGGGTTCGGATAGTTGGTGACAGGCGTGAGCTGGAATATTTTTGCGGACACGACCGCCTGGTTTGAAACAACAACAGATTGGGCCAGCGTCGCGTCGGCTGACGCGACGTTGTTTATAATATCATTTTTCTCCAGGGTGTTCTTTACAGTACCCGTAAAGGAAAGGTCCCCTGAACCGCCTATGCCCACGGGCGGCAGGGCCCAGTTGATCAGGCCGGTGGCAGAAGTATAAACCCCGGGCGCAGAAATATTCAATACATTTTCAATCTGCGCAGGCACTGTATCCCATACATTAAAGTTCGTAAGCGCGACCAACCCGGTATTTGCGTAGTGGATGGTATATGTGATAGTATCCCCCTTGCCCGCGCTTGCCGGAGCAGCTGTCTTTGTAAGCTCAAACTTCGGGATTATGGGGGTATTACTAGGCGTTGCCGAAGGTGTCACTGTGCGTGTGTATGTCGGCGTATATGTAGGCGTATATGTCTTTGTGGCAGTGGGGGTCGCTGTATAAGTGTACGTCGGGGTATATGTCTTTGTGGCAGTGGGGGTCGCTGTATAAGTAAACGTCGGGGTATATGTCTTTGTGCTGGAAGGCGTCGCTGAAGGCGTATAAGACGGCGTATAACTCGACGTCGGGGTATATGTCTTTGTGCTGGAAGGCGTCGCTGAAGGCGTATAAGTCGGCGTATAACTCTGCGTGGGAGTATATGTTTTTGTGCTCGACGGGGTCGCAGTATAGGTGAACGTAGGCGTAAAAGTCGGCGTGTCTGTAAGGGTTTCCGGGCAGAAGGTCACATTGATGGTCACGGCGTTTGAGTCAATCGGCGGGGACGGCTCCCTGGTGTCATAAGAAAATTTGTTTATTGCCAATCCGCAGTAATTCACCATTCCGGTCCATGTAAGACTGTACGCGGTATCTGTCAAGGACGTGTACATATTCCATTTGACCATTCCTCCGGCAAAAACAGCCGGCCCATGCGTGGAATCCGCGGCTGTTCCTGTAATATAGGTTATTATAGCGGGGACAGTGTCATAAACAACCGGGTTTGTGGGGTTTGATTTGATTATTTTCAGGTTGTCATAGTAATTAAAATTATCAGGGTGCCCCTGGAAACCAACATAACCACACCCCGGTATGGATGCTGAACTGTCTGTATAATCAATGTACCATACTGCCGGTTCCGGTGTTCCCCGTACCCAGGCTCTGGCTTGTATCCTTACAGCCCCGTTGCCGGCGTCTGTAACAAATATTTTTATTGTATACCATATATTTGAAGCCACGCTAAAACCTGCAGGATTAAGCCCTGACAACAGTAAGTATGGAGCGGCTTTTTGAAGATAAATGTCTCCCGGTGTATGGTCGGAAGAAATTCCAACGCCATATGCAAATGCCGGACCGTCAGCCAGGCCGTTATCCCTGAATGAAATTAAGCTGTCCTTGAGCCCGTTGCCTTCTATATATACATCTCCCTCTATCTGCCCAAAACAAAAATCAGTTGACGGTGTTTTCAAATAACGCGGATAACTAAGGTTTCCCTGCCGCGGTGAGTATAAATAACCGTCATTTACCGGCCCCGCATGAGACCATGTCCCTGGATTTCCCGTCCCTCCGCCGCTTACCCCGAAAAATCCTGAAACATTCGAGTCAAAAGTATCATATGATGAAAATCCCCAACCGCCTGAATGGAAATCGACCCAGTATGTGACTGTATTGCCTATTGCCGCGATTGTTGTTGACTCGCTTTTTACAAGCGTGAACGGCTGTGTTGTAGTAACTGTCGCGTCATTACTGCTGCCGCCAGCCGGGATTTCGGTCAAAGTCCAGCTGGCCGTGTTATCAATGATTGTTGCGTTAGGAGCACCGCTGTTAACCCGGACTATAAACCATACTTTGTCAATGATGCGGGTTGTCGCACTGCCCAACGTCCAGGTCATAGTGGACCCTGCTGTGGTCCCTGTATTGGTCCCAACCCCGCTTGCTGCCCCGCTCTGGGTTATCAAAGTGCAGTTGGGCGGTACCGTATCTGTAATAACAAGATTGCTCGCGTTCACAAAATTATAGTCAATAGTATACAGGACAAGATTGCCCGGTGAAACAGGCGATACTTCAGCTGTCTTTGTTATACTACAGGCCGTAGGCGGCAAAGGCAGTGAAAACGCAAGGGAAGCCTGCGAAGCAATATTGCTTGGGTCGGTGGAATAAGCCCTGCCTGCAATTACAACATAAAAATTCCCGCCATCTGTAAGCGTGTTCGGTATGTGTATGTTCCATGTGACAGTATCGCAATGGGCAACACCCTGTTGATCACTCATGCGATATCCGCCTGCCACTGTTGGGCTTCCGTCGCCCGTGCCTCCGACATCTATACTGTTTTCAATCACCTTAAAAGTCTGGCCAGCAGTGCTGTTTGGCTGGATAACAGGGGATGTTGATATGGCCAGCATCAGATTGCTTAAATCATTGGCCGCAAGGCAATAACTGAACTGTATGGCAACCAGATCGCCGGGATTCGGATTTGGAGGCGTCATGCTGATTACGTTCATGTTGGTTAATTCCGCGAACGCAAAATTAAAAAAAGATAAAATTACCAGTACAAAAAAAATAATTTTAAATTTTAGCGCGCCTTTGACTTTTTTCATACCAATCCCTTCCTAAATGTATATAAGTATAGTATGCCTAATTATAGTAGATTTTTTGTCAATTATCAAGCGGGAAGTATAATATTTTTTACATTTTTTGCCCGTAACTACGACGTTCAAATACGCTATTTAACCAATATTATGCTATAATATCATCACGAGGTGAATATGCGCGATAAAATATTATTATTAATGCTTTTCCTCTCCGTCTTATCCTGCGTTTATTTTTATTTCCGCAGCCCCAAAGTTTTCCTGCTTTTTTTCAGGACCATGCGGCTTTCTAGGCATATTTATTACTCCGTCATATTCACGGGCGGGTATCTGCTCGGGGTTAAGATTTCCGGCTTCGGGTTCGGGGTCGTATATTTTATCTCGGGACTGCTCCTTATTAACATCCTGTTTGCGGCAAGCCTTGTTGTCAATAATATTTACGACAAACAGATCGACGCTTTAAATTCGAAGGATAACATATTAAATTCCCGCGGTTTTACCCTTGGCAGGTATTACATGTTTTTTTATGCCCTGCTGGGGCTGTCTTTGCCGCTGTCTTTTGCCGTGTCCCTGAAAGTTTTTTTCATAACAGCGCTCATACATTTTTTTTCATGGACATACTCATGCCCTCCCCTGCGTTTAAAAAAAGTTTTCCTTGTAAATACGCTTCTCATTGCAATATCCACACTCCTTGCCATGCTTCTCGGGTTTGCGGCATCAGCGGATTCCATCCGGCTTTTTCCGGCCGGCCTCGCGCTTGCGGTCATTGCCGTGCTTTTTCTTTTTTTCAACACCCCGGACGTGAATGATTATAAAGGGGACAAAAAACACGGGGTTAAAACCATGGTAACAGTGTTTGGCCAGGCAAAGGGCAGGCTGATAACGGCCGTATCAGCCTTTGCCGGTTATCTGCTTGTGCCCATACTGCTGAACGCCTACGGCCTTTTGATACCCTCGGCAATAATCGGCGCCGTAACGTACATGCTTATAAACATGAAAACAAGGAAAATAAACGAGACTTTGATATTTGCGCTGTTTTTCGCGTACGCAGCCGCGTTCGCGTTCATAAACCCGGTATAATTACCGAAATGACAACCGGCAACTAATTGAATTTACTTATACCCAAAAACATATTATAATGTACTTAAGGAGGCGCTATGTACCCTATACTTTTTGACTTTGCTAATATTACGGTTAAAACATACCACGTCATGATGTTTCTCGGCATCATCGCCGGCTTTATAACCCTGCATTTTAACCTTCGTAAAACCAACGCCAAAAATTACAAAAACACATTGTTATTCGCCGCGCTTATCTTCATCCCTTTTATCTTCGCCGCGAGAGCCGGGTATCTGCTGGAATGCATGATCGCCAAAAGACCATTCTGTGTGTCCGGCGCCTGGTACGATATAGTAGGGCCTGTTTCCCTCTGGTGGGGGCTTGTGTTTGCCGTGCTCTGCGCTTTTCCTGTCGCGCGCCTGCTTAAAACCGATGTCTGGGATACAGCGGATGTTTTTTCTCCTTCCATCGCGATCGGCGGGGTTTTCATACGTATCGGGTGTTTTTTTAACGGCTGTTGTTTTGGGACTGTCTGCCCGGATGCTTTCCCTTTTGCTGTCGTGTTCCCCATCGTGCCTTATGACCCCTCTGCCGAGGTGTTCCGCTATCCTGTGCAGCTTTATTCCTCCCTTGCATGGCTGTTTATCTTTATCGTCCTTATGCTGCGCGAAAAAAAAAGGTTTTTTAAAGGCGAGATTATCCTGGACATGGCCTTTTTATTTTCATTTTTAAATTTTTTCATTGAATTTTACAGGTATCATATTGTAAAATCAATGTTTTCAATATCCCAGATATTCAGTATTATGATAATGATAATTAGTCTTTTCTTATATTACTATTTCTTAAAAAAGCATACAAAACATTAAATGGCAGACTCTGACAAAATAATTGACATAAGTGCTATTTGTGGGTATAATTAATACGAGAGATTGGTTGCAGTATGTATGAAAGGCGTGATAAGAATGAAAATATTTAAAAAATCTTCAGGTATGACATTTATAGAAGTTATGCTGACTTCGGCTGCTGTTACCATATTGATGCTTGCGTCATTATCTTTAATCAGCCATATATATAAGGGATCGGCAACATTAAGCCTTAAAACCGTATCGTTTAACCTGGCTGCGGAACAGGTTGAGTACTTAAAACACAATGGTTTCAGCGGGTTGGTGATTACACCGGATAGCTGCATTAACGACTTTTACAGCCCTGATATAACTGCCCTGGGTGCCTGCACACAAAACACTTATCCGGTTGAAACTGTAGTACAGCAAAACCATAATTACTTGGTTTATAAAATAGTAATGTACGCCCAGGAGGATCCTGGTACCGGCAACCTGATGGCCATAAAACAAGGCGCTCTCGCCGGCGGAACATCTCATGTCAAAATGATGAAGGTTGTTGTTGCCTATACCGAGGGCTCTATGGCAAAGCAGAGCGTAATGACAGGCGTGCTTAGTGATAAATCCGTCACGATGTCCGGCATAAAAGTTACAGGCAGGGTGGCGGACAAGGTTACTCCCACCAAAGGCCTGGGGCCATCCCATGGCACAGTTGTCTATGTCCAGGGACATCCGGAATATACAACAACAGATATTGACAACACCACGGGGCTTTATAACATCTATAATGTCCTCCCCGGCTCATATATTATTACCGCCACAATTGGCGACGGCACGTACACAAACGGGAGTTTTGCAGGCAATCCTCTTGTTGTTTCCTCGACATCCGGCGATATTCCAAGCGTTGATATACTGTGTAACACCGTGACATCTGCCTGCATAAAAGGTTTTGTAACCTATAATGCCTGCGTCCCTATAGCTAATGCGACCCCGGAAGGAAACGTGATGATATTGGCAAGCGACGGCCAGTCATCCATGACCACGTCAAATACGTCGCTTGGCACAAATTTTCTTATTACAAACGTTAATGCCGGCCCCTCGGTCGCAGGTCAGACCATAACCATAAGTTTTTTCCAGTCAGCGCCGGGCGTCCCCGGCGCATTTACATGGGTAGGCACGGTCAATAAATCGCAAACTTGTAGTACACCTTTAAATATCGGATGCGTACAGCTTGTGGCTGGAACGGCAAAAACCGGAATAGCAATATTTAAGACCCTGAGCGCGATTGACAGAGTATCGGTCATCAGCGGGGTAACCATAAACCTTGACCAGAAAAACGCGCCTCTGCCCATACCCACGCCTTATTCCGGCGTTACAAACGGCACCGGTGACCTGACATTTGCAAGTATTATCCCCCTTACCTACGGCTTAACCCCTACTGCCTCCAATTATATCATTGAAGGCGCGCCTTTGCCTGACTTGACTATTTTTACCGGAGCTAACCCTGTGAAAAAAATATACCTTTATCCGACGGGCAGTATAAGCGGGATCATAAGGGACTCTATCACAACCAATCCCATTCCAAACATAGCAGTAAGGGTAATCAGTAATTCAGGCGCCGGGTCTATCGTATCCGAGTCGTTCACCGACATCACGGGGGCTTATCTGGCGCAAAAAATCCCGGTTGGGACCGATTATATGGTAAAAGCGTCTTTGGACGGCACTATTTACACGCCTGCTGTCCCGGCCGACGGAAATATTAACCCTGTAATTGTTACCCAGGGCGTAACCACCCCCAATGAGAATTTCACCCTTGCGGTCGCTTACAAGACAATTACCGGCACTGTATCCATGCCGAACTGCAACAACGAAAGTGTGCTCATAATAGCGGCGCCTTCATCAAACACCCAGACCCCCCAGTCTTTTGTCTTAACAGCCACAGGCGACTTTTACAACCAACAGGATAACTTTGTGCGTATAAAATACCCCTATTTTGGCACCATCACAAGGAGCAACGGCGCCTCAGCGGGTTTTTTCACCATTAGCGTACCATCGACCCAGAATGTCAACATTTATGCCTATTACAACTATGTTTCACTTACCGGCGACCCGAAAAATCCGACAAGGGCATACTTAAAGTACTTTAATACCACATCAAATGTTTCTCCAGGTTCGACAATAACCATAAACGGAAGCTGGACAGCTTATTAGACTGAAGGTGCGTCATGTTTATACGGAAAAATAAAGGTTTCACATTTGTAGAGGTTATGATAGCCATGGCAATAATGGGCCTGATGACGGTTGCCATCTTAAAATTATACACGTCCGGCATAACCATGTGGAACTCAGGCCGTGACAATCTCAGGCTTTCGACGGAAGCAAAGATTGCCATGGCAGCGCTTACCAAGTTTGTCCAGGTGGCCAACGGGACAAGCATATGTATTTCCAGGTTTGATTCCACCGAGCCTGCGAACAGTTATATTTCAGGCACGCTGACAGACACTATTTATATCACATCAACCACCAGCGTGTGCTGCGGCGGCGGAAGCGATTACTTCACCGCAGGCAATGCCGGCGACCCGGTTCAGATTTTCCAGAAGGACCATTACCTGCTTGCGGTAAGGCCTGTCCCCATACCGGGCGCATCTTTAACCGACAATACCATAGCGCATTCCAGACCCCAATGCATCACAATATCGGCTAACCTTGATTCTTTGCAGTTTACTTATGATGATTCCACGGCGGGAAACACCATCGTAATAGGCATGAGGTTTTCATGTCTCGTATACAAAAACAAACCGCCGATCTCCATATTCCTTAAAAAAACCGTTGTTATAAAGCACCAGAACGGCACCGGATACTATGGTAATTAATACGGATTTCAGGAGGATTATTTTATGAAGGATAAAAGCCTTATGATGCGCGGCCTGCGCGGACAGACCTTTCCGACGGTTATTTTGATGAGCCTTATACTCGGCATACTTGGATTTGCGCTTTTAACCCTGCTTAGGCAGGATTCCAAGACACTTGTTATATATTCAAATACCATGAAGGAACAGGAATTGGCTTCGATCGCCCTTGAGCACGCGATTTATAAGCTGGGATCAGGCTCGGGCTGGAATCATGTTCCGCTTCCCGGCTTCCAGTACGACAAGGAGTATAACACCCCGAACGGGAATTATACGCTTGATATCATACAGGGCAATCTTTTTATGACCACGCCGGGAAACACGGCGACAAGGCAGGGCCTTGACGACTACAGGACCGTCGGCATAAAAGTTCAGGTCGGGGCCACAGGGGCCACCCGCGCCTACTATGCAGTGCTAAAAAAAGGCGGTTATGCCGGCGCACTGGTATCAAAAGGCGTGATAAACCTGCCATGCTCGGTTACCTCCATCAATAACGCTGACGTCAATATTTACTGGGGGGATATCTATTCAGCAAACCCGGCAACCGGCACCTGCCGCATACCGCAGGTTAAGGTTGGAAACGGCAATGAAAAACCGCAATACTGGCTGCCCGAATTATTTGCCAAGGCCGATGTTTATACGGCTTACAACGCAAGCGGATGCAGCGGCTCAAACTGCTCCAGTTATTCTTTTGCAGCGGTATACAGCGACATGTCTCCCACTGCGCACTGCCATCCTTACTCCGCGAACGCGCTGGCGCCCGAGGTTGACCTTGACTTTTACAGGAACCAGGCAAAATTAAGAAATTCTTATTACGGCCCCGCGACCGTAGGCGGCAGCCCCAACCCGTATTACTGCGGGAATACCGTTGCCCTGGTAACGCAGGCAAACATGGTAAGTGTTTTTGTGAACAATTTGCAGACTAGTGATGACGTACTTTTTATAGATACGACCGACGGCAACCCTGTGGCTTCCACAAACACATACTCAGGCGTGACTTATGTGACCGCGTCCACAATTCATATTTGGACCGACGCGACCCACCAGTACTGCACACGCGGTTCCATGTTCGTAATGGGCCCCCTGATACTGGAGGGAGATAACGCCGACAAACCGAACGCGGCCGGTTATTCAAAGGTCACAGGAGTCGCCTATCCGAACAACTATTATTACCCGCAGGGAAGCGGGGATAATTACACTTATGCCAGCGGCAACCCGACCGGCAGTTATATCAGCAATGTGAAACACTATGGCTTCCTGTATATGAACGGACAGCTCCAGATAGGCGGCTTGGCCTCGGGTAGTTCGGCCATCACCATATACGGCACCCTTTATCTGGACCAGTTCGGGTCGCTCACCGAAACCACTTCGCCGGACGAAGGGAGCCTTTGGATTTATTTCAACAATACCGCGAACATGTTCGGATACATGGGTTCGGGGGTCAGCATACTTTCATTTAACGAGCTTACATACCTCATTCCCACACCCATGCCTGTTTACCCATTTTAAGAAAAATGTTGAGCCGGGTTTTTTACCTTTTCCAGCGGTTGTTACTGCTGTGCGCGGTTCTTGCCTTTCTTTTTTCTTTTTCCACGGTCTATCAGCCTTTCCAGCTGCCAAAAGCCGCGGGTTTTGTTTTTTTTACCCTTCTTTACCTCCTTGTTTCGGCATTTATCGGCCGGGATAAAAAAATATTTTTAACCCCCATATCCTTCCCGTTCCTTTTGTTCTTCTTCTGGATGGTTTTTAAGGCCATGTCTTCCCCATACACTCCCCAGCCGTATTACCTGGCTGCCTTTGTTTCAGGCGCGGCGTTTTTTTTCCCGTCGCTTGCAAAAATAAAATTCGGCGGATTTTTGCATTTCCTGGGTATCACGGTCCTTGTTTCCTGCATCCTTGCCTTTTCCCAGCTGGCTTTTGGCATCATAAGGCCGTATTCCTTTTTCGGGAACCCTATTTTCTTCGGGGAATTCATCCTTCTTTCTTTTCCCATACTGGCTGCCGCCTTTTTTCGTCATGAAGAAAGCAGGCTGTTTTTTTTCATAACCATTCTGTTGTCTTTTGCCTGCCTTCTGATGAGCGGTTCCAGGGGCGCAGTGTTTTCCCTTGTGGTTTCATCTTCCATGCTTTTTTACCTGCTTTTCAAATCACGTATCGTCAAATTATCCGGCATAAAGCAGCGCGGGGTTTACCTCGTGATCTTTATCATCTTTTCCGCGTGCGTGCTTTTAACCCCGAATTTTCTGGCTTCTATCCGGTCATTGTCGTCGCGTATTGCCGGCATTGCCCCTTCAGGGTCATCTTCAGTACAGGACAGGGTGCTTTTGGCGAGGGTTGCCGGAGCCATGATCAAAGACCGGCCTGTCGAAGGCACAGGAGCGGGCGGGTTCGCGTATTTTTACCAGTCGTACCAGTCGCAACTGTTAAAAACAAACCCCGGCTTCAGGTTTATCTGGTCTTCATACGCGCACAATGATTATTTGCAGCTTGCCGCTGAAACCGGCCTTGTTGGCCTGGCTTTTTTTGTTGTTTTTATATTCACTTTATTTACGGGTTTTGACCGGGCTTCATCCGCGCTAGACTCTGACAAGTACCTCCTTTGCTGCGGTTTTTTGTGTTCTGCCGGCGGCTGCCTGATTGAATCGTTCTTCAATTTTCCGCTTTTCATCCTGCCTTCCGCCGCGTTCTTCTGGCTGTCGTGCGGTTTTGTTTTTTTCATGCTGCCGCCGGCCAAAGCAAGGGCCTTGCCGGCGCAATATATCATTGCCGCGGCTTTCGCAGCCCTGACAGCCGTATCTTTCACGCTGTTGCCGGGTTTTTTGTCCGCCTCTTACCTCGCGGCGGCGGCTGCAAACAGTGAAAAACATACTCATACAAATGATTTTTATTACAATAAGGCCTTAAAATACGGTCCGAATAATTACGAGGCATGGTCCCTTATGGCATCCTCCTGTGTTATGTCCTCCGATTACGCCGCGGCCCTGAATGCGTATGAAAAAGCCCTTAAAATCCGGCCTTTTTCCGCGGATATGATCTTCAATATGGGTTCCATAAACCTCAAACTGAAAGATTATACAGCCGCTGAAAAATATTTTAAACAAAGCCTGGATCTTTATCCCGATTTTGCGCAGGCGCACTTAAACCTCGCAAAAACATTTGTGGAACAAAACCACGGGGATGAAGCAGCGGCTGAATTCGCAAAGGCCATAAGCCTTGACCGGGAAGTAACAGCGGCGGATTTTAAAAGCAATATCGTTGATTTCAGGGAAATCACAGGGCAAAAATAATGATTGGTTTTTACCGTTCAAACCAAAACTGCAATACTGCCGGAAAAGTCTTTATGATATATGGCCGTATTAATGAACCACCCCTCATCAAGCTGCCGGGAATTATATCCGCATATTATATAAAAGCAAAAAGCCATAAGCAAAATACTTTTTGCTTATGGCTTTAATACTTTTATCCCACTAAAACTTATTATACGAAGATCTTCGCGCACACCATGTCGGGGTTGTTGCCAAGCACCCTCTGCACGACCGCGTCTTCCTTGACTATCTTTTTTACCATTTCCCTGCCCGCGTCAGTGCTCCTGTTTGTGAACTTCATGATGGTATCGCGTACCTCTGTGGGTTCCGACTGCGCGCAGTACTGGAGCAGCAGCCTTACATTATTTTCCACGCTGTATATGATCGCGTACCTTAAAAGTATGTTTATGCGACGTTTTGACATTTTAGGCGGCGGCCCGAGGCCGTTCAGGCAATTAAACAGGAAATCCATGTAGTTAAACACAGCGTCGTCGCGCGAAGCCGCGTCAACGAGTTCCGACGACATGACCATGTTCATTTTTTTATCCTGTCCGGTCCACTTGACCTGGGCTGTTTTTTCTATCTTGCCCGTATAGTCCCCCATGAAAGTCCCTTCATTTATCTCGCCGCGGTAGTCAAATATGGCGTCCTTTGCAAGATACATTCCTATGGCCTTTAATACCTGGAAATCAATTGGTGAAAACGAGATTTTCGCGCCTTTTCTTCCCGGTTCGCCCGTCACAAATCCCATGATGAAACGATCCTCGAGGAAGTCAACATAGTTCCTGATGGGCTCTATAAGTATCGGCGGTATCGAGTAGTTGCCGTCAGCGTCCTTGGGAAAAGCGTTCGTATGGATGGACAATATTTTTTTCAGCGATTCTATGACGTTATTCGGCGTGCAGAAGTAGGAATCATTTGCCTTGGCTATGTCGGGTATCTGCGAATTAAGCAGTATCCTGCATCCCGAAAACGGGACCCTGTTCTGCGCTTTCTCGGACGCGCTTACGATGAAGCTGTTTATTATGCTCACATCCCTTTTTATCAGGTCCGTGTGTTCGGAAGTAAAAGAATCGACCGCGCTGTTTTCCTCGGCGCTCACGGCGGATGACGCCCTTGCTATTTCGATTTCCTTCTGCTTTATGTCGTCTACTTTTTCCTTTATGCCGTCTATGCACTCCGCCGAGCGCGTGAATGTCTCGGCGTAAAGTTTGGTGAAATCAGCAAGCGTTTTTGCCATCATGTCCGACCTGGCCGCGAGCAGGTCCTTCATTTTTCTGTCTTCAGGCGCAAGCTTGTTTCCCTTGCCCAGGATCCCGAAATATGTGTTTATGCCGTCGTAATTAAGCTTTAATGTCTTTAACTTCACCTGGTCCAGCTGCAGTATTTTATCCATGTAGGAACCCAGCGTCCTGACCAGATTTGCCCCTATCTTAAGGCTGTCATTCTTTTTCCATTCAAGGGAGGCCTTCAGCTTCTTGGGATCCACCTTGTCATCGACCTTTTTTGATTTTCTCTTCCCCGAGGTGTCGATAAGCTCTATCTTTCCTTCCGCTATCGCCTTCATCTTATCCGTGACGGAATAAACCACTCCCGCGAAAAAACTCGAACTGTCCTTTGTCCAGAAATCCGCGAACAGCTTCGCGTAAACCGGCGGGTCTATCAGGGTTATTTTATTGTCACCGATCACCACCACGTCGCCGATGGCGCCTGTGCACATAAAAAGTTCCTGGTATTTGTTCATCTTGTTCATTCTTTCATTTATAAGCGAACTCACAAGCGTATTATAGGCGTTCCTTAACTTATTTACTTTCACTACGTCGTCGATCTTGTTCCCGTTTTCCGATTTTTCCTTTCCAAAAAATTCAAGCGCGCCCAGTACACTTTCCTTTATTGCCGGGTCAAGCCCCTCAAATATATTATTGATCGCTTCCCCTTCTTTTACCTGCGTTGCTTCCATTTTCATCTTCTCCTTCCGGTTTAGTCAGAATGTAGTTTTGTATTGTGAAACTTTAATTTGTAAATTAAAGTTTTTGTTGTTGTTGTTTTATTGTAATTTTAGCGCGCCCTTCTTTTTGAAAAAACGTCATTTATGATAGCCGCTATTTTGGGGTTGTTTAAAAGTATCCTTTTAAAATCCTTTTTATATAGGATGAATAACTGCCCGTTATCAAGGGCAATAACCGTGGCTGTCCTGGGCAAGTCGGTCACAAGCGCCATTTCTCCGAAAAACTGCCCTTCACCAAGTTCCGCGACCTTCTTTTCCTTTATATATACGCCAAAATCGCCCAAACCGATCAGGTAAAACTTATCGCCTATCTCGCCCTGTTTTATGATAACATCACCTTTTTTTACATTTCTTTTCTTTAAGGCCTTTATCAGGGCATCAAGATCCATTATATTTAATGAATAGAAAAAATCAACTTTTTGAAGGGCTGATCTTAACATTGAAAAATCATCCGCCATGCAACCACCTCTTTTCAGAGTTTTGCTACTATTCCACTATCTTATACCCAATTTTTTACTTTGTCAATTATATAAATTATCCGGAAAAGCAGGCGGTATAGCCACGGTATAAACCCAACGTCTGAGCGGCAGCAAGCAGCCGCTCTACGGGAACCAATTGAGCCATAAAACCATGATATTCTTTATCGTATCCGGTACGAACTTTAATTTTTCTATGGCCTTTGCGCGATTCCCCTATATAATATAAGCTTGCCATGAACCCGAGCCCAGCGAGTGGTTCATGGCGCAAAATCCATAGAAAAATTAAAGTTCGTACCGGATACGACCTATCATAAAGGCCATGTACCATCATGTACCATCATGTACCATTCGCAGTAGCTCAGGTACATGACACAGTTCGCAGTAGCTTAAGGTACATGGCATGCTTTTCCGACACAATCCGATTATATTGTTTTTTCCTTTTTTACCGTTTCCACGACCATCTTAAAAACTTCCGCCTTATCCGCCAGATTAAAATCCTTGTCGCGCCTCATCTTTATTTCCACTTTTCCGTCCTTAAAATTCTTCTCGCCGACCACAACCCTCATCGGAAAACCTATCAGGTCCGAGTCCTTGAACTTTACCCCGGGCGATATATCCCGGTCGTCCATAATTACGTCTATACCGGCTTCCTTTAACTGCCTGTATAATCCTTCCGCATATTTCATTCCCTCTTCATATTTTACATTGATCGGTATCACGTTAACCTCGTACGGCGCTATCGCCATGGGCCAGATTATGCCGTTTTCGTCGTTATTCTGTTCTATGGACGCGGCTACCACGCGTGACACCCCTATGCCGTAGCATCCCATTACCATTTCTTTTGACTTGCCTGTTTCGTCCAGGAATGTTGCTTTCATGGATTTGGAATATTTTGTCCCGAGGTAGAACACATGTCCCATTTCTATCCCTCTTTGTTCGTTCAGCGTGCCCCCGCATTTCGCGCAGATATCGCCTTTGCCTGCTTTGGCAAAGTCGGCAACCAGGTTTTCCTGATAGTCCCTTCCCCTGTTTACTCCTGTATAATGGTAATCAAGTTCATTGCCGCCTGTCACTGTGTTTTTCAGTATTGCCGCTGTTTCGTCTATGGCGAGCCTTATGCCTTTATCCCTTAAGTTAATCGGCCCCGCGAACCCGACCGGCGCCCCGGTTTTTTCAAGTATTTCCTCGGGCGTAGCCAGCCTTATCTCGTTCGCGCCGAGCGCGTTTTTAAGTTTTACCTCGTTTATTTCCCTGTCTCCCCTGATGACGGCGCCCGCCATTTTTGTCCCGTTCACTATATACAGGATCGTTTTTGCCGTTTCTCCGGGTTTTTTTCCGAGAAATGCGGCAAGTTCCTCGACTGTCCTGATATTTGGCGTATGCACTTTTACCAGGGGCTCTTCCGCCGTATCCTGCTGTTCCGGTTTTTTAGAAACAGCCTTTTCCAGGTTTGCGGCGTAATCGCATTTGCCACAGTAAACTATGGTGTCTTCCCCTGTCTCGGCTAATACCATGAATTCCGACGACAAATTGCCGCCTATGGCGCCTGAATCCGCTTCAACCGGCCTGAATTTAAACCCTATTCTTTTGCATATCCTTACATAAGTTTCAAACATGATCTTATAACTTTCCATTGCTCCCGCTTCGTCGCGGTCAAAGGAGTATGCGTCTTTCATCATGAATTCCCTCGAACGCATGACGCCGAAACGCGGTCTTATCTCGTCCCGGAATTTTACCTGTATCTGGTACAGGTTCTGCGGCAGCTGTTTGTATGAATTTATTTCCCTGCGCACCAGGTCCGTGATCACTTCTTCATGGGTGGGCCCGAGCGCAAACTCGTTGGAATGCCTGTCCGTTATTCTCATGAGTTCTTTGCCGTAAACGTTCCACCGGTTCGTTTCTTTCCATAACTCGGCCGGGGACAGCACCGGCAGCAGGACTTCCTGCGCCCCGGCGCAGTTCATCTCTTCCCTTATTATGGCTGTGACCTTGGACAATGACTTAAAGCCGAGCGGCATCCAGTCATAAATCCCAGCCCCGAGCTTTTTTATCATTGCCGCACGCAGCATGAACTTGTGGGCGATTGTTTCGGCTTCCTTTGGGGACTCCCGAAGGGTGTTTATTAAAGCACGGCTCCAAAGCATGGCAGTTCTCCTTGTGAATTATTTTTGTTGAGTGTGGGAGACTCAACGTATCAGTTTTTTTAGTTCTTTCTCAAACTCTTTCAGCAGGTCCTTTTTCGGCACCCTCTTTATTATTTTCCCGCTCTTAAATATCAAACCTATCCCTTTTCCCCCCGACACTCCCAGATCAGCTTCCTTTGCCTCGCCTGGCCCGTTTACCGAGCAGCCCATAACGGCTATTTTCAGCGGTTTTTTTATTTTCATGGTCATCTTTTCCACGTCACGCGCCAGTTTTATCACGTTTATTTCCGTCCTTGCGCACGTCGGGCAGGATATAAGCTCGACACCGGCCTTGCGCAGCCCGAGCGTGCTTAGGATCTTGTATGCCGGATAAATTTCTTCCTCCGGGGCAGCCGTAAGCGAAACCCTCATAGTGTCGCCCAAACCCTCGTTCAATAATATTCCAAGGCCCACGGAAGATTTAATCAGGCCTGAGTAGGCTGTCCCGGCTTCTGTGATCCCTATGTGTAGCGGGTAATCCTTCAGCCGGTTAAACAGCCTGTATGCCGCAAGCGTTTCCGGAACATCGTGGGCCTTTAGTGAAACCACTATATTTGTGAACGAGTTTTTTTCAAAGAATTCGATGTGTTCCATGAGGCTTGAGACCATTTTATCGGCTCTTTCTATCCCGCTTGAATTTGCCAGCTTATAAACGCCGTCGGTTTTAAGCGACCCGGCGTTAACGCCGATCCGTATCGCGCCTTTGTGTTCTTTTGCCGCGTCTATAACGGCCCTGACCTTTTCCTGCGAGCCTATATTTCCCGGGTTGATCCTTATCTTGTCCGCCCCGCTTTTGAACGACTCTATGGCGAGTTTATGATCGTAATGTATGTCCGCTACGAGCGGTATTTTAATTTTTGGTTTTATTTTCGCGAGCGCTCGGGCGGAATCCATATCGGGGATTCCGCACCGGATTATCTCGCAGCCCAGGTCGGTCAGCCGCTTTATCTGCTCTATTGTGGCTTTGACATCCTTTGTCTTTGTGTTGCACATGGACTGGACCGCGACAGGACTGCCCCCGCCGATGACCACGTTCCCTATTTTTACTTTTCTGGTTTTCATATATTCTCCGCAATTAATATTTCCGGTTGTGGCTTTTGAATCAAGATTATAATGATACTGCCGGAAAACCATCGTTGTGGGCCGAATAATATTCGGCCCCTACAAATATCTATCGCACTTGTAGGGGCAGCATATCATGCTGCCCGCCCTTTGCGGGCTTTTCCGCCGGCACCATAATATGTGCAAAATGCATGACCAATGAACCAAACTCTTTAAATCAGAAGCCGCAACCCTATAGTCCGTATAAGCAAAGCGCTACGGATGAAGGTTGCGCCTACATGATCAAAAAATAATCCCTAACCGCCCTTTATGATCCGCATAATATCGCCGTAGGACACGAAAACTATCAGCAGTATTACCAGCGCCCAGCCTATTTCCATCATTTTCTGCTGTATTTTCAGCGGCACTTGTTTTTTTGTTATTGCTTCTATAAGGAAAAGCATTATCAATCCGCCGTCAAAAGGCACAAGCGGCATGAGGTTAAAGAGCGCGAGGTTTATGTTTATTATGGCGATGAGCAGGAGCAGATTTACAAAGCCTGTTTTCGCGACTTTATATGCTATCTGCGCCACGCCTATGGGGCCGGCCACGTCAGGCTTTATTTTCCTCGTTATCATCCTGTAAAGCGATTTTACGGTCAGTTCCGTAAAATACCATGTCTGCTGCGAGGCTTTCCCAAGAGCGACAAGGGGGCCGTACTTTTCCATCGTTGTATTGCCCCTGGGCGAGATGCCTATCCTGAATGTCTCTATCTTTTTCTTGTCCTGGTCCTCTATCATTTCTCTGCGCGGGATGAGCTCAAATACTTTTATTTCCACGCCTCGTATCACTTTCACGCTGACTTTTTTCCCGGATGAGGCCCTGACAGCGTCGGTTATGTCATCCCAGTAGATTATTTTCTTTCCGCTTATTTCCGCTATCACATCGCCTTTTTTTATGCCTGCCGCCTGCGCCGGATATTTGTCCGTGACGCTCTCGACTTCGGGTATAAATGCGACCGGGGTTATGCCCAAAAACGGCCTCAACTTTTTTTCCTTTAAAACATCTTCAGCTTCTTCCATGAGGGGCTTTATTGTAAGCGTAATTTCTTTGCCGTTGCGCAGGGCCGTGACCTTTATGGGCTCTGCGTTTGATCTTGTTATTATCTCGGTGATCTGGTTCCAGTATTTTATTTTTTCATTGTTTATCTGTATTATCTCGTCACCGCGCTTTAACCCCGCGGTCTCCGCCGGGTATCCCTTTTTTACCTCGTCTATCACGGGTTTTAAAACTTCAGTTCCGGCTAAGAACACTATCCACATCAGGAAAACCGCGAATATCGCGTTTTGCACGACTCCGGCGACCGATATGAGTATTTTTTTCCATGGCGGCTGGTTTAAGAACCCGCCCTCACCGGCTGAAATCGCCTCTTCAGGCGCTTCGCCGGCCATTTTCACATAGCCCCCGAGGAAAACAAACAGCGCTATTATATATTCCGTGTCCCTGTGTTTAAAGGAAACGATAGTCGGCCCCCAGCCTATGGCAAACTTTTCAACTTTCACGCCGAGCCTTTTGGCCGTAATAAAATGCCCCAGCTCATGGACAAATATAGTGAGCCCTATTGTGACAAGTATCTCAAATACAATGACTATAAAATCGGTTATCGGCACCAATTGTTCAAGCATTTATCATCTCCTCCACACCGGCCCTCGCCTGTAAGTCAGCGCGCAGGACCTGGTCTATTCCCGGTTTTTTGATCAAGCTGTGCTTTTTCATAGCGGCAGCCACGTAATAAGCTATTTTATCAAATTTTATCCTTTTATTGAGAAAATTATTCACAGCCACCTCGTTTGCGGCGTTCATGACGCTGGGCATGGTGCCGCCTGCTTTCCCGGCGGCTAAAGCCAGGTTAAAACAAGGGAACTTGTTAAAATTCACCCTGAAAAACTCCAATTTCCCGATATCGGCGAAACTCATGGGCTCATCCAAACGGGCCCTGCGGCCGGGATATGTCAGGGCATAAAGTATGGGAAGCCGCATGTCAGGGTAAGACATCTGTGCTATGATCGAGCCGTCAACAAATTCCACCATGGAATGTATGATCGACTGCGGATGTATGATCACGTCTATTTTTTCATAGGGAAGCCCGAATAAATAATGCGCTTCTATGACCTCAAGCCCTTTGTTCATGAGCGTTGAAGAATCTATTGTTATTTTCTTTCCCATCCTCCACGTGGGGTGTTTTAACGCCCTTTCAGGTGTGATATTCCTTATTTCGGCCGCGCTTAGGTCCTTAAGCGGCCCGCCTGAAGCCGTTATGATCAGGCGCTTTACATCCCTGATGTTATTTCCCTTTAAGCACTGGAATATGGCGCTGTGTTCTGAATCAACAGGGATTATTTCGGCCCCGTATTTCCTGACTTCATTTAAGACGATGTCCCCGGCCATGACCAGGGACTCCTTGTTTGCCATGCCTATTTTTTTGCCTGCCCTGGCCGCGGCCATGAGCGGTATCAATCCAATGGCGCCTACAACAGCCAGCAGTATGAGGTCAGCTTCTTTCAGGGAGGCTATTTTTATCAGCCCGTCTATGCCTGTTAAAACCTTTGTTCCCTTATTTGCGCGCCTTACAAGGTGCGCTTTTTCAGGCCTGGACAGGACAGCGTATTTGGGCCTGTATTTTTTTACCTGGGCCGCCAGTTCTTCCGCGTTTTCATTGGCCGACAATGCGAGCACTCTGTAATCCGACAGGGTGCTGTCAAACAGGTCAAGGGCGGATTTTCCTATGGAACCGGTAGAACCGATAATACAGATGCGTTTTGACATGAACACTCCTGTCTCTCAAACTATTCGCTTCTAAAATAATCTGACTATATATTTAATGTAAAAGAAAAGTACCGGGGCATTAAACAGCGTCGAATCTATCTTGTCCAAAACCCCTCCCATTTCAGGGAGCAGGTTTGAAGAATTCTTGACACCGCAGAAACGCTTTATTACCGAAGCCGCAAGGTCGCCTGCCTGGCCGCTGATCGATAAAATAACGGCCAGGATTACCAGGTGCAGCAGGGTATGCTCCCCCAGTATGCCTGCGGGCAGGACGGTATATTTTATTATTACAATTGTTATTATGCTTATGATAACCCCGCCTATGCAGCCTTCGATGGATTTTCCCGGGGATATCTCGGGTATGAACTTGTGTTTTCCTAAAAATGAACCGACAAAGTAAGCGCCGCCGTCGTAAACAAAAGTGTAAAGTAAAAGCAGGAATATCAAGTAATACCCGTTTTCCATCAGCCTCAAATGTATGGTAAAAGAACCCAGGACCGCTATATAAATTACGGGGAAAAGCGTGTTTAACAGCTTCGGGAAGTTATTGATGTCTTTTGAGAATATCACCGTGATAAAAAGCATTATCATGAAAAATGAAAAAATAAGCATAAGCATGGCCGCGGGGGCGGAAAAAGTATCCATTTTTATGGAAAACACCAGGATCAAAAGCGTCAATAATATCCCGCTTGAGCGGTATGAATACATGTTTATTTTGTCAAGCATACCGTAGACCTCGTTGACGGAGACCATGCCCAAAAGCAGCACAAGGCCCACAAACGGCGCCGGGTTGTTGAAAAAAACAAAAAAAGCCAGAGCTGGTACCAAAAAAATCGATAAAATTATCCTTGTTTTCATTTTGCCTTGATCCCCCCGTACCTGCGCTCGCGGCTGCTGTATTCCTCCAAGGCGAGCATCAGGTTGTTTTTCCCAAAATCGGGCCATAAAACGTCCGTTACGTATATTTCCGAGTAAGCTATCTGCCATAAAAGAAAATTGCTCACCCTTATCTCGCCGCTCGTGCGGATCAAGAGGTCCGGGTCCGGAATACCGGCCGTATAAAGCCGCTTCGAAATAAGTTCTTCATTTATGTCACTGACCCTGATTTTTTTATTTTTAACGTCCGCTGCGATAGATCTGACAGCCCTGGTTATCTCCCTTTTGGAGCCGTAATTCAGCGCGAGGACAAGCTTAAGCCCGGTGTTTTTTGAGGTCAGCTTTTTTACATCCTTGAGTTTTTTGCATAAATGCGGGTCCATCATGTCTATTTCACCTATGGTCATAAGGCGCACATTGTTTTTTATCAGGGTTTTTGTTTCTTTATCCAGGTAATCCGACAGGAGTTTCATGAGGAACCCGACTTCCTGCTCGGGCCTTTTCCAGTTTTCGGTTGAAAAAGCATAAAGGGTAAGGTACTTGACTCCTAATTCCGCGCAGGCAGTAGTGATGGCCCTGACCGATTTGGCGCCCTGTTTATGCCCGAATGCCCTCGGCATGTTCCTTTTTTTTGCCCACCTGCCGTTGCCGTCCATGATGATGGCGATGTGCGAGGGAAGTTTCAAGTTTTTATCCATACATCTCCGGTAAAATTGATCTGATAATATCTTTATATGGTCAGGAGGTCTTTTTCCTTGTCTTTGACTATTTTGTCTATTTCTTCGATATGCTTATCCGTGACTTTCTGCACCCGACCTTCCGCGACTTTCAGCACGTCTTCGGATATTTCTTTTTTCTTTTCGCGTTCTTTTGCCTTGTCATTAAAATCGCGCCTTATGTTGCGCAGCTCCACCTTTGACTCTTCCGCCATTTTCTTGACTTTCTTTACCATGTCTTTCCTTGTTTCCTCGTTTAAATCGGGGAACTTGACCTTAAGCGAATCGCCGGTGTTGACTATGGACAGCCCCAGATTTGCGGCCATTATGGCTTTTTCTATTTCCAGTATGGCGCCTTTATCCCATGGTTTTATGTCTATGGTCTTTGCCTCGATTATGGATACCGATGCCACCTGGTTTATAGGCATGGGGTTGCCGTAGTAAACGACCTTGACGGTATCAAGCACTGAAGTGTTGGCCCTGCCTGTTCTGATCGAAATGAGTTCCTTCTGAAATGCCTCGACGCTTTTTTTCATTTTTAATTCAAGTTCAATAAAAAAATTTTCCATGACTTTAAGCTCCTTACCGGACTATTGTCCCGATTGTTTTTCCGCTTACCACTTTTTTTATGTTCCCTTTTTCATTCAGGTTAAATATTATCAGCGGTATGTTATTATCCATGCATAATGATATGGCCGCCGAATCCATCACCTTCAGGTTTTTATTGAGGACGTCCATATATGTAAGCTCGTCGAATTTTTTTGCTGCCTTGTCGGTTTCAGGGTCGCCTGTGTACACGCCCGATACTTTTGTGGCTTTCAGGACCACTTCCGCACCTATTTCTATGGCGCGCAAAGCCGCGGCAGTATCCGTGGTAAAGTAAGGGTTGCCTGTACCTCCGCCGAATATCACGACGCGGCCCTTTTGAAGGTGGCGCTGAGCCCTGCGGCGTATGTAAGGTTCCGCTATCTCCTGCATATCGATTGCGGATAAAACCCTGGTTTCCACGCCCATTTGTTCCAAAGTATCCTGCAGGGCCATCGCGTTTATAATAGTGGCAAGCATGCCCATATAATCCCCGACCACACGGTCTATCTTGAAATTTTTTCCCCTGCCGCCCCTGAAAATATTGCCGCCGCCTATCACCACGGCGACAGTGACGCCCATCTCGCGCACTTCCTTTATCTCCTGCGCGATGGAGTAAACCGTATCATAATCTATGCCTGATTTGTTTTCACCGGCCAGGGCTTCCCCGGAAATCTTCAGCATGATTCTTTTGTACTTTGCTTTTGAATTCGGCAATCCGGCACCCCCGGGTTAGTTTATTTTCTTTTGTCTCTATAACTCTGACGTTATATACTTTCTCCAAGTACAAACCTGCTGAACCTCTTCACCACTATGTTCTCGCCGATCTTGCCTATGGCTTCTTTAACCAGTATATCCACATTCTTTGAATCGTCCTTGATATAGGCCTGTTCCATAAGGCAGGTGTCCTTGTAAAATTTTTCGAGTTTGCCCTCAATTATCTTGTCTATGACATTTGCGGGCTTTTTCTGATCCGCCATCTGCACCTTATAGATTTCTTTTTCCTTTGCCACGACATCGGACGGCACTTCTTCTCTTTTTAAGTATCTCGGGGCCATTGCCGCGACCTGCATTGCTATTTCCTTGCACAGTTCCTCAAATTCTTTTGTCCTGGCTACAAAGTCGGTTTCGCAGTTTACCTCGACCATGGTCCCTACTTTTCCGCCGCCGTGTATGTAAGCGTATACAAGGCCTTCCTTTGCGGTGCGGGTATTCCTCTTATCCGCGGACGCGATGCCTTTTTTGCGCAGGATTTCTATGGCTTTTTCCATATTGCCTTCAGCTTCCTGTAGGGATTTTAAGCAGTCGCCCATTCCGGCGCCTGTTTTTTCCCTTAAGTCTTTTACGAGGTCCTTGCTTATGTCCGCCATGTTACTTCTCCTTGATATAGTTGGTGCCGGTTTATTCGGCTTCTTTTAATTTGGCTTTTCTGATCCGTTCTTTTCCTTCTTCTTCGGTTTCATCCGTGAATACCGCGGCGTACTCCGCCGTGTTTACAAGCTGGGCCGCTATTTTTTCCTTTTCTTCCGGGTTTACAGCCGCTGCCGCGTCCGCCGCGATTGCCGCGGCTTCAGCTTCCTGCTTTACGATCATTTCTTTTTCTTTTTCCATCGTGACTTTTTCCTCGATAATGGTGTCCGCGATGTATTTGCACATCAACCGTACGGCGCGTATGGCGTCGTCGTTTCCCGGAATCAGGCAGTCGATGGGTTCCGGATCACAGTTTGTGTCGACTACGGCGATCACGGGGATCCCGAGCTTGTTGCCTTCTTTAACGGCGTTCTCTTCGCGTTTTACGTCTATTACAAATATTCCGCCCGGCAGGACGTTCATGTCCTTCAAACCGCCGAGGTTATCCTGCAGTTTTTTCAGTTCCTTCTGCATGTTCATTCTTTCTTTTACCGGGTAGCGCGCGAATCCGCCTGTCGCGTCCATTTCCTCGAGCTGTTTTAACCTGTCGACCCTTTTACGGATCGTCTCGAAATTAGTCATGGTGCCGCCGAGCCATCTCGAGCATACGTAAGGCATGCCGCAGCGCATTGCTTCTTCTTTGATGGAGTCCTTGGCCTGTTTTTTGGTCCCTATGAACATGACAGAACGCCCCTTGCGGATGATGTCTTTGACAAATAATACGGCATCCTTGGTGTGTTTGAGGGTTTTCTGCAGGTCGATGATGTAAATCCCGTTCCTTGCGGCAAAGATGTAAGGTTTCATTTTAGGGTTCCATCTTTTTGTCTGGTGCCCGAAATGAACCCCTGATTCGAGCAGCGCTTTCATGGAAATCTGCGGCATAATTCTACTACCTCCGTTTGGTTTTTACCTCTGCTTCTTTCATCTTTTGGGCAACCCCATAGGGGGACCAACCCAAAATCCGGAAAGCATGGTGTATTTTAAAAACGTCAAATCATATCAAATACCGGCGGTTAATGCAAGGAATATTTGGTTTGAAATCCTGTTTTTTATGCTATTTTTTTTTAGCATCCCTTTTAACGGGGGCTTTTTTGGCATTGACCGGCTTTTTCTTCCTTTCAAAACTCTTTGCAATATCCCATAAAAACGCGGCTTCCAGGTATGCCCCGGCAAAATCCCTGTCCGCTATCCCATAAGATGTTCCGCTTATGTGCGGCTGGTCCCAGACATAGCCTCCGCTTACGGCAAAACCAATATATTTGTTGACCCAGTATTCCGCCCCCACGCTTGCCCTGAATACAACGTCAACCGAGTTATATTCATACCGGCCGCTACCTGTCAAATCCCCGTTAAGGGCATATGTGTTTTTTTCAATATACGAATTCGGCGCCGTTGATAACCCGAGGTCGGCCCCGAAATACCAGCACGTATTGTCTTCTTTACCCGGGCTCCCGAAATATTTCCTTCCGCCCACAAGGAATATTAACCTGCTGAAATCAACTTTGTAATATTCTTGAATGGTCCCGGTGCTGTAATATTTGTCATTCTCGCCGCCAATCGCGCTGTAACCGAAACTTAAGATCGACGCAATGCCGTTATCAGACAGTATGCAGTATGATATTTCGACCGGAAATATCTCGTGATTTACCACTATGGCGGGCGCTATAGCCGGCAGGGCGTTATTCAGTTGTGTGATTGTTGTATCGATAAACTGGATGCCGCACTTAAGCTCTGCCCATCCTTTTACAGCGGCGCAATGGGCAGCCTGGCAGATAAATACTGTCATGATCATGATGAACGCTGTTATTCTAAAGCCTGGACTTTTAACCGCACAAAAATTAGCCATGTTTTATTTTAACACGGGCTGTGATAAAATGCCAATACTTAAACCTGCGGAGTTACCCGTTTTTTTCACTTATGCTATGGTTTCCGTGTTATATGATACTGCCGGAAGACCCCATGAAACCATGAAATTCTTTATTTGCTTTCCGTATAAATCTCGTCAAGTTTCATGTCTTTAAGCTTTATGCCTCCTAAAAATTTATTGATTTCCGCTTTATCCGTCATGATTTCGGGCCTGAAATCCTTAAGATATACCGGCGTAATTTTTGCTTCGGTGATTTTCCTGCCTTTTACTTTTACTTTCACAAATGCGCTGTACTTGCTCAAGTCATCCCGCATGTCAAAGATAAAGTTCCCCAGCCCGTAAAAAATATAATGCCCTTTGTATTTTTCCACATCCTGAAAAAGGTGCGTATGCGACCCTATCACCATATCCGCGCCCAGATCTATTATGCCGCGCCCCAGGACCCTCTGTCTTTTTTGCACTTCCCTGCCCTCAAGGCCCCAGTGTATGTAAACTATGAGTATATCCGCTTTGGGCCTCGCATTTTTAACGTCCCTCTTGATCACTTTGTAGGTTCCCGGCACTGTGCCGTATTTTTTCAGTTTTATCGCAAAACTCCTGTTTGATACCCTTGAGTAGCACAAAAAACCGACCCTTACCCCGTTGTATTCCATAATAACAGGCTCATTTGGGCGGCTCAGATCGCCCTTTTTTATCCCCCCGTACTTGATTCCCTGATGGTCGAGTATTTCCATGGTCTGTGTCAGGCCGTCCTGCCCGTAATCAAGCGTGTGGTTATTGGCCAGGGATAGAATATTAATACCGGCTGATTTAAAGCCCTGGGCTATGTTCTCCTCGGCGTAAAGATATACTGGTTTCTTCCCGTTTTTCTTTAACATAGGCACATTTTTTTTATAAACCAGCGGAGCCTCAAGATTTCCGAATATTATGGGGCATGTATTTATACTTGCTGATATGCCGTCAAAAGGATAATTAATCCCGCATTTTTCTATCACCGGCTCGAGCCTGCGGCCGAGCATTATATCGCCGGCCAGGACTATATCAACCATACCCGGCGCCTCATATGTCTCTATCACGGGGACCTTAACCGAGGCGCAGCCCTGCAGGATCAGTGCCAGCGCCAAAAGCATCAGTGTTAATTTTCTCATTTTCCAAAAAGACCGTTTATAAACCCTTTTGCCTTATCCTGTATATATTTGCTCCCTTCATCCAGCGCTTTTTTACCTATGTTCCTTTTTACATTTTCAAGCATCCTTGACTGGCTGTAATCATACTTTTTCCCGGCAACATCGCCGTATACCCTGAAATCGAAAGGCATCCACCCGTCCTTATTATATGCAAAACCCGCGTCCTTGATGTTTAAAGATTGCGCTAACTTATTACCTATGTCCCTGCCTGTTTTTGGCGAAAAATCCATGTTAACCTTAAAATCAAGTTTCCTGTCCACGGTTGTCCAGCCTGACGCATTGGCCCTTAAGTCGCCTTTGTCCGCGTTTTCACCGCTGTATATCCTGAATTTATTCACATTGATCTTTCCGTCCGCCATATCAAAATCAGAGATCATATGATCAAACGGTATATCTTTGCCGAGAAAATCGATCCCGAGTTTGTCAGCCAGGTCCTGTCCCATTTTAAGGGCAGACAGCCTGCCATTAGTCACTTTAAAACCGCCTTTTCCTTTTATGGTATGCGCCATGTCATTGAACGTATCGCCGTGAAAATTGGCTGTCATTTCAAAACTGCCGTAAACCTTGTCTTTCATGTCATCAAACAGGGTCTTCTTTTCCGGGTCTTTTTTGGGCAGCACGGATATACAGTCGTCCACAAATTTGTGGATATTTGCCCTACTGACCGTTGCTTCGCAGGAATAGGCTTCGGTATTGACATCAGCCATTAAATTTAAATCCATGCTTCCTTCATAAGCGTTAACGGCTGTTTCAGAATCCAGCCTGCCTTTTACAAACCTTATGCTGGAAAACGTTTTCCCGAAAGTGACATCCTTGTAAAAAACAGAGTCGGCTTTAAGGGTTATAAAGATCCCGGGTGACTTAACCTCTTTCTTTCCGGGATTGTTTTTCCTGTTTTTAACCGGCGCCAATACCCTTGCTTCCGCTTTTACCTGCGCGGTTGGCGTTGATTTTTGCGGGAACATGGCAAGCATGTATTCCACCGCGAATTTCGGCGAATACACGTCCACGGATATTTTGCCGATGTCGGCCCTGTTTATGCTGCTGCCGTTTATTTTGAGCTTAACCTCGTTGCCGGTCAGCAGCATGCCCAGGGAACCCGTCATGGAATAATTGCTGTCAACCTTGATGCTGCCTGAAAAATTTTCAACCATCTTTTTGTCTTTGTATGACATTGTGCCTTTATCAACGGTTGTTTCATTGTCAAAAGCGAATTTTCCGGCGCTGTAGGTAAAATCCACCCTGTTCTTTATCAAGATATCCGCGTTCACATCCTTTATTTTTTTTGCCGTTTCAGGCGGGAGTATTTCCAGTATCTTGTTTATATTGGCGCTTGAATCCACGCTGCCTTTCACGGACGAGAAATCGCTGATTTTGATTGTACCCGTTGAATTTATGCCCCCTATTACAAAAGAATCTATGTTTATGTCCCCTTCTTTTTTCATGATATCTGCTTTTATAGCGGCTTTCATTGAAACAGGTATTTTATAGTCATTATAATAGGCAATGCAGTCCAGGCTCATTCCTATTGGTTTTAATGCGCTCAAAACCACGTCATCCACGCTGAAGTTGAGGTTTTCAATCTTAGCCGACATAACTTTTGGCTGTGAATGGTCGGTGTATGTAAAATTCCCGTTTTTAATCGTTATGCCCGTGACCATGATATTTTTTATGAATGATTCTTTCTTTTCCCCGCCCGTATTCTGGTCCTGGTTTTTTACATCCTTCACAGATGTCTTAATGCTGTTTTTACCCGCAGTTTTTGTATCTTTTTTCTGCTGGATCGTATCCAGGATATCGGAAAAATTAAACCTTCCGTTTTGTTCCTTTATTACCTCCACATACGGGGAGGATAGCTCAAATTTGCTGATCACAAGGTCCCCGGCGAGCAGGGCAAAAATGTTGTATTTAAGGATGATATCGTCATCCTTTATAAAATCCGTTTTTCCATATTGCGCAGGCTCTTTTAAGGCAAAACCTTTCAGTTCTATGCCTTTAAAAATATTGAACTTCAGGTTTTCAATCGAGGCCTGCCTTCCCGTAACCTTTGTTATTTCCCCGACCAGCATGCCTTTAAGCTTGTCCGCAGGCAGCCATAAAGGAACACAGGCCAGGACTACAGTAATAAGAATAAGCACCACAGCTATGGATATTGAAACAAATTTGACGAATCTTTTCATATGCCCACCGTCCCTTTAGTAAAACATAAAGCCGCCGTATTACTACGGCGGCTTTATGATCTTAGAACTATTTTACTATAAAACGGCTGCTTTTTCTTCTATTTTATTTTTTTTTTTGGGTCTTTTGTCCTCTTTTGCCTCTACAACCTCTATTTCCTTTGCAATTGGTGTTTCTTTGGTGTCTTTTACTTCTTCATCCTCGTCAATTTCGGGCATTTCTCCCGGGTCCTCAGGCTCGCCTTCGGGCTTTACAGCTCCGACTTCCTTTGCGAAGTACTTTTCCCTGGTTTTTTTGTCTATCTCTTTCATGACTGCGGGGTTTTCCGTGAGATATGTTATGGCTGAATCTTTTCCCTGTCCTATCTTGATGCCGTTATAGTTAAACCATGTGCCTGATTTTTCAACCACGCCGTTATCAACCGCCACGTCAAGCATGGCTGACTCGGGCACGATCCCCCTGCCGAATATTATCTCAAATATGGCTTCCCTGAAAGGGGGCGCCACCTTGTTTTTTACTATCTTACCCCTCACTCTGTTCCCTATAATCTGTTCTCCCTTTTTAATAGCCTCAACCCTTCTTATGTCTATCCTGACCGAAGAGTAAAACTTAAGCGCGCGTCCACCTGGCGTGACTTCCGGGTTGCCGAACATGACGCCGATTTTTTCCCTTATCTGATTTATGAATATAACGATAGTTTTTGACTTGCTGATAATGGCCGTGAGTTTTCTCATGGCCTGCGACATGAGCCTAGCCTGCAATCCCATGTGTGAATCTCCCATCTCTCCTTCGATCTCGGCCTTTGGAACCAAAGCAGCGACCGAGTCAACGACGATTACATCCACGGCGCCGCTCCTGACAAGTGTGTCAACTATGTCAAGCCCCTGCTCACCGGTATCAGGCTGGGAAATCAGAAGATTGTCTACGTCTATCCCGACTTTTTTCGCGTAATCAACATCCATTGCATTTTCAGCGTCCACATAAGCCGCGTTCCCGCCGTTCTGCTGGCACTTGGCAACAATTGACATGGCAAGTGTTGACTTGCCTGAAGACTCGGGCCCGAATATCTCGATTATCCTTCCGCGCGGTATACCGCCGCCAAGCGCCAGGTCAAGCGAAAGCGCGCCCGTGGTTATGGTTTCCACTCTGGTAGCCATGGCTTTGCCGAGTTTCATGATGGATCCTTTTCCAAACTGTTTTTCAATCTGCTGTATCGCAAGTTCCAGCGCCTTTTTTCTGTCATCACTCATTTTTTACTCTCCATTTTTTTGATTTATATATTTTATGAAGGGATAACCGACGTCACTATCCCCTGTATCATCAGATCTGATGTCACTATGATGGGCCTGTGTTTTGGATTTTTTGAATGCGGTTTTAGGATAACCACGCCCTTGGCCCTGTGGAATTCCTTGACAGTCGCCTCATCATTAATAAGCGCGACCGCAATATCGCCTTCCTTCGCGGTATTTTGCTGTCTTATCAGCAGGAGGTCGCCTTCATTGATCCCCTTTAAATTCATGGAATCGCCCTTGGCCGCGAGGAAAAAATAGCGGTAAGGGGCCTTTACCAGCCTCATGTCCACTGGTATGGTGTCTATGATATTCTCCTCCGCAAATACCGGAGCCCCGCATGCAACCGCTCCCACCAATGGTATGTCAATAGTGCTCACCCTGCTCTCATCGCCCTCGAAGTTGTCAATAATCTGGATATCTCCTTTTTTATCCCTTTTTACAGCGCCTTTTTCAGCAAGCTGTTCGAGGAGGACCGAGATGGACCGTGGTGACTTGTAGCCTAAAACCGCCGTAAGGTCCCGCACAGAAGGCGAGTATCCTTTCGACATGAGCCAGTTCCGTATCTGTTTCAGTGTTTCTGTTTCTCTCGCATTGAGTGTATGTTTTTTCATAGTGTTATTATACAATGCGTATGCTTTTTGTCAAGGGTTATTTTTGGTTATTTTTGTGCAGGGAATTTAACCCGCGTATTATTAAAAACGGCCCGCCTTGACTGAAACGGCTGTAAATATTTCTGTACAAAGATAAAGGTTGCTGCGGCTCAGCCACGAGAGACACCTTTATCATCAATCAACTTGCAATAAGAATGGCTTATGTTATAATACTATCAAATAAATAGGATTTAAAATCTACGTTATCCATTGGAGGCCGTGATGAAAAAATATGTGTTTTTAACTGTTGTTTTATTTTCAGCTTTAACTTTTGTTTTCTTATCCTGCAGAAAGAATCCGACGGTTCCGACGACGGTTCCGACGACGGTTCCGACGACGGTTCCGACGACGGTTCCGACGGCGGTTCCGACAGCGGTTCCGACGGCGGGTCCGACGCCTATTCCATGCTCAGGCGCGGATACATTTGGCAATACAGGTACGGTCGCGTCCTACGGGCGTCCCGCCGATTATATCACAACGAGCAGGTTCATCAACGTTGACCGCGCAACTGTAACGGGTTTCACGGTATATGTGAACGCGGGCGGAAACAGCGGCAATGTCCGCGTGGGGCTTTATTCCGACGCGTCCGGCGAACCGGGCAGCCTGCTCGCGGAAACACCCGCGGTTTTCTGCGTGTCCGGATCAAACAATCTCAACCTTGCTGCCCCGGTCCTGGCAACGCCGGGCAATTACTGGATTGCCGTTAATACGGATACCAATAGCATATCATTGGATGTCATAAACGCCGATTCATACACGCAGTTCAGGATGATAGCTCATACGTTCGGCCCATTGCCCGCAGTCATGCCGCCGGCTTCTGCGCCGGCTCCGCCCCAGTATAATGTGCTTGCTTACGCCCGCTATACCTGTAATTAAAAATCATGAAACGAAAAAGGGGTCAGGTTAAGACCTGACCCCTTCTCAATTTTTTATTAAATCTAAAGCGGAATGGCTCCACGAAAAATGTAATCCGGCGTTTTTGAGCCTTAATATAATACCTACCAAGCTTGCTAAATCTACTCTCGACTATCTACTCTCTCATGCCCTTCGCTCCACATATAATATTGCAAGGGCGTAGGTCATGAGCTTTAGCGAAATGACCAGCCCGCAGCAATAGACATTGCCCACGCCCGCAGGGGTTGACCTACAGCTGTCGTTGCAGTTTTAAACGCCCTGTCTGGAACCACTCCCCAGACAGGGCCGTTTGCCGTTAAAATGCGGTCCCGATATTGCAGCCAAGGGACGGCGTGAACGAATTCATGTAAGTCGTGCCTCCGATTGAAGGATCAGCGCTGTCCGTCCTGGTCATGCCGATATTCATCAGGATGCCCAAGGATAGATCGACCACAAAGCCGGAACTTAATATCCACCTGTAGCCGCCGTGCATACCGTAGGTCACAAAATACTGGTTCACAATTTCGAGCGCAGGGGAATATCCCGGCTGCTCATACTTGAACCTGTAATAATTAAATTCAGGGCCTACAAACCAGCCGTTCAGGGCTTTAGCCTCGGGGAATATGTTAATAAGGCCGCCTATGACAAAGCCGTATGCTTTCGCGAAGTTCCCGTTCCAGGAATCGCCCGTGGGCGAGTATCCGGCAGTGAGGCCGAAGCTTAAATTACTTGCGATCTTCCTTTCATAGTAAAGCGCTATGGTGCCGAAAGCAAAATAGCACGGGTTAATCGCTATTAAATTCTCCTTTGTTTCCCATCCGCCGTAGTTGACCTGCACGCCTGCATCATCCAGGAGACTGTCGGTTGACTTCTGGTACTCTTCTTTTGCCAGTTTGAGGTAGTTGCCCAGGTTATCAGTCGGCTTTACCGCGTACGCTGCCTTGAAATATTTGTACGCGTTCTGGTAGTCCTCGTTCTTGTACGCTTTCACACCGTTTTCCACGTCCGACTTGTAATCCGCATAAACAGAAACTACCAGCAGCATTAATCCAAGAGCTCCTAAAATTACTTTTCTCATTTTCCCTCCCCTTCCATTCCTGTGGTTTTTGTATACCGTTAAAATTGTTACAATAAAATCGTGCCAATCTCCGGGTTAATAGTTGATAATTTATTCCCTACACTACAAACACACCTACAGCCTGCAATTATCCTATGTTTTATTTTCTCACTGAGTTTCCGCCCAATCCCTGTCAGCCATATCCGCCCCGCTTTTCATTTTGTAAATCTCATTGGTTTCGTATTTCCATTCTACTCCTATTTGCTGAAAATGAAATACCCCGCATCATTTCGTTCCCGCATGGTGGAACGCAAATTTCCTGACGGATGTCATATGGTTGCGTGGACTGTTTTATGATTAAATTTGCGGGTCATACCTTTACCTGATACCTGACAACGCCGCAGATCCTTCCTTATCCGCCCTTCACGGTTTAGAGGGGGCAAGCCCCCTCTCTACAAGTTCTATTGCGGTAAAAACGACAGAACTAAAGTTAAAAAGGAGTCAGGTCATAGGGTAAGACCTGCCCCCTTCTCTAATTTTGCATGGCAAAATTTGGTTAGCGGGTTGACAATTATCACGGTTCTTTTAGCCCCAAGCCTGCGCGTTAGAACAGGATCCCGGCGTCAAAGGCCAGCCTCATGCCCCTCAGGTCGGTATCCTCGAAGAATGTCGACCCTTTTCTCCACGCGGCAAGCGTGGGTCCTCTCGTTGTGACAGTAACATAATCCTTATCGGCTTTCATCACGGGCAGGTCCGCGTACCTGTAGCCGGCGGTCAGCGAAAAATACAGGCCCTGGTCCTTTGCGTCGGCATACTTCACTCCGATATCAAAATCTGCGCACACGCCCCCGCCGTAGAAATTCGCGTACCTGTCATAATTGCCGTATGTCGGGTCATTTACGACATAGTACTTCACGTTCATACAGCCCCAGCCATACCCGCTGTACGCGGAAAAAAATACGGAATAATTCCAGTCCTGGACAGCCGGGTTTGTAAGCGGCAAATCATACTCAAAACCCACCTCCAGCGGGATCATACTTGCCGCGAAGGCGTAATCATATTCCGTGGGCATGCCCATAAATGTGGTTGAAAAATGCACAACAGCGGACTCGCAATTAAGCAGCCCGATTTTCGGCCCCAAATGGACATGGCCCGAATTATAATTAAAAGCGACTTCCGCTATGAAAGCCGAGTTTGCGGGGGTGAATTTTTTATCTGAAAACGGCGCCGATTTATTATAATTAAAGAGGTAAAAATTCAGCCCATTCATCATCACGTACTGCCAACCCGCTGAAACCTCCAGAGACAGCCCGCCGCCTATGGCGGTTTTGCCTGAAACAATCCTTCTGCTTTCCGCGGTCAGGGTCACAGGCTCCGGCGTGATAACTGCTGCCGGCGCGTTATTGACTGCCGTCAATTCATGGGTGTCATAAGCCGCGGAACCGGCCGTGAATATCAGTTCCAACAATACCGCAAAAACCAAAACCGTAAGTTTACCGTTTCTTCCCGTCAAAGCGCGTCTCAAAAAAAGCCTCCCTGAAATTTTAGATCAACAATTTATTTCCCCTTGGATCCGACTATATGTCCCATGCGTTTTATTTTTTTTATTATACAACTTCCATTTAAATTTTGCACGGTTAAAATCGCGTTACGCGGCCGGCCGGGGACGATGCAGAACTTTCCTTTATCGCCCATCCCTGTTTAGAGGGGGCAAGCACCCTCTAAACAAGTTCTAATGCGGTAGAGACAGCGAAGTTAAAAAAACAAAACCTGTAGAGAGGGGGCTTGCCCCCTCTCACCGTTGGCTTTTAATTAGCTTTTTGCGGGACTTGTAGAAATATAAGCATGGTATTTCGTTGGACTGTAGTGGTTTTGTACCAGGTCTATCGCGTTTTTCGGGAGGGGAACTTACCGATTGACAAAACATTTTGGAGGGATATAAAAATCAATATGGAGGGCAGGTCGGGGTATTAAGCCAGCTGCTATCCCATTCCTGGTGTTCAGGCAGGATTGGAAATTATCCTGTGACAGCAACACAATTGTCACCGCAGTATAATCAGTATTTTTATTCTGCTTTTTGACTGCCTTCCCCCGGCGTCTGATACAGTCACCGTGTAATAATATATGCCGTTGGAGCATTTTTTCATGGCATCCTGCGGCGAGTTGACCTCATAATTGCCGCTGATGGCCCCGGCAGGCCAGCTTAAATCCTCTATGAGCCTGAACGCGGCGCTGTAAATTTTCATCCTGATCGAAACAGGCTTTCCCTCGCAATCCAGCTTTAGCTTGAAACCGCCGCTGCTGCTCATGACCGGATTTGGATATATATTAACATCTACTATTTCAAACCCAACAGTAACAGTGTACACGGCCGTGGCAGTTAATATGATTTGCGGCATTTCTGTGGACGTCGCGGTTGAAGTGAACCAGGGTGTTCCTGTAATTGTTCCTGTTATGGTAAATGTCTGCGCGGCAGTTGGTGTTGCAGGCGGTGTAAATGTTTCTGTCTGCGTCGCAGTAACTGTGGCGCTCCAAAGCTGATTTACTGTTTCGGATATGGTTGGTGTTTCGGTAATAGTTGCTGTGCTTGTTGATGTTAATACCAACGTGGAAGTCACGCTATTCGTTGAAGTTGAAGTTGCTGTTTTGGTTGCGGTTACGGTCTTGCTTTGCGTTGCCGTAATTGCCGGAACTGTCGCGGTTTGAGTCTGCGTTTGGGTTGGCGCTATCAAGGGCTGCTTCCAAACCCCTCCTCCGAATGTGGTCACATATATTCCACTTGTATCAAATGTCACACGCTGTATTGAGGCAAACGGTATCCCTGTCTCCCTCGCCCATGTTGCGCCGTTGTTCGCGCTTTTGAACAAGCCCTGGTTCTCTGTCGAATAATAAACATTGTTTGTGTTGCCAGGGTCTATGGACGGCGCAAATCCGTAAGGAGTGTGGCCCACGGGCATATTCATAAGCGTCCAATTCGCGCCATTGTTGGTTGTGCGCCACAGGCCGCCGTCGGACAATCCCCCGCCGTCCTGGGCCGCGATGTAAATTGTATTTGGATCAACCGGGTTGACGTCAAAATCCGTGGGGTATTTCAAAGGGCCCCCATTGACAGATAATGCTATATTTGCCCATGACGCCCCCTGGTTGGCTGACATAAAAAGCCCGCCCGGGTTTGTGTAACTTTTTTGCGCGCTCAAAAGGCAGTAAAGTTTTCCGCTTACAAGTTTTAGGGAATACACGTCGTGGTTCGTTCCTATGGCAACCGGCGCTGTCGCAACCCAGTTTGTTCCTGCCGCGTTTGTGGACTTATAAACACCGTTTCCCCATGAAGCCGCGAAGTAAATGTTATTCACAGGGTCAAAAATAACCGAGGTTGTGGGCGAAACAGGAATCCCTGTCGAGCTCGGCACCCAGGTCGCGCCATAGTCCGTGGATCTGACTATGCCGCCGCTTCCGGCTCTGCCTAAGGGCCAGCTGTGGTCAATATCATGAAGTCCGCCCACAGCCGCAATAATTGTGCCCGGAGTAGGGTTAAAAGCTATCTGATAAAAAGTATTTGTCCACGCCTGTGATGCCGTGCCCTTGCGGGCCGTATCAGACCAGGTCTGGCCCGCGTCAGTGGAGCGCGCAAAACCTATGTCCGTATAGCAGATGTAGTGATAACTTGGATTATTCGGGTCAATAACATAATGCCACGCGCTGGTCATCTCAAGCCCGCGCGTGGCCCACTTCTTTCCCGCGGCGCGTGCGCCCGCGTCAGAGTAAGTTGAGTATGCCTCCTGCCATGTGGCGCCTCCGTCATTGGTCAGGATTGTTTCCCCTAAATTTGTGAACATGGCCCTGCCCGAATCCGACGGGCATACCCCTATCATTGAATTAGGCGCGCCCCATGAAAAACTTAAGTCATAGCTTATCCATCCGAGCGCTGCGTTGGCGACAGGCGCTGAATCAATAAAAACCTGCGCCCAGGTTGTTCCGCCGTCGGATGTTTTCCATATGCTGCGGTCATTGATGTTGGTGCAGTAAGCGGTCGAGGTGTCGTTGTCAGCGCAGGCTATCATGGAAAAAGTATCGGCCGCGCTTGAGATAACCCAAGCGGCCCCGTTTGTCGAAGTATAAATGCTGTTATTGTTCACGTCTATTTCAAAAAGGCGGGAACCGCCTGCTGTGGATGCCCCGCAGAAACTTAAGGAATTTGTTGACGGCAATCCGGCATTAAAAGCGCCCCATGTAAGCCCGTTGTCTGTTGATCTAAATATCCCGTCCCCCGAGCCTGCGTAACAGGTTCTGTTTCCAGCCGGACTTGACTGGTCTATAAAAAGCCCCTGGATATACCCGGTGCTCAAGCCAGGGCCTGTAAAAGTTGTGCCGTTGTTTGTACTCGTGTATACGCCGCTGTCCGTGCCCACCAGCATAAGATTGGCGTTGGCCCTGTCGAGATAAATAACCGTCACCCTGGCAACTCCCCAGGGCGGCGTTGCGTTTAAAACGGACCAGTTCACGCCAGCGTCATTGCTGACAAGCAGCGCAGGCGGGTTGTTCTGGCTGTCCTGCTGAGGTCCCCATCCGTAAACAATGCCGGGATTAACAGGATGATAAGCCATGGCGCACATGAATCCCTGGTTAAAAAACCCGTAATCAACTCCGGCGGATATCTGATAAAAATCCAGCATGCCCCAGTTATTCCCGCCGTCAGTTGACCTGTACCACCCCGACATATCAGACCCGACAAAACGCAGGTTAGGATCAAGCGGTGAGATGGATGGGGCATACTGCGCCCCGCCCCCGCCAATGCCGACAGGAACCCAGGCGCCATAACATACACAGGCAGTACAGATAAGGAAAATCATCGGAAGGATCTTTTTTGAAATCATCCCTGTATTTTTTGCCATATTTGAATTATACCATAACAAATTTCTTACAATCAGACATTATATATGCGTTTCATCAAGAATTGCGTCTATTTCCTTTATCACATCCACAGTCAGTGTTATTTCCCCTGCTGCGGCGGTCTCCTGGATCTGGCCCGGTTTTCTTGCCCCGACTATTGCCGCGGTTATTTCGGGGCGCCTTAGGATCCAGGCTATTGCAAGCTGGCTTAAGGTTATGCCGGCTTTTTGGGATACTATCCTTAATTTATCAATGAGTTCCATATTTGTGGTGAGTTGCGGTTCGGTGAAGTTGGTGTCGCGCTTCCTGTGGTCGCTTTCGGAGAGTGCTTTTACCCACTCCATGGTCACTTTCCCGGTCAGCAAACCCTTTTCCATGGGCGAGTATGTCACCATCCCGATATTATTTTCCCTGCAATACGCCATCTGGTCTTTTTCTATTCCTCTCTTTAACATGTTGTATGGCGGCTGGAGCGAGGCTATTTTTCCCGATGGCCGTATCTTTTTCATCTGTTCCGTGGAAAAGTTTGATACCCCGCCGAAGCGCACTTTTCCTTCTTTTATTAGTTCGTTTACCGCAACCCAGCCTTCCACTATATCCTCTTCAGGCTGGGGCCAGTGGATCTGGTACAGATCTATATAACCCGTGGATAACCTGGACAATGAATCTTCGCACTCTTTTTTAATGTCCTTTTTTTTCAGGGACCCGTATATCTCGCTTCCGCCGGCATTCCAGCGCCTCTCGCACTTTGTGGCGATTATGATATTATCCCTGATGCCTTTTATAGCCTTTCCCACGACAGTTTCCGAATGGCCCAGCCCGTATACGGCTGCGGTATCGATCCAGTTTATGCCGCAGTCCACGGCCTCGCGCACGGTTTTGATGGTGTCGTCATCATCCTGCGGCCCCCATCCGAATTTCCATTCCCCTCCGCCCGCGGCCCATGTCCCCAGCCCCACGACAGACAGTTCAAGCCCTGTCCAACCAAGTGTTCTTTTTTTCATATCCCGCCTCCATTAATATACGGTCAAATGATACTGCCGGAAAACCCTCCAAAACAACGATATTTTTCTTTGCTTCTTTCAGTGATTATCCTGTAAATCATACAGCAGGTCCGCAAGTTTTGCGAAAGCCGGTATGGAAACAGCCTCGGCCCTGGCTTTTAAATCAATGCCCGCGGCGACAAACGCCTTTTTCAGCGGTTCTTCGCCCAAACCAAGCGAGCGCTTTAGGTTGTTCATGAGCATTTTTCTGCGCTGGGTGAACCCTCCGCGCGTTACTTTGAAAAAGAATTCCTCGTTTTTTACCTTTATCGGCTCCTGCTTTTCAAAATCAAGTTCTATGAAAGCCGAGTCAACATTGGGGATTGGGAAAAAATTATCCCTGCCTATTTTTAAAAGCACTTTGCAGTCAGCATAATACTGGCAGTAGATCGACAGCGAACCGTAAATTTTTGAGCCTTCCTTTGCGGTTATCCTTTCAGCCACTTCTTTCTGGACCATCAGATAGGCCCGGCTTACAAAATCCCTGTTTTCAATAAGTTTTTCTATTATGGGGGTGGTTATATAATAAGGAATATTTCCTATGACCTTGATTTTTTTCCCGGGCAATTGCGGCCCTGCTATGGCCCTTATATCAGACAGCATTATATCCGCGTTTATAAGCTCGAGGTTTTCCTTGTTGGAAAACTTGACCCGCAATATGTCAAATGCTTCCCTGTCTATTTCTATGGCATGGAGTTTTTTTATCTTATCAACGAGTTCCTGGGTCAGGAACCCGGAACCCGCGCCTATTTCAATGTAGGTTTCATCGGATTTAGGCGCGATTTTTTCAATTATCTGCAGGACCTTGTCCTTCTGGTGCAGGAAGTTCTGGCCGAGGCGTTTTTTATATGTGAATTTCTTTCTTTCTTCTTTAAGCCCTTTTAAAATATATTCGTCATCTTCCTTTTTCAAGGTATTGACCCACAACGTCCGCGGGATCTCCGTCCGCTTTTATCATACCGTGTTCAAGCCATATTACCCTTGAACATATGCTTTTTATCGCGTCCATGGAGTGCGATACAAAAACCGTAGTAACCCCGTTATTGATGAGTTTTTTAATGGCTTCGCCGGATTTTACCTGGAAAAATTCGTCGCCCACCGACAAAATCTCATCGATTAAAAGTATCTCGGGTTCGGTGTGCACGGCGACCGAGAAAGCCAGCCTCATATACATGCCGTTGGAATATGTCCTGACCGGCATGTCTATGAACTCCGCTATTTCGGAGAAAGCTATTATCTCGGCCGACTTTTTCATTATTTCCTTTTTTGTGTTCCCGAGAAGTATGCCGTTTATGATTATATTTTCCCTGCCTGAAAGGTCGGGATGAAACCCGGCGCCAAGCTCGAGCAGAGGCGTCCTCCTGCCCTTGATGTCCACTATGCCTTTGGTAGCGTTCGCGACCCCGAGGAGTATGGATAAAAGCGTGCTTTTCCCCGCGCCGTTCTTTCCTATTATGCCCACGCAATCGCCTTTTTTTATGTCAAATGATATTCCTTTAAGCGCCCAGAACACGTCATTCCTATTTTTAAGGATCTTGTGCAGGTTCAGCACAAATTCCTTGAACCCGAGAGACTCCCTTCTTGCAGGATAGCTTTTCCAGAGATTGTCTATATGGATCATATCAGATGACCTCGTCCAGCTTAAAGCTCAGTTTTTCAAATATAAACAACCCTGCCAGGAAAAATATAATTGCCGATGCAGCTGAGATCCCAATGTACTGCCAGTTTATAGTGTTGGTCATTATAAGGTCGCGCCAACTCTGTATGACATACATCATGGGGTTTAAGGAGAGGATTATGCGGAATTTCTCCGGTATCGACGACAGCGGGTATATGATCGGGGTTACCCAGAAAAGCATGTTCATGACCACTCCCGTTATGTATTCAAGGTCCCTGAAAAAAGCGTTTACCATGGCTATTGCCATGGATATTCCCGAGACTATCATGAACTGGATTATGATAAGTATAGGTATGCCGTACAGCCACTGTATCCCGGGCATTCCCTTGCCGTAGATCAGGATTGCGGCAAGAACCGGTATAGCAAAAAGCATTGTAATAAGCTGGCCTGATATCAGCGATAATACAAGAAAATGCTTTGGAAATATAACTTTTTTTATAAGTCCCGTGTTTCCCGTCAATGTATTGACGGACATAAGCACCGAAGCCGAGAACCAGTTCCACGGGAACAGCGCTGAAAGTAGGAATAACGCGTAATTATCCATTTTGAACCGCATAAAAACGCTGAAAGCAAGAAAATATATTATTGCCGTGAAGATCGGATTTAAAAGGGACCAGACAAAACCTATATAAGTCCTTTTATACTTTAAAGTTATCTCTTTCTCGACTAAAATCAGGAAAAGATCCCAGTAACGCTGTATGTCCCTGTTCATTTTAAATGCGCCTTCCAATTATGGATTTTAAAACATTATACAAAAACAATCTGGCAATTGCAATTCAATCTTATAGCTGTTTCCTTAAAACAACCGTAAATCCGTGGCCAACCTTGTCATCCACGTCCTGTATGGCCTCTATTATGACCGGTTTGGGAAATATACCGCTGTTGTTCATATATATTATCAATTCAAGGAGATCCTGTGTTATCCATACACTGAAATGCTCGTATGTTTCCTGTTTTAAATCCGTGATGCCCGCATGCCGCTCAATAAGTTCCTTTAAGGTTGTCCTCGGCCTTTCTTTGTCAAAGGTCCTTTCCTTATGCGGCACTATCATGAAAATTATGCCGCCTTTTTTTACGATCCTGTACCATTCAAGCAGTGCTTTCATGGGATCTAAAAAATGTTCCAAAACATGAGAGTTTATAACAAAATCAAAAGACTCATCAGTTACAGGTATATTATCACCAGCCGCTACTATATCGACCGGCATGTATGATCCGCATGTTCTTACTTCTTCCAGCTTAAATACAGTCAATTCATTTGTATAGTCAACATTTAATGTTTTCAACCCAAATGAATTATGTTCAGCACCTCCTATTTCAATACCCTGCCCCTTACAGTATATATTAGCAAGCCGCGATTTAACTATTTCTCGTTGTAGGGTCTTTTGTATTTTTCCTAATACTTCTTTCCATTTTCCCTTAGATAATATCTGAAAAGTGCGTTTTACATAGTGTGAAATTCTTGCAAACATGCGAACCTCCTGATTTATTATTTAAAACTTTTTGCAAACCAGCTTAATTCTTTATTTTTTTATACTGTCATATCCGTATAACTCATATAATCCATGTGTCATTGCGGTTTTATAACGGCATTTTCATAAAACGGTGCTGTTTCCCGCCCCAAATAAATTTTTTATTATGTTTGCCGCAGTTATTTCAGGTGAATATTTGGCCACGCACAGGGCGTTCCTGGAAATATATTTTCTTAGGTTTTCATTGCCAATCAGCTTCGAAACCACGTCGTAAATTTTATTTTCATTTAAGGTATCCACCAAAAATCCGCTGTAATTATCATCGATTATTTCCTTAAGTCCTCCCTGAACCGGTCCAACAACACAGGCGCCGCAAGCCATGGCTTCCATTGCGGTAAGTCCCATTGCCTGGAATATTGAACAATCAATAAAAATATCAGCGTCTGTGATTACCGCGCTCACTGCCTCTGTAGAAAGCTCTCCGGCGCATGTATATTTAAAATTCCTTTTCAGCGCCAAATAACCCGGGTCATTGTCATTTACGCCGAATATAGTTATGTCAATTTTGTCCTGATATTTGGTCTTTATTCTTTTTAAGATTTTCATTGTCATTTCAGACCCTCTTCTAGGCGAAGACGGCCTTACCATGGCGGCGATTTTTATGGCTTTTTTTTTCTTGTAAAATGGCAGCGGATGAAAGTTTTCAATGTTAAATGACAATCCTATAACATCGGATTTTACGCCGGTCTCCGCCTCTAGTTTTTCCCGATTCCAGCGTGTTTTTGTGAATATATGCAGTCCCGGAATTGTGGAATAACTTGATTTGGCGGTTTCACAGTCATCTGTGCCTTTTAAAAAGAAATCAGGTTCATAATCCTGCATATAATAACCCAATACCGGCTTTTTTGGCTGTAATAACAGCGGTTTCATCCAGAAGACAGTAAGATACAATGTGGCAATTACCGCGTCATAATCCCGGCTGTGGTTCATCAGATCGGACGGATCCGATAAATAAACCATTGGTACCGTGTTTTCAGGGTGATTGACTTCAAAATACAGCCTGTTATTTTCAAGATTTGCTATACGTACGTCTAATCCCATATCCCTCATCGCGGCAGCTTCCGTAAGGATAATATTCCCTCCGCCTCCCACCTGCCGTGCCGGAAGCAGAAAAAGAATCCGCTTGCCCTTGAATTGCCTTGCAATTACTTCCCGGTTTTCATATAGATCAGGAATACTTTCACACCGTTTACGCACAAACTCCAGCGATGGATGATGCCTTGTAATTGAAACCAATGAATCAACAACCTCCTGGCCGTGTTTTTTCACCAACAACCCTGCCGCTCTTTGGGATAACAACATCCGTTTTTCACTCATGTAACTTTTGGATTGGGAGTGAAAAATGTAACAATCATCGGCTATTGCAAGCTTCCATCCGGCTTTAACAGCCCGGATGCAATAATCATTTTCCTCGCAATATCCTTTTTGGAAAGTTATCTCATCCATAAGGCCCACATCTTCAATCAGGGCCCTTTTGATCAAAAAACAAAACCCATTGACTATACCAACCATAGGGTAAGTCCTGTTTGAAACACGCGCGACTTCATCCGCAAATTTTTCAACAGACCATCCTGCAGGCAGGGAGTTATCCAACCAGTCCCCGTCCTTGCCAAATAAATGCGGAACTGATTGCCATGAAGCTGTATTGCTAAGTGGCCCGACTATCCCTATTTTATTGTCTGACCGCATGCATTCTATGAGGCGATCCAGCCATTTGGAAGGAACAATTGTATCACTGTTCAGCAGAACCACAAAACCTGCAGTTGAAGCCTTTAACCCCTGATTTGCGGCCATTGTATACCCTCCGGCCTCCTCATTGCGTAGTAAAGTATGGCTTGACCCCTTTAAAAATCCGGCCAAATAATTTTTTGTTTCATCCCCGCTGCCATCATCAACAATTATCAGATTATACGGCGCGCCGGTATTTGCCTTCACAGATTCAAGACAATATTTAACGTCATCTAATGCGTTATGAACACATATGACAATATCAACCTGATCCTTGTGAGGCTGCACGGCCTTACTGCGTTTCCCGGTTCCTTTTTCCCCGCCGTTTATCAGTGACATTGAAACACTTTTTTCATATTGGATCTGTATCCAGGCATCATAATCGTAATACTGTTTCCTCAACATTACACATCTTATCTTATTTATCGTTTTATTAAATACGGCGGGTATTCCATCCTCCTTTAAAACCTTTAACGCTTTTCCACACAAAACAAGGATTTTCTTTATCACCGGTAATTCTCCCGTGCTTTTAATAGACAGTTGATTTTATGACCTTCGACACGAATAAATCATAAATTGTAAATGTTATTAAACGCAGTTTCTATTCTTACAAGCTGCTCTGCCGGTCCATACCGGAGTATTGACAATACCCTGGCATTTTCGATTACATCAGGAGCCACCCCGTTATCATACAAATCCTTTATGACCGGGTACCATTCGCCCTGCCTGCATAAATAACCGGTCTTACCGTGATCAATCACATTACGGTAAGCATAAGTCGGCGTCGCGCATGTTACAGTATCGACTATCGCCGATTCAAAAAATTTCAGCTCCGACTTGCAATTGGTAAAAACGTTATCCAAAAGCGGCACGATATTAACGTCAACCTCGGCAATTTCCTTCTGCAACTCCCTGAAATCCTTGTAGGGGATTTTTTTTATCCTTTTTTTCATTTCGTATTTTTTAAGATTATCAGGCATTTCCATATAACCCGCCACCTTTATACAAATATCGCCGCACTCTTCAATCAACATGGCCAATTCCGTGGATATATATTCAAAATCATTTTTGTGGGTAGGTGAGCCACTGAAATAACCAATAACAAAAGGCTTCTCAAACTTCATTTTCTTTTTTTCGTTTCTAAGGCATTCCGATGTCTCAACCTGCTCAGGGTTGAGAAAATTTGGTATGACAAATCCCGGTTTTTTAAAACAATCCGCCATTTTTTCCATTAAATAACCGTTTGTGGATAAAAAGGCGTCGCACATGTGTCCGGTCATGTTTATCCTTGAAAAATACGCAAACCAATGATCGTACATTTCCTGATTCATTAAATCCAATCCGTGAGTATTGATCAGAAGACGCAAATAATCAGTGTTAAAGATAAGGTCATCGGCATCAAAAACCGTTTTGATTTTTTTCCTTCTGCATTCTTCGATAAAACTGTTCAGATTTTCGTCCCACCTAAACCTTATTATTACGGCGACATTGATAAATTCCGAGTATTTTTTCAGAATATTGATTTCATAGGAAAAAAAATAGGAAGCCCCCCACTCCGGGCTTTCTTTAAGCGCGACGCACATATTGTATCCCCTGTATCTGAAAGTACTGCTGTCGGGGTTTTCATAAATGTAAACAACCGTTCTTTTTCCGCTTAAATAAGCCTGGTAGACGGTATTCACCCTTTTTTCAAATGAGATCATCCACGGATCCTTGAGGTTCTTAAAAAGATAATTGAAGTTGTTTAAATTATACATTCTTATTTTGTCTTTTCTTCAATGAATTTATTGACCGGGTCAACAGCTTTATCCCAAGAGCGGCAAATGCAGCTTTTTCTGTAGTTTTCTTCCCTTTTAGCCCGGTCACGGACAAGCTTGACAGCCTTATCAAATCCATCAAGCATGGAAAACTTTTCAAGTTCGCTTGTTATGATGTTTTCAGAACATCCAATGGATAACTTATTCAGATACTTATTTGTGAGCACCACAGCGCCGGATGCCGCCATTTCAAGCACAGGATAAGACGGATGCGGAGAATACATGAGACAAAAAGCAATATCAACCGTTGATACAAATTCAGAATACTCTTTACGCGACATTTGTCCTTTAATAACCGGTTTTTTTCCGTTGGAAAAGGCAAAGGATCCGATACCTGCGCCGTCTATTACAATATCCCAGTTGTCAGAATCAATTATTCCGGCGTTAATGGCGTCATTTAAGTATGAAAGGCCTGTTTTAAAAAGATACCGGGAATCCTTTGGCCTTCCGTAAAAAAACAGTTTATATCTGTCTTTCCCGGTAAAACTCTCCTTGCCGGCTTTAAAAATATTTTCGGGAAACGCCGGTTCAAAACAACAGCTGCTTTTTATGATACTTTCAATTTTTATGTCCGCAAAATGGTCCAATAGCAGCCTGGAATCCACAATAAAATCAATGTTTTCTTTTTTTAATACACTTTCACAAAGCAACTTTTCGTCATTATTTGGATAAGCTGAAAGTACGGATCCCTGTATCATATAAAATAGCCTTTTTATTTTAGCTGTTTGATCTGTAACGTATGCCGTCCACCAGGATGTCGCAATAAAAATATCTTTTTCAGATATTTCAAGTTTAAGAAGGTTGGGGTTTTTAATTTTTCCAAAATCCGAATAAAATTCAACATTTTCCGGCTTTTTTATTTGATGATGCTTTATTAATTCGAAATATGCCCTTGCGTTAACATCCTCTTCTCTTGTTATTACGCGCAGATCCATGCCGTTTTTTACCGCTATTTTGCTGGCAATTACAAGAGCCGTGGTAATTTCTCCGGACATATCGTCCCCGTCAATACTGTCGGTAATAATATTGAGCCTTTTTCCGGCCCTTTCAACACCAATGGTATTTAAAGGCCTGATATTATTTTCGAGATCATATATCAATTCCTGGACATCGACGGGGTTAAACCTGTTTTGAAGTTTGAATATCTTGATTATTTTGTTTTTTATTCTTCTGAAAGTCGCGGTCAAACCCTGGTCTTTTGCGGTTTTCACTGCTTTTTTAATCAACGAGATGATTTTTCCCATTTTCTTCTTTCTTCTTCACTCGTGGTGGATTTTCCACTTCTGAAATGAAAAAAATAAAGTTTTTTATGCATATAACCGTCTAAAAAAATCCGATTTATCCTGATAATAATACACCAACCACTAACCGCTTGCAAGGTTTAAATACCATTAACTTTTATATCCCTTTTCGCCCTGTATTTTGTTATAATTATTTGAAATAACCTGTGGCAGGAGGCTTTTTTTGATATATCCAGCGATTAATATCATTATTCTTAATTTCAACGGAAATGAACTGCTCAAAGAATGCCTTCCCTTTGTGATTACATCGGCCGAAATCTACAAAGGCCGTTGTACAGTCACGGTCCTTGACAACTGCAGTTCCGACGGTTCGGTTGAATATTTAAATAAAAATTTTAATAGTGTCAAAACTGCATCCGCCCCGAAAAATGAGGTCCTAATTTCCTACAATGACCACATAATAAACCACACGAAAGAGGACATCATAGTCCTGCTCAACAACGACATAAAAACCGCGCCGGATTTCCTGGAGCCACTGATCAAATATTTCGAAAAACCCGATACTTTCTTCGCCGCCCCCAGGCAGATGAGCTTTGACGGCAGGGATTATCAGGGCGGGCTGCACAGGATCAAAAACAAGCTGGGGTTTCCCTACATAGGCCCGTTTTTCCCGGGATATGAAAAACTGCTGTCAACCCCGGGTTACACCGCTTATACGGGCAATGGCGCGTTCAGAAAAGATATTTTCATAAAACTCGGCGGGTTTGACCGTATGTATCTCCCGGGGTATGTTGAAGACGCCGACCTGTGCTACAGGGCATGGAAGTCGGGTTACAAGGGCTACTATGAACCTTCTTCCGTGATATACCATAAGGAAAGCGTGACCTTTAAGAACAATTATCCGGCTAAAAAACTGTTTGTGACCGGTTACAGGAACGCGTTTTTATTCGCCTGGAAGAACTTCAGCACGGCGCTGCTGCTTAAGCATATTTTTTTGCTTCCTTTAACCGTGATCGTATTCGCCCTGACGGGCCGTTTTTGGCACATTGAAGGGCTAATAAAAGCTTTGTTTAAAATACCTGAGATAAATAGATCCAAAGGAAGTGTGAATAAAGATCTTTTAAAGTTAATATAAATTTATAACCACTGCCATCCGTTACTTCGCCCTGTTCTTCGCCATTTCAATGGCCGTGTAAAACGCCGCGAGTATTGACTTTTCCACGGCTTTTCCCGTGCCTGCTATGTCATAGGCTGTCCCGTGATCGGGGGACGTCCTTATAATAGGAAGGCCGAGCGTTACATTCACGCCTGTGTCAAAGGAAAGCAGCTTTAAAGGAACCAGCCCCTGGTCATGGTACATGGCAAGGACAGCGTCATGTGTTTTGTGGTTCACCACTTTATTGAACAGCGTATCAGCCGGGTAAGGGCCGTCCGCCTTTATTCCCATTGCTTTTGCCTTTTTAATTGCCGGTATTATTATTTTTGCTTCTTCGTCCCCAAAAGCGCCCTCTTCACCCGCGTGTGGGTTGAGCCCGCACACCGCGATCGAAGGATTTTTAATCCCGAAATCTTTTGAAAGCGACCTGTCAGCAAGCTCTAAAAGCGACGCAATACCGTTTACGGTTAATTTTTCAGGCACGTTTTTTAATGCCGTGTGTATGGTCGCTAGTATTACTTTTAGTTTTTCCCCCATGAGCATCATTGCGTATTTTTTTGTTTTTGTATATTTGGCGAATATCTCGGTGTGGCCGGGGAACTTTATGCCCGCCATGTGCAGGCTGTGCTTGTTTATAGGTGAGGTTACGACAGCGTCGATCTTTTTTGCCATGGCAAATTCAATGGATTTTTTTATGTATTCAAACGAGGCTGAACCTGTCGCCTTTCCCGCCTCGCCAATGCCGTATTCTTCCGGGGAAAGCAGCCTTAGATCGAGCAGGTTTATTATATTACGGTCCTTTGAAAGGTTATTTATATCCTTGACAGGTTTGATAGCTATCCTGTTTGAAATCCGCCTTTGTGCGCCGAGCATGGGAAACAGGTCGCCGATGACAAAAACGTCCGCGTATCTATATATATCGTGCTTTGCGAACATCTTCACGATTATCTCGGGCCCGACCCCGGCCGGGTCGCCCATGGTGATAGCGATTTTAAATCGTTTCAATATATTTACCTCCATGCTTGCCAGCCTTTGTTTGACCCGAAGAACCCGCAGCGGGTGACACAGCGTGTCATCCCTACGCGTTATTGTTATTTTTTTTTAAACTATTATTGTACCGTTGCGTAGGGGCCGCACGCTGTGCGACCCGCTGCGGGATTTAAAACCGGTTGATGTTATGTTATTCGTTCTTGACTTCTTTTACTATGCATTCAAGATCCATTGCCTGCTGCGCGCCTGTTGCCATGTTTTTCAGCGCGTAACTGCCTGTTTTTATCTCATTCTCACCTATTATAACCACAAACCTTGATTTTTTTGATTCTGCTTCCCTGAACTGGGATTTAAAACTGTTGCCTTCATAGCTCATGGCTGCTTTTACGCCCTGCGCCCTTAACTTATTCAGGAGGTCAAAGCCTTCATGCAGGTATGCTTTATCAGCAACCACAAAAACATCCGGCCCGGCTGCGTCAATTATCCTTCCTTCGGCTGTCAAAACCTCCGCCATTCTTTCCATACCGAGCGCGAACCCGGTTGCGGGTGTTTTCTTCCCGCCCAGTTCCTCCACCAGGTTGTCATACCTTCCGCCCGCAAGTATTGTGTTCTGCTGGGGCCCAAGCTTGTCGGTTGTGAATTCAAAAACAGTACCCGTGTAGTAATCAAGCCCCCTTACCATTGTGGGGGTCTCAACGTACGCCGTGTATGAGGCCACGAGCATTTCCTTTACTTTTGAGTAATGTTCCGCCGCCTCCGGCTTTAAATTCTGCGTTATAAGCGGCGCGTCCATAACAGCTTTTTTGCACGTTTCGTTCTTGCAGTCAAGTACGCGTATGGGTGCGCGCTCAAGCTTGTTTAAACAGTCCCCGCACAGGCCGGCCCTTTTTGTTTCCAGGAACGTTTTCAGTTTTTCATAATACCCGTCTTCCGCGGCAAGGCAGTTGATGTGAAGGACGCTGCCTGTAACCCCTATGGCCGCGATTATGTCGGCTGCCATGCGTATCACTTCCGCGTCCTTATACGGGGTGGCGTCCCCGAAAGCTTCCACGCCTATCTGGAAAAATTCCCTGTACCGCCCGGCCTGCGGACGCTCATACCTGAACATCTGTCCCAGATAATACAGATTTGACTTTGGGCCCATATTATTTTCTATATATGCCCTGACAACTCCAGCCGTGCCCTCGGGCCTGAGCACTATGTGCCTTCCTTTTTTGTCCTTAAAATCATACATTTCTTTCATGACTATGTCGGAGCCTTCGCCTATGCCGCGGACAAAAAGCCCTATTTCCTCTATTGTCGGGGTGATTATCAGCCGGTAATCGTACAACTTAAAAATACCGGATGATTTTATTATGATGTGTTCCCACACTGGCGTTATTTCCGGCACCACATCCTTGACCCCGCGCAGGCGCTGGTATTTCATGTTATTCGCCCGTTACTTTTTTCAGTAATACGGGATTGTCTTTTCCAGCCTGCATGAGGTAGTACTCCTTGGCGGAATCCCCGTTTGCGTCAAAAGAAAACATTCCCGTGGCGCCCGGGTGGTTTTTTATCAATGCCAGCGCATCCCTGAAACTCTCGCGCGATGTGATTGGTTTGTCCAGGACCATACACGCCATCTTTAACGCGTCATATGAGGCTGCGGCTATCACTTCGGGGGTATTTGCGTATTTATCCCTGTATTTTCTCACGAATTCCGACACAACCGGGTCTGTGTCTTCAGGGTAAAACTCCAGGGGGAATATAATGCCGTCCACGTTTTCCTTAAAGTTGGCGATATACCCGGACGACATGGCCGAGCTGCCGAAAACCGGAAGATCAAAATCATAAAACTTCAGCTGGTCCTTTATCAGTACCATTTTCCTGTCGGTCGCGGGTATGTATAAAGCGTCTATTATTATCGGGTTCTTTTTCGGGTCCTTTACTTTCCTGTAGTCCACGGTTATCTCGTCTAAAACCGCTTCATCTTTGACCGATATGGCCTGCAGCGTTATCCTGAACTTGAAATAATCATCTTCAGTAAAGTTATAAACTATGCTTGAGTTTCCTTTTGAATCAGCCGTCATTTCAGGCATAAAGTTGGCGTATATGGTATTGGCTTTTTCTTCCGTGATCCTGCCCCATACCAGGACATCAGCGTTCTGTTTGGACGCTATGTTCAGCGCGATTTCCCTGTCCAGATCCTCAGCCTCAACACCCATTGAAGCCATGGTATCGTCCACGTTTTTCTGTTTTATAACCTCCGACGCGCTTGATTTTGCCAGGGTATAACTTAATTTTTTTGTCATGTCGTCGTCTATCATAAGGCGCCTGACATCATCCCCACGGGGGGATAAGTGCACGATACAGAAATGAACTTTTTTCATCCTGGGGTCGGGCGTGGGTTTTGGTATGGCATAATCGTCCGGAGGTATTATGTTCATGTAATCAAACGCCTTGGCCAGCATCCTTTTTCCCGCCTCCTCCATCTCGTCGTCAAGCTTCATTTTTTCCGTCGCGCGCTTTTCTTTCAGCAGTATCGTATTTATGCCCCCTAAAAGCACCATCTGTTCCTGAAAGTCGTTTACCGCCGGGTCATATGAGATCTGCCTGACCATATTTCCGCCGGAACTTTTTATTTTTTCCGCGAATGAGTCGTTTAATATTTTCCCGTATGCGTTATCAGAGTATAACGCGGCTATATTCTTATAAGCGGTGTTTTCCATTATATACCTGGCTGTCGCGTACGCCTGGCCCTTCGCTGTGCCGCAGTTCCTGAAAAAGTACCGGCTTTTTCCCGTCAAGTCGGGCTGTGCCGCAGTGGATGAAATAAGGGCCGTATTATACCTGTCCATTATGGGGGTGATGGTTTTTACTGTCTTTGAATAAAGCGGCCCGAGAAAAGCTATGACTCCGTCCGTTTCTATGGCTTTGGTGACCGCGGCTTCAAGTTTTGGGTTTTCTTCGTCTATGTAAACCAAGCTCAGGGCCAGGCCCGGTTCTTTTGCGCCATTATACTCGGCCAGGGCTATTTCCAACCCGCTTTTCACCAGGCTTCCTATATCCATGGATTTGCCGGTGAGCGGTATGATAACACCTATCTTGCTGGCGTTGGTGGGCTTGACTTTTGCGGAAGCCCTGTAAATATCCGTTATCTCCTTGTAAAAAGCGCTGTCCCTGAAATCTATCAAAAACGCGTTCGCGTGGGTATTAAATTCATCAGGGTTATTTTCCGCGTAATCCAGCTTGCACAGGTAATACAGGGCGTATTCATCGACCATTTTGTGTATATGTTTCGCGTAGATTGCTTTTAATCCTTCCCTGTTCAGGGCCGATACCATAAAATTAAGCCTGTCCACCGCCACTGCCTCAAACTGCCTGAACTGGTGCCGTTTTTCAAGCAGCACCTTTATCCTTGCCTGTGCATTTACCGTGTCTGCTTTTTCCATGTTTATATCGAACAGCCTTGCTATGGAAAGATACCCAAAGTCCGTATCCGAATAATATTTTTCGTTGAACTCAAAATATTTCAGGGCGTCGGGATAATTCTTTTTGTTGTAATGGTATTGTCCCGCCCAGAAAGCGCCCTTGGAGCGTTCGTCCGAATCCCTGCCGTCTTTGGCGAGCTTTTTCCAGGAGTCAAACTCTTCGTCGGAAACCTGCGCATTTTTGTCCTTCACGGCCGCGTCCGCGGTCTTATTTACTTTTACGGTCACGCATCCAGAGAAAGCAAAAGCCAAAAATCCGCAAATGACGAACAATGACAAGAACTTAATTGTATTTTTCATGTTTCCCTTTTCATGTTTGTTTTATTTATTTTAATAAGTCCAAGGTTAACATCTTTAAATAACCTCATATGGTCCGCATGTTGTCAGTGTGAAGAGGCGCATTTGGTTTATGCCGGCGAAGCAATGACGGCACTACACAAATACCCTGACAAAATTTTATCCAGAAAATTTTGTTACTTTACCGCGTCCTGGTTCACCGTGACCTTGTACTTTTTCTTCAGCGCGCCGATCGCGTCATCAAACACCTGCTGCTGTTTCTTTTCCTTTATCATTTTGGTTATTTTGTCCTTTGAATCGTCGTACGAGTATTTTTTTCTCTCAAGCACCTTTATTATATGATAGCCGTAAACGGTCTTGACAGGCTGCGACACTTCGCCGTCGGCCATGGCAAAAGCTGTGTCTTCAAACTCCTGCACCATGACGCCCTTTGTAAAGGCCCCGAGGTTCCCGCCTTTTTCCTTGGTAGTAGCGTCCTCGGAGTATTTTTTCGCTATCTCGTCAAAAGACTCGCCGGAGAGTATCCTCTTGTGCAGCGAATCCGCGAGCTGTTTGCTCTTCACAAGTATGTGTTGGGCCTTTATTTCCACAAAATCGCCCGTGTGCGCCTCATAGTAAGCCTTCGCGTCTTTTTCGGAAACCTGCGATTTCTTTTCAATATTTTCCGCGTAGTAAACATGCGACAGTATGTCGTCAAAATCCCAGTCGTATTTCACCTTTAAGTCGGGCCTGTCGGCGTAACCGAGCGACCGCGCTTCCAGGGCCATCATTTTTTTATTTACTATGAACTGGATGAATTCCTTTTCCTGGTCCTTTGTAAGCTTGTAATCGAATTTCTGGCTCATGTAGTCCGTGATAACCCTGTACTTTTCCTTCGTCAGCACGTACTGCCCGATTATGGCTATGGTCGCGTCGTCAAGTTTTCTTAAGTCTTCTCCGGCCAAAGGTTCGGCCGGCGTTGCCCGGTCTTCCCTGTCAGATACGCTTTTTTCAAAACCGGCTTTTTGCGCAGTTTCAGGCGGGGCAAGCATGGTGTTGTCAAGTTTCACTTCCGTGGTGGTGGTGTCGCACGAAACTGTAAGGACAGCCAGCGCCAGCGCGACAAATAATATCATGGTCTTTTTCATCTTTCACCTCTTTTTTAAGCTCTGTAATATTTTTTGTAATACATCAGCGGGTTTACTTCCGTCTTGCATTCTTCTCCCACACTCATTTTCGCTATACTGCCGCTGCGCCCCGCTTCCTGCAGCCTCGTTATTATTTTATCGCGCAGGTCGTACGGGTTCATGGGGTTTATGTATACTTTTGTGCCGCCTTCAAATCCGGCCGGCGTGTTTACCCTGAGTTTTATAAGTATATGAAGCGGCATTACGTCTATGGAGTCTTTGGGGGTATAGTACCACTCTTCATTTGTCGCTATCTGGTTCGTGATGGCATTGTGCACGGCGTGGACTATATCCGAGAACCCGCGGAGTTCCTTTTCAGACATTTCATAGGGATATATTGCCTCGCTTTTTGAAAATATGCATAAAGTCGGGTACCTGTGGCCTATGTCCGAAAAAGCAATCGCGTGGTCGTTTTCCGCGATTACCAGGTTGAAATAAGACGCGAGGTTGGCTCCCATTTCATTGTATATGTTCGGGTTTTTCCTGATCAGATTTATCTCGCGCTCTATGGATACGCCCCACTCGTCTATGGCAACAAGCTGTTTGTGCAGGTGGTCAAATGAGGCCCCTGCGGGCTTGAGCCAGTTCTGGAATATGGAAACGTACCTCGCGTATTTGTTGTTGTTATAAATGTCCTCGAGACCCTTGATGGTGAATTTGAGGTACTGGTAATGCTCTTCGGGCGTCATCTCGCCGGAGTTGCAAAGCTGGCTGTCAAATTCCGCGTCCTTGATATAATGGCTCCTGGCCACTATAAGCTCGTGCCCGCCCGCGAAAAAAGCGTCCGACATGTCGAGTTTTTCCTGTTCTGGCACCTGCGTCGGATCCTTGCCCAGGAGCTGCAACTTCATGTTTATGATGTGCATCACGTGCTCGTATCCCGCCTTGTCGGCAAGGTATTCTTCTTTTCTTTTTTTGACCTCATCCGGATACTGGTACCCGAAATTTTTCTTCCAGTATTCCATGGTCACTATTTCAAAAAGGTTCGGCACGCGCCTGAATTCAGCCAAGGTCTGGCTTAAGATGCCGGGTTTTAACCCTTTCAAGGTCATGTATTTTCCGCCTATCTTTACCAGTCGTTCCTTTTCAGGCGGCGTATTCTCGTATTTCCCCTCGCAGAAATTGCAGTAATCCTCTTTTTTCTTTTTTTCTATTTTTTTGGCTGTGGTAGGCACGTTGTTTGTAAGAGGTTTGCTCGCCCTCCCCGGAACCGTCCATACTTCGGTTCCTGTAAATGGATTTATCTGCTTTATGGTCCCGTCCTGCATCCTGATAAAAAACTGGTTATAATTTGACATAAATCCACCTCTTTCCTTATTATATGTTAAGCTGGATTAATGAATAGTATAAATTATATATGATTTTACGGTTTGTGTAAATAGGTGAAATTGCGCCCTGCAGTACCTTCCGCCCTTTTATAATACCTTCCAAACTTAGTTAATACGCCGAAGCAGTCTTATCGCGAAGGAGTAGTTAACACGCCGGAGAGTGCTTGCGGAGGCGTGCTAATCTACTCTCAACTGACTTGTGCGCCAAAGCTTTAGCGACGGCGCATCAACTTTCTCGCGCCCTTCGCTCCACTTATAATATTGCAATGGCCGCGGTCACGGGCAAAGTGAGTGACGTTAGGAATTGATTAAAGATAAGAAAAACCATTTACACAAATCCGTAAAACGGAGAACGGCGCGATTTATTATCATTAAGAGCAATATAAACCCTTCTACTCTCAACTTTCTACTATCTGAGAGCCTTTGACTTTCCTTCTCACCCTCCGTACCTGTAATGCCTTATTATCTTCCACGTATTTAAAACATCCTCCTCGGCAGTATAATCCTGGTAAGAGTGGATGACGTAAGGCGTGCCTGAGTTGTTTTTCCTGTCCGATATTATGCCCGCATGGTACGTGCCTTTATAGTTCCATATCACCACGTCCCCCGGGGCCCATTCATGCAGGCTAAAGAAATCCGTTTTTACTGTAAGCTCGTCGGCGAACCTGTCGAAAAATATCATTATATCGTTATATTGCCCCTCGATAAAATCCGGCTCGGTCTTCATCTTATCCCACATTATCCTGCCCGGATAAACCGTGAGGTTCCTGCGCATGTCCTCCATGATAAACGCCTTTAGGTCAATGCCCGCGTAAAGGAACGCTTCAAATACCGCGTTAGTGCCGTAGAAACCGGCGTCCTTGGCTGTGGCTGCCGGTTCCGGATAGCTTGTCAGGAAAGCTGTACCGGCCCTGACCTCATTTTTTGCGCCTGTGAATATCAGCGCCGCTATTTGCGCGAGGCTTTCAGGCCCGGGAATTACCCTGTGCCTGTACGCGGCATACAGGAACTTGGCGGATTTTTCCGGCATGGGGTATCCGTTTTCATGGTATTTTAAGTACATCAGGTGCATGTGGGTCGGTGACCTTTTTTTGTAGGCGTTAAGGCCGGTCCTGCCCACGATTCCCAGCAGATCCCCGGGCTTTACCACCTGCCCCACATCCACGGCAGTACGCGACATGTGCGCGTAATAAAAAATACCTTTTGTGAAAGGGTCATAAACAAATACATAATTGCCGCCCCTTAACTGGCTTCCCGGCGTCCAGCCGGTATTTATGCCGGTCACGACTCCCGGGCTTAAGGAGAGTATATTGACCGGCTTGCCCGTCCTGTCGTCCAAACAGTCCTGGTTTTTGTCCCTTATGAATATGTCCACAGCGGGATGGTCCTTATGCTGGTTGCCGTCAAAGAAATCATAACCTTTTACTATATAACCTTTGATATCCGCGTCGTATATGGCGTAGCCTTCAAGGGGGAAAACAGGGGTGTAAGCGGTTATTGTGCCTCCGTTATCTGTGAAATATTGGTCCAGCAGGGGCCGAAGATAACTTAATTTTGCCTGTGCTTTTTCCTTCGGTATACGGCAATCCCTGACCGCAAGTTCCATGGCAAACCATTCCTGAGGAGGCGTTTGAGCAATGGCAATTGAACAGCATAAAATAAAAACCATCAGTAATAAAACAGCGAAGTTCCTGATTATATTCCTCCCGCGACCAAAAATTTTAAACTTTTAAAACCATCCGTGGATATTTTATCACGGCTTTAAAAAAAATAACAGCGGATGTTCCATGAATCTGACGGTGCTATTTTCGTTCTCATCCCAAATAGTCATCCCGTATCAGGTCAAGGCCTGTCCACATTTTTCCTGCCTTTGCGTTAAACCTGCTCCGGCGGGCTGACACTTGTGGGTTTTGGATCTTGTAATCGCACCCTTTCAGGGTGCGCCTATCCCCCCATTGCCTGCGGGTGAACCTCACGAACCCGCCTCGCGCGCGAAAATATTCTTGTCTTGCTTGTATCCTCAGCCTCATTTAGGCGCGCCCTAAAAGGGCGCGACTACACGATCCATACAGAGTGCGTCCACACCAAAAAAATTCCGGGGTCAGGACTTGAACTGATACCTGACAAATCCCCCATTCTCAAACTCGTTTTTTATCAGGTATCAGTTCAAGTCCTGACCCATTTTTTTAGATCCTCGCACTCAACGGCATGGGCCGGGGTTGTTGTCAACAGACAGAAAACAAGTATAAATATGAACAATAATGTTTTTTTCATTTACAGCCTCCTCATATACCGGCGGGTCTCAGCAGCACATCCCTTGCTCCGTCTCCAAGCTCCGCTTTCAAAAACTCCATCCCCAGCTGGGTCACATTGGTCTTTACTTTGACCGAAGGGATATCCTTGATTATCCTCGATATTTTCATATAGGATTCCGCGACCTCATGGTCGCCCGTGTTTTCAATAAACTTCCAACTCACGACCAATTCGCGCCCGTCTGCCATATGAATTTTGTACCTCATATGGTACCCGTATTGTTTTTCCGAATCGCCCCAGGCTTCCATAACAACACCCCTCACCGACGTCCACGGGTAATTGACGGTCTTATCCGGCCATTGGAAAAGGTGGACCCCCGCAGGGTCGATATAATAGAACCTAAGCAGCCCGAATAAAATCACGGGTATCAGCGGCAGCGTGATTTTTGGGATAAGCTTAAGCAGGCCCATAGTGGCCCCTTTAAAACCAATTTCCGGCTCATTTTCAGCGTCCTTTTCAAACGCCTTCCTGGCCCAGGGTATCAGCATCTCAACAAGGTTCACAAGTACAAGTATGATCGGCAAAGCCGCCAGCATACCCCCAAAAACATAAAATAACGGCCAGATAAACTGGCTTAACTCGCCCTCGGGGAAAATAAATGTAAAAGCGTCTTTGGGGATAAACAGCCAGACAAGCTTGAATCCCATGGGAAGCACCTTAAAAACAAAAAACCACCCGAAGACCAGTAAAAAAACAAGGTTCAGGATATTCCAGGGGCTTTTGCGCGCCGTCAGCCTTCTGTTCCTGTCTTTAAGGTATTTATCGAGTTTTTCGTACGCGTCCTGCCAATATCCGCGTGATTGTTCCTTCATTCATTCTCCCGTTCCTGCTGAATTCATCCAATTTGCTTCTCGAGTATCATTTCGGGGTCTGACCCGATTTTTATTTACCTCAAAAATCACAAACCACCGTCATGTAAAACTGGAACGGATCATGCGTGTACTTGGTATCCTTAAGGTCATCCGCCGCCGCAAAGTCCGCCCTTAACCATTTCCATATGAACCCAAGTCCGGCTGAAACTGTTGTCCAGGTCTCATAGGCCCCGGTCGTATTGTCATATTCCCGTTGCCTGATAAAACCCGTCCGGCAGGCAAACCAGTCGTTAAAAAAATGTTCAAAACCCGCGTGCAAAGACGTCCCGGGATCAGGCGGAGCAGGCAAGCCTTTGGGCAAACCCGCAACCGTTATGGCCCCCTCATTCCAAAGGTCCAGAGCGAACAAATCCGCCTTATCAGGCCTGTATGAAAAGCCGATGTTCAGCCCGGAGGGTTTCTCGTATTTAAATATAACATAATCTCCGGATGTATAGATGCTCCCTGACTTAAACATCTGCCAGTCATACCGCCGCAATGAAGCCCCGAATAAAATAACGCTGTTCAGCCTGTATATAACCCCGATATCGGCAAAGTCAACCTCAACGCTTTTCCAGTAATCCCCGATAAAAGAGTCATGATACCGGCTGATGTGCAGATTTATCCCGGCAGAAAGCCTGCCGAGATCATAAGCATATCCGAATACAGGACTAAGGGGATTAGACAAAAGGCGAAAGTCTGGACCATTATAATAGCCTAAAATAAAGGGCCAAATATTTTTTCTTCCGTCCACCACGGTATATCCAAGGTCAAACCCCGAATTAAACCCGAAAAATGAAATCTTTTCCGCAGCAATAGCCCCTGTGGTTTTTCCCCCGGCTGCCGGCGGCAAATAAGCATACGCAAATTTCCTGGTGTAAAGCCCGAAAGGCAAAGATCCCGAAGAAGTCAGCGCCGCGGGGTTATAATCAAAACAGTATTCAACGGAATCAACAGAAGTAAAAGCTCCGGCCATCCCCATGGTATGCGCGGAGTTGAAGGTAAAAGGGAAAAAATATGGGTAAGCCATAGAATATAACGCAATGAGTACGGAAATATATATGATCAATTTGGCATGCTTTTTACCCACTTGTTTTCCTTTCATTAAGTTAGTTGCTATCGGGTATCAGGTCAAAGCCTGTCCCTATCTTTATCCTGCCGGCTGGACCACCTGGCCGATTCCGTTAATATGCTCCAGCATCCCGCCTTCAATCTTCCCTAATCTCCTTCTCTTGGTGTCGAAACATACCATCAAAACATCCGCCTTTAAAACAATCTCTTCCTGTCTTTTGATGGTATATTCGAGTAGAAAAGAGACCTTCTTTAAATCCTTTGAACTCATCTCTATTTCCAGTTTATCGGCAAAAAATATGGGTTTCCTATAATCAATGCTGACTTTGGATGGGAAAAAGGTAATGCCCGTTTCCTCCACATACTTCATAAAATTGCCATACTTTTCCCCGAACCAGTTCACCCTGCACCATTCCATCCATTCCAGTGGCTTGGAGTAATAGACCTGGCCTGTTACATCAGTGTCGCTCAAGTGAACTTTAATAGTCATTTTGTACATTGATTGCTCCTTGCGGGTGTCTTTATCAGGCATCAGGTAAAGGCCTGACCCCATCTCTTCATCTCTTTATTTATTTAACTACGGCGACCTTTCCCCATTTTTCCTTCTTTTCACTAATATAATCCGCCACCAGCCGGTATATGAACACGCCGCTTGAGGATCTTTTTCCACCGCTGTTTTTCATGTCCCAGAACACAGTATTCCATCCCGGAGCGGCTTTCTGCTTCAACACACGCACTTTTTCCCCGCTCACAGTATAGATCACAACCTCAACCTCGGGGTCGCCGCAGACATTATAAACTATGCCCGCGTATGCATATGCCGGGTTTGGGAAAGCGCCCTTAAGCTCAAGGCAATAATACGGTATGGCTGTCGGAGTGGGTGTAAAAGTGGCGGATGGCACGGCTGACGGGGTCATTGTCAGAGTATACGTGGGTGTAACAGTCTTACTTTGTGTGCAAGTCGGGGTTTTGGTTTGCGTCACGCTCGGGGTCGCGCTGGGTGTCCTACTGGGGGTGCTGGTTTGTGTTTTTGACACGGTCGCTGTATACGACTGTGTAGCTGTATGTGACAGCGTGGCGGTGCATGACGGCGTGAAAGTATATGATGGGGTATTTGTAAATGTATTTCCCTGGGTAAGCGTTATTGTCGGGGTATAGGTGAAGGTCGCCGCGCATGGCCCAAATTTTTCGACACGTCCATTGTGGGTGTCGGTTATATATATATTGTCCCCGCTGTCTATGGCGATACCCACCGGGAATTTAAACTGCCCCGCTCCGTTACCCAGTCCTCCCCATTGCGTCAAATAAACGCCTGCCGCCGTAAATTCCTGGATCCTGTTGTTATTGCTGTCGGTCACGTAAACATTGCCGGCGCTGTCAACCGCGATACCCTGTGGATGGTTAAACTGGCCGTCACCGGTTCCCAGAGCGCCCCACTTCGCAATAAATCCCCCGGCCGGAGAAAAAACTTCGATCCTGTTATTCATAGTGTCGGCTATATAAATATTTCCGCCCGCGCCGATGGCTATGCCGTAAGGTGTGTTAAACTGCCCGTCACCGATGCCGGCGCTCCCTATCGTGGAGTCATACACCCCGGCAGACGTGAATTTCTGGACCCTGTTATTGCTGCTGTCAACAATGTATATGTATCCCGCGCTGTCTATGGCAATTCCCGCCGGAAAGTAAAGTTGTCCATTGCCGCTGCCATAAATTCCCCACTGGGATATGTAAGTCCCGGACGCGTCGAATTTTTCAACCCTCGCGTTCGAGCTATCCACAACATAAAAGTTCCCGCCGCTGTCCCGGGCGATCCCGATGGGCCCGTTGAATTGGCCGTTGCCCATACCGCCCGTGCCCCATTGCGAAATGTAGCCTCCTGAAGGGGTGAATTTTTCCACCCTGGAATTGGAGGTGTCAACGACATAAACATCTCCGGAAGCGTCGAAAGCCAGCCCGTTAGGATTGAAAAATCCTCCATTACCGGACCCGATGGAGCCCCATTGGGACAGGTAACACGGCGGCGTGGCAACCTGCGTCATGGAATTTGTGGCTGTGTTTGACGGGGTGCATGTAATGGAAGGCGTTGCCGTCCCGGTGCTTACCCTGGTCCTTGTGGGCGTTATCGTCACCGTCCCCGTAAAGGGCGTATTTGTCGCCGTAATCGTGAACAAAACCGCCAGTCCCGGAGTAAGCGTCTGCGTAGGCGAAAACATGCGCGACGGGCAGTCGTCAATAATACGCCAAATTACCCCGTACCTGTTTGTTGCGTTTTTTGATTCACCGGCAACAACTATCCTTCCTGAATAATCCAACGCCAGTCTGTATCCGGCATCCTCCGGCCCTCCGGCTTCACTAAACCTGTAAAAATATCCCGTGTCATTGAAGGAATTATCCAGGCTGCCGTCGTGTTTTACCCTCGCGACCAGCATCCCGTTCGGGGACGTCCTGTTTGCCGCGCCCGTCATCACATAATTACCCGACGCGTCCTCAACAATATCGCTGAATCTTTCATAAGGCCCCACAAAACAAAATAAGTTCCATCCTTTGGCGTTGAAAGAAGTGTCGAGTGTTCCGTTATTTTTAAACCGCCATATCATTGCTCCGGCGCAGTCGGATAAATTAACGCTTTGACCGGCAACAACTATGTTTCCCGAAGAATCCTGAATAATAGCCAGGCCAAAGTCTATGGTGTGATAATATGAATCCCGGTTGAAAGAGACATACCCTGTCCCGTTAAAAGCGGTATCAAGCGTACCGTTGGGATTGTATCGCCATACCACCAGATCCTCATCAGACGACCCCGAAAAAATGTCGTACGAATGACCGGTTATGATGATCTTTCCGGCACTATCAATAGCAAGGTCAAAACCGCGGTCGCTTGATGTTGCCCCTCTTCCGGCCGAATTATAAATAAACGCGCTGCCAGTGCCGTTAAAAGTCAAATCAGGCTGGCCGTTGCTGTTAAAACGCCATACGATCATATCAGCCAGATAAGAAGGGGTGCTTGTCCTGTAGCCGTATCCGCACACTACCAGCTTCCCTGAGCCGTCAATTTTAACCGACATCGCCACATCCGCCCCGCTAAAACCAGCGGTCCCGTCCTTTGTGACAATTCCGCTCCCGTTAAAAGTTGTATCCGGGCTTCCATCCGGATTATAGCGCCATAAAGTCATGCCGCCGCCGGAATAACCGGCGACCACAATACGCCCCTGGCCATCCAGTACCACCGACTCGCCTCCCGAATACGACGGATAGATCACATAACCTGTTCCGTTAAATCCGGTATCTAACTGGCCGTCCTGCTGGTACCGCAGGATGACCATATATCTGGTATTTAGGCTTGTATCGTTTACTGTCGCGCCGACGCCGATGATCCTTCCCTGGTTGTCTATCGCCGTATCAGCCAGCGTTGTCTCGGCAGGCGGGCATGCCCCGTAACTCCACATTGCCACTCCGGAACCGTTAAATGAAGGATCAAGCCTGACACACTGATAGTTTCCGACAGGCGCGGCAGTAGAGGTCATGCTTGCCGTGGGAGAAGCCGCGGCTGTCGGCTGGGTGCATGTTATGGATATGGTGTTTGTCACAGTGGCCGTAATGGTGGGAGTGGCAGTCAGGGTAATTATGGCGCTTGGTGTAAAAGTTTCCGTAAGCACCGTGCCTGCGGTTCCGCCGATAATGTTCGAGCCGCGCGTTTCAAAACCGTTTGAATCGACTGCCTTAACCACATAGTAATATGTTGTGCCGGACGTTACATTAAAGTCATCATAAGTCCTCGGGGCGGCAGCGATGAACCCTATAAGTGTAAAAGGCCCGCCAATGGCCGAAGCCCTGTAAATATTATATCCATTGGTCGGCGTATCAAAGAGGTCCGGCTGCTGCCAGCCGAGTGTGATGCTGCCGATGGTGTTTGTAATGACAAGGTTTACCGGAGGGACGAGAGTTTTCATTGCCCTGTAAAAGTTCAGCCTGCCGTACCCGGTGAACTGGTTCCATGTACCAAGGGTTTTTCCTGTCGTAGCCGCGTATGGGTACGTCCCTATCTTATCGCAGGTGCGGGCCATCCTGCTGACCGCTTGATACCACGGCACGCCGTTGGCGTAGAGCACCGCGGCCAACCCCGCTGCCTGGGGACAAGAGAAAGAAGTCCCGGTCGCGGCCCCGTATCCGGTATTGTTATTATTCTTGGCGCAGACCACGGCGTCCGGCGGGGCGCTGTTTCCGGCGGGTGCGAGAAAATCAATGCCCGGCCCGTAATTTGAATAATCTGATTTTATGTCGGAACGCGTTGACGCCCCGATGCACATTACATTGTCGTAATTTGAAGGATATGTGGGCAGGTTTAAATTGTCGTTCCCGCTCGCCGCCACCATGATAACACCCTTGCCGGCGGCGTAAGCGCACGCGTCAGACTCGGCCTGTGACGGCGAGTAACCGCCGTAGGACATGTTGATGACTTTCACGCCGCTATCCGCCGCGTATATTATGGCCAGCGCGCAATTCGCGGTGCTTATGGGTCCGACGTCCCCGATCTTAAGCGGCATTAAAAGCGGCTCAGCCGCCGTCCCGGCGATACCGAGCGCGTTATTGACGCCCGCGCCCGCAAGGCTTGCCACGGCTGTCCCGTGAAAATAATTGTCAGTCGTGTCATTTACGGCCCCGACGCCGGAAAAATTCCTGCCGGGAATAAGTTTTGAAACCAGGTCCTCGTGCGACGCGTTAACACCGGAATCATCAATGGCAATGACAGTACCGGTATTGCCTCTTGCCCAGGCGGACATATTTCCCAAAGCCTCATTCCAGGCGGAATCAACCTGCATGATATTTATGTTCCACTGGTCATAAGGGGCTCCGTTCCTGTAGAACGGGTCGTTTGGGACGGGCATCGGAGCGTAAAAAAACTCGCGTGTATAATTGGGTTCGATATATTTAACGCCTTTTATTTTTTCACCTTTCATGCGGGCGATAAAATCCAGGGTTTTTTCATTGCCGGGTATTTTATAGAGATAGACACCTCCGGCGCCCAAAAGACGCGCATTATGGAAAAATTCCAGCGCTTTTTTGCCGCTTTCTTCCAGGGGCTGCCGAATCCCGACCAGGGCTTCGCCTTCTATATAGGAATCCCCTGCCATGGCCTCATGAAGTGTTTTCGCATATGACAGGCAGGGCATCAAAAAATATAATACAAAAAGAAACAAAACGAACCTAGCTCTCCCGTTTGGCATGCGAACTCCCATCCCTTATTATAAATATATATCAACAACCGTTATTATACATTATTTTGGAGATTATTATAATAGAAAATTAGCGTTTACCGCATGCCTTCTGAAAGATATCATAAACCCTGTCAACTTCCGCAGCATCACAGAAAGCCGGCGCGGTTGACATTTGCATGCCGCTTATGGGCCAGCCTGTGTTGTGACTGCCTTTGACTTAAACCAGCGGTGAGAGGGGGCAAGCCCCCTCTCACCGCTGGCCTTTAACATACATGTTTCCATACCAACATTATATTTTTCCACTCCTTTACACTTTTAGCTAAAGCGGTAAAATCTTTTTAGTTTTATTATAATGCCAAAAAAGCAGCAACCAATATACAAACAATGCCGCAGCCTGCAAATAAAACCATTTCGGATGAATAGCCCCTGACAACCCGGTGAAATCCGTGGTTAGATTTATATAAGTTAGCATTATAATGGCGGCCGCACCGCTTAATAGAATTGATTCAACCAATCTTTTTACGGGATTTGAAGCAACCGCAAAAAAAAATGTGGCCCATCCAAAAGCCAGTAAAGATATTATTTTATCTTGATAAGGGTAGGATGGAACATTAAAATAAATATATAATCCAGGAATTTTCAGGCCTATAGCATGGACAAAAGCCATAAGAAAAAAATACATTGCCCCGCCAAATAAAAGTATTTTTATTGTTTTCATACCTGCTGTTCTCCTTTATTCATATGCAAGAGCGTCTTTCGTAGATATTTCAACCGCATTTTACGCAGGGATCCGGTTTGCCAGCCACCCAAAAGCCAGGGCGGCAGCAAGTGTTATCCAAGATCCGGGAGTTTAAAAAATGGGTCAGGTCATAGGTCAAAGCCTGGCCCCTCTTAATTAATATGTCTGCGTCGACGTGTATGTGTCAACGACAATATTCCATACGAATGAGTCCTGTTTGAAACTTATAACAGGGTCCTGTGCGGGTGAAAATCCCGACACCTTTATCAATACCATGCTTATGTTATTGTCGGGGTTGGCGATGGTATCCTTCTTAATGTAAGAAACGCTGACCAAACAATAACACTTGCCGTCCGCCAGGCATTCGGATTTTTCGATAAATGCCGTAACTATGGTGAATGTTGTAGGGTATTTCAGGGTATAAAAGATGTTCTCCCCCGCATACAATCCGATTGTCGAAAGTAAAAAAACTAAAACAAAAATTAATTTTTTCATTCTACTGTTCTCCTTTTATGTTGTTTTGTTCTTCTGCTATCAAGTATCAGGTAAAGGCCTGACCCAATCTTTTAAATGCAAATAATTTATATCCAAACTTCCTCTTGGCTTCCCCCGCCAGTTTTAACAACATCCTGCGGTCCATGTCGTCCCTAAAAATGTTCTTTCTTTCATTTCCCCGCGCAACCACATGATAAACCGCACCCGAAAATAATATTCTGAACTGCCTACCCATAAATATACCACCGACCCCCTCTATTTTGGTCGTACTACCTTTATAAGATTATGATATATAAAAAAAATTGTCAATTATATTTATCAACTATTAACTCGGTGTCTGGCACTCACATTCCGTTTATTTGCCTGCGCGTTTTACGATCACTTTTCCGTACAAAGACGCTATTTCAACAAGTTTTTTATACTCCGGGTCGCCCTTGGTAAGTGAGCATCCGCTTTTGATTATAACGGCGTCCTTTTCCACCAAAAATGGATATTCCCTGCAACTTAAAGGCCTGCGGTCATAAATAAGACATTTACGCGTATCGTTGTCAAATTTCCTGCAAAAACATTTACTTTCAATACTATACAACCCCTTGGCATTAGCGGTTTTAATGCCCATTTCCTTGAAATTTTCAGGGTTTATTTTTTCGCCAAAGATCTTTATCAATTCGTTCCCGTTTACATACAACGAAACATTCCGCATATCGCAGCAAGTTTTATCGCATGTTGTCATACAATACTGTCCAAAATATCCCGCTTTCCACTTTTCGAGATCCGTTTCAAATCCCATTCAATTGAACCGCCATAATTATTTACCTCATCGTTTTATGAGCCCTGATATTAAATTATATGTCATCAGGTATCAGGTTATGGTGGCCTCGTTTGTCAAGACCTGACCCTATCTTTTATGAAACCTAAATTTCATGTTCTGTCATGTATCAGGTAAAGACCTGACCCCATCTTCATCTTTAATATTTCACCTTACTGCCGATACTTTTCCCCACAATTTCTTTTTATCATAGGCCGACACGGCCTCCAGGCTGTAAATAAAGGTCCCGCTGGCTACCGGTTTGAACGCCCTGTTCCTGGCGTTCCAGTATATCGTGTTATATCCTATGAACCCGTCCTGTTCAAATACGCGGACGACTTCCCCGCTCACCGTATAAACAGTCAGCTTCATCGCGCTATCCCTGCACAGGCTGTACACTATTCTGGTGTCGTAGGAAAAAGGGTTTGGAAAGGCCCCCTTTAATTCCATGCAAAACTGCGGGGTCGAGGTCATGGTGACGGTCGGGGTTACCGTGAACGTAGCCGTCCATGTGTTTGTAATGGTCGGAGTGAACGTAGGGGTAAAGGACGGAGTTTGCGTCAGCGTCCATGTAAACGTGGGGGTTATGGTGGAAGTCGGCGTAAAGGTGGGAGTGACGGTAAGCGTCGGCG
>CALAOR010000079.1 GCA_937889595.1 uncultured bacterium
AACGCCTACGCCTACGCCTACGCCGCCGCCAGAGCCGCCGCCGCCGCCAGAGTCGCCGCCAGAGTCGCCGCCGCCAGAGCCAAGATGAAAACCAAAATAATAAAATATGGCATAACATTAATAAAAACATGAGAAAACGCAAGAGATACAAGCGCAGCTCGCTTATAGTTTACGGCAAGCCCGGATACGGGAAGGCAAACTTTAAAACACACGGGAGGAAAAGAAATGAACAGCGACACACCGCAAAACAAAAAGGAAATAATAATTAATGGCCGAAGCCAGGGATACATGGATGAAGCACAGCATCCTGGTGAGCTGGCCAGCCCGGATGAACGCGTCCGGCAGATGACAGCAATCAAAAAAGCAATGGATATCCAGGATGAAGCTCAAAAAAAGGCTATTGCCCGCGGACTTCCATATACAAATACAACAAGTTTTTATACGGATGAATACGACAGGCCGCTTTCATATTGGGATCCCAAAACCAGACAAAGCCATCCCAAAATCTCCATACCTATATGCACGTCAATAAACATTATAAAAATTAGCAATAAAAAGGCAATCGTGGAAGTTGATAATTTTAGGCACGCCGGCAAGTTTACTATAAATGCTGACGCAATCACATACCCGGCGGATCCGGGAAAAACGGCCGGCGGGCCTGAAACGCGGGAGAATAAATGAAAAACACAGAGCAGGGAACGGCAATGATACCCATATTGGGTACCATTGAAATCAATACCGGAAAAATAGTCTGGAATAAAAAGGGAAAGGCATACTGGAAAGGTGTAACTGCTGAACAGAAAAAACAAAAAAATACAATTACTGCAAGGCGCGCACTTTGGAAATATCCATACGAACCACAAAAGAAAAAACATGCTTAAAATTGTTGACCTGTTCTGCGGCGCGGGTGGGGAGTCTGCCGGGATAGAAGGAGCCGCACAAAAAATGGGTGAAAAGCTGAATTTATCTGCCGTAAATCACTGGGAGACAGCAATCGCCACGCATAAGCTTAATTTTCCTGATGCGGTTCATTACTGCGAATCAATACAGACCTTGAACCCGCTTGATGTATATAACGCAAAGGACCGCATTAATTTATTGTGGGCATCCCCAGAGTGCACACATCACAGCAACGCCCGCGGCGGTAGGCCATGTTCGGATCAATCACGGGCCTCGGCGTGGTTAATTTTGAAATGGTTGTCGGAACTGTACTGCCGGCGCGTAATTCTTGAAAACGTGCCGGAGTTTATAAATTGGGGACCGCTGGGATCGGACGGGCGGCCTCATAAAAATAAAGGGAGAAAAGCATGATTATTAAGGATAAAAAGAAAAAATCGCCTTTCAAGGCAGCAATCACGGCCCAGGACGTGGCCGACCTGCTCAATGAGATGAACCGGCTGGATCCCCAGGCAACTCTGCAGCTGATCATCAAAACAAACGTACCGTGTAACAACGAAATAGCAAACCATAAGACCATCCAGGTATATGCGGATACGGCTGCAGGTACAGCCAAGCTTACCATGCTCGGGTTTTTAAATGGCCTTTTCGGTATTAACAAGGACGGATACGGATGCCTGGCCGCGGTGTTTGACGATAAGACCGGCCGGCTCACTGAATTCCGGGCAAGTGACAATTTTAAGACGCAAGCCAAAATACCGGTATAGGGAGGAAGCTATAATGGCTAATACTGATTTGATTATAAATGCATGGGTAAGGCAGGATGATCCTATTACTTTTAAATCAAAATATTTGTCATTTGCAATTATGACAACCCGGCTATTTATGGGAGGAAACAAAAAACCGAAAGTAAAGACAACAACTGCGGCAATACAATTTTTTCATCACTCTTTACAGATAAATTTCACAGTTGAATACAGGGGGAGGAACTGATGCCTGATTTTCAAAGCGAACGGATAGGCACCGGGACAAAAGAGTGGAGCGACATAAGCCGGAACTGCGGGACCGGATGCGCAAACGGCTGTATTTACTGCTACGCGGCCTGGACAGCAATCTACCGGTATAAGCGAGTGAAGCCGGGGACCTGGACAGAGGAACGCATAAACATGGCCAAGGCCATGAAAAAGGAACCATACGGCCGGAATCCCAACCAGGTGGTTATGTATCCGACACAGCACGACATCACCAAAGCATATTATGATGTCTCAATCCACAAGGTCCAGTATTTACTCGATGTAGGATATAAGGTGCTGATCGTCACAAAACCCAGCTTTAAACTTTTTACCAGTTTTTGTGAGCACTTTAAAGAATATAAGGACCGCATCCTTTACCGGATCAGCCTGACCAGTTTGGATCCAAACGCGGCCAAGCTTTATGAACCGGGCGCGCCAGCACCGGAGGAACGGTTGGCATGTTTGAAGTGGGCATTCAAATACGGATACCAGACCAGTCTGAGCGTAGAACCGATGCTGCCAAGTAAAGAATTCACATACCGCCGGATGGGAATGTATATATACCAGACGGTCGCGGAATTTGTCACAGACACAATCTGGTACGGGACCATGAACCATGTACATAGCCGGATTGAAAACATAACACCAGCCTGGCAAAAGGAGATAGAGGATTTTCAGGCACCGGGAGAGGTTATACAACTATACCGGAGTTATCATCCGGCTGAAAACGCCTTAAAAATCAGGTGGAAGGATTCCGTCAAAAAAATCATCCAGGAGTACAAATCATGAAAGCCATAAGCATCCGCTCGCCCTGGTGGGAGAAAATCATATCTGGGGAGAAAACCATAGAGACCAGGACCTGGAAAACCAAGTATCGCGGACAGCTGCTCATCTGCGCAAGCAAACCGACAGGTCACGCAGTGGCCATCGCGTACTTGGCGGACTGCAGACCTATGACAAAGGCTGATGAAAAAGCTGCTTGCTGTCCTGTTTACCCGCGGGCAAATGCCTGGATGCTTAGAAATGTGATGGTACTTACAAAGCCCTTTCCAGTAAAAGGCAAATTATCATTATTTGACGTACAGCCTCCGACAGCCACCGTCGTTGTAAAGGATCTAAAATCATGACCGTATACGTCGAGGATTGCAGGATACCAAAGCGCGGGATGCTGTGGGCTCACATGATGGCCGACACACTGCCCGAATTACACCTTATGGCCCAGCAGATAGGATTAAAGCGCCGCTGGTTTCAGGACAAAAAGCATCCGCACTACGACGTAGTCGACAAATACAGGACCCGCGCTATTTATGACGGTGCCAAGCCTGTAAAGTCCTGCTTAATAGCCATGAGACCGAAAAAGGAAAGCCCGGCGCCGCGGCCGCAGAGTACCGTTACCACCGCCAAAACCATAACAAATAACAGCTCACAGCTTATATCTCGGAACGGATACATAAAGACCGGATCACTGCAAAAAGTAATTGATACGGGAGAGATAGTGGAGCTCACAGACATTACCGGCCAGGTGATAGGCATGCTGCAGAACTGGAACGCAATAAACATAGACGGCAAAATCAAAAATTATGAAATAAAGGAATTGAAACAACTCACGGAGGCGGATCATGAGCGAAAATCAGAATTTAAACTACACAGAGAAAAACAAAAGGCAGAAGTAGCTACTGCAGTTGGCGGAGACACTGCGGACCACAGCGGAGATTCAGGCAACATCCATAGAAGCGCTCGTAAAAGAGGTTCGGGCCGTGCCAATTACAAAAGAAGATATTCTCAAGATTATGCGGATCAACTTAAAGCAGGGAACCCTCAACGGGATCTATGGACAGAATGAAACCGCCGAGGAAATTATGAGAGTTATAAAAAACGGATGAAAAGAAGGCATAAAAACATGACTAAACGCGCTATTCAGGACTTTAAAAAATTCGCAACGTCGGGCATGGGAGAGGCCAAATCCGCGGTTCTGGGAGGAGATAGGGCAAATGCACCTGCTCCGGGAAGGGATAGCAACGTAAACAATAGTGTCGCGCAGCCTTTTTTTGTGGCCTCAGATACCCATAAAACAGGCCTCTGTGACGCACCGTGTGGCCCAGGGCTTGATTATTATGACCTTGGAGTACACATACTGGCTGGTTTTATAAATAACGCCCTTAAATTGACGGTGTCGGTTATTAATAACATAACAAAAAAAAGGGGAGGAAGCCATGCAGCAATATAAGCCGGGAGATGAAATTGTTTTTATTCGCAAATGTGAGGGAGTACAGGAAGGCGATAAAGGAACCGTAATGGCAGCTGTTCAAGGTGAAATAAAAGGTCTTGTTTTTATGACATATTCAATTCAATTACATTCAGGTCAGAAAAAACAAATTGTAGAGACCAACAATACAAAATTTTTGCAGGAAGTGAATAATGATAAAGGAAAACTGTACACGGCAGCACAAAAACTATTAAAAGAGCAGGGGGAGATTTCAACAAGCCAGTTACAACGGGCTTTAAGTATAGGCTACAGCAAGGCGGCTGATATCATTGATGCTTTAGAAGCCGAAAACCATATCACGAAAGCGGATGGAAATGGAAAAAGAAAAGCCATAAACGCGGGATAGACAATAAAACCGGTCAAACCGGGGAGAGAGGACTAAACATGGGACGAGTTCAACAATTAGATTCGGATTTCTGGGAGAACGGATACACGGGAGACAAACTTGATCCAGCACAAAAACTGCTTTATGTTTATTTTATTACCGGTCCAAATGCAAACATCTGCGGTATTTACCAGGTAGCCATGAAAACCATTGAAGTTCACACCGGATATGACCGTTCGGCCATATTAACGATGTCAAAGAAGTTTGAACAGGATTTTAAAATTATGTACAGAGACGGATGGGTGGCTGTGGCTGAACGCAGGGAACATAACAAACAGGACAATCCCAATATTCAAGCGGGAGCACTAAAAATTTACGAAACAGCTCCGCTTTTCGTAAAACAATTTATAAAAGACGCGAAAACACACAGAGAACAACAAAACGCTCTCACCGCCTCTGAACGGTTGGGTGACGGTCACATGACCGTTACACAACCGTTACCTAACCCCAATACAATACAATCTAATAATTATAATTATAATAATACAATGGCGGAAATTTTGTTAATTTTTAGGGAGGTTTATTACGAAACAACGAAAATAAAAGGAATAAACGAAGGTAGAGGACACTTCATCACGATAAACCAGGAGGATGAAAAGTTACTCAAGGAAAAGTTTGAAACTTTAACAGACACAGGAGAGCTGGGGAGGTCCTGGACGTATTTCTGTCAGCATTACGCGGGAGAAAACAAAATCCCATTGAATATCAAGACATTTTTAGCGCATTACGATAATTTAACTAAAACAACGGCATAGGCCAGGGAGGAACGAATGAAACCATTTTTAAAACAGTTAATAGATTGCATTGAAAGTTGGGTTTTGATAGGCGCGTTTATTATTTTTATTATTTTAATCTTCGGACATTTACCCACGGGAGAAAAGAAAAACAAAGCAATAACACCGGCAGTCCTGCAGGAACGGATACAACAGACACGCACATACGTGGCTATTTTGGAAACAATTAATTATTACAAGACAAACAATGATGACAACGGATATAGCCAGAACGCAGAACATCTGCTGCAGGTTTGGAATTTCTGCAAAGTATATGCACCAATGATTACCGAGGACTGCTGGATTGAACAGTTACGTCAACCGGAAACTTATAAAGCTAAAATACGCGCGGAGATAGAATCAATCGATATCCCGCTTTTTATGTTCTGCCTTTGTAGCGATGAAAGCGGATTTCAACCGGACGCAATTCACATAAATAAAAACAAAAGCCAGGATAGCGGAATAACACAAATTAACCAGACCTGCCAGAGTGAAATCACTGCCCGGATGCAAATAACCGATTTTAAGGACCGGCCATGGACCGACATGGAAAAGAACATCGCCGGCCGTTATATCTGGATTATGATGCGTGCAAAGGATGGAATGGCATGGAAACAGATGACAAAGCGCCGTGGGTGGAAGCTTTATAAACTGATATCCGAGAAAATCAAAAATTTTCAGCTGACGCAGGGAGGGAGCGATGAACGCTATACAACTACAGCTGCAGACTGATAAAGACATTACCCTGGCTCTCAGCCAGACGGACTGCACGTTTGACTTTATCTGGAAGTTGGCAGATCCGGAAAATAGAATTTATAGACTTAAGATCATTTTAAGGGATGACTTGGAAACCGCCGCATTTTACAAACAGTATTTATTAACAACACTCCGCGGGTACATAGCGGCCGGCGGAGCATTACCCGCGGCCGGAATTAAAATAAACCAAAAACAGGGAGACCAAAACAATGGTTAAAAAGCAGACAACGAAAAAGGCAAAAGAACCAGATACCATGAAGGGAATGGCCAGTGGCATACCGGTTTATTGCCGGTTTGATGAAATCCTTAAAATTGAAAAAGCAATGCCACATCCCAAAAATCCAAACACACATCCGGAACGGCAAATAGAATTATTGTCGCGTATAATCCGGAGCCAGGGATTCCGCGCGCCGATAACCATATCACAGCGGAGCGGATTCATTACCCGCGGTCATGCGCGGCTTGCTGCATCCAGGGTTCTGGCACTCACAGAGATACCGGTTGAATATCAGTTTTACAAGGATGAAAACTCTGAACTTGAGGACATGATCGCCGATAATAAGATTGCGGACTTTGCAAAAATTGACAGAAAAGTATTAAAAAGCATCGTCAGCGACATGCAAAAAACTGGCGCGGATTTAAGCCTGACAGGAATGGACAGTGATGAATTACTGCAACTTTTGAAAAACGAACAGCATGAGCCTACAGCTGAAATTGAAAAACCCAAAAAGACCAGGACAAAGCTCGGTGACATTTGGGAATTGGGAAAACACCGCCTGATATGCGGTGACAGCACAAAAGCAGATACAGTTATGAAACTCATGAATGGAAAAAAAGCGCATTTATTATTTACGGATCCACCATACGGTGTGAATTACGGAGAAAACAGCAAACAACCAAACAAGACTGAAGGCGGAAAAAGAAAAGGAAAGCTGATCATCGGTGACGATTTAAAAAAGAACAATCTGATCAACACGCTTTTACTTCCGGCTTTTAAACTGGCGTTTCAACACACGCGTGATGATGCTGCTTTTTTCATATGGCACGCCAGCTCTACAAAATCGGACTTTGACTATGCAGTCCGGGCAGCAAACCTGGAAGAAAAACAGCAAATAATCTGGATCAAGCCACAGTTTGTCCTTGGCCGTTCGGATTACCACTACAAACATGAACCGGCAATTTACGCGCAAAAGATAGGACACAAAGCGCGCATGTTTGGAAACCGCGATCAATCAACGGTTTGGGAATTTCAGGCAGCAGGAATCAACAAAGGTGATTTTTCAATAGGCAGCGGAATAAGGCTAAGCATGGATTCCGGCATGGAGATATTTATAAAAAAACAAGCTCCAAAAAGCTATAAGGGACGCATCATGCGGCTCAAGGACGGAGAAAAACTAACGCTTTCAGTTGATGATGGCAATTCAGATACATGGTTTATATCTCCGGATAACAAAAACACATATGCACATCCAACACAAAAACCCACTGAACTCGCTGAACTCGCTGAACTCGCTATACGCAACCATACTAATCCGGAGGATATAGTGCTCGACTTATTCAGTGGCTCAGGCAGCACGCTTATAGCAGCAGAGAAAACAGAGCGCGTGGCCAGAGTAAGCGAGATAGATCCAGGTTACTGTGACATGACAGCAATCAGATACGCACGCTTCTGTAAACAGAACAAACGCACCTACAGCATCAAGCTTAATGGGACGGACATAACAGCAGACTACAAGGACACAGGCATATAAGATGCCAACAAAGCGACCACGGCAATGCGCGGTCGCGGGATGCAGCGCAATCATTCCAATCGGTGAAGTTTACTGTACCATTCACCGCAAGGAAAAGTTTAAACGATACGAACAAACCCGCGATATAAAGATCAAGAGGTTTTACTCCACACAAGTCTGGAAGGATTTCAGACGCATGAAACTCGCACGCAATCCACTGTGTGAGCTTTGTCTTGCAGAGACAGGAAGGCCAGTCGAGGCAAAGATGGTACATCACCTTGATCCAGTCACAGAAGGCGGCACCTTTCTGCCTACATTTGAGGAAACACAGTCAGTATGTTACAAACATCACGCGATTCTGCATCCAAAAGGCGTGATAAAGAGCAGTATTCATGCATAATAACAACACTATTTCAGCATCCCACCAGGGGGGGATGCAAATGTTGACAGCACTTCACGAAAAGACAGCGTGGCAATCACGTGTGAATTTTCTGGAAACTCGGCAGGGGGGGGCATAATGGCCGGCGGCAGACCTCCAAAGTCAATCAAGGATCACGAATTAAACGGCAATCCATCAAAACTCGATTTACAAGCAATGAAAAAAAAAGTTTTGCGTTTGCCTTTTGATCCGGATTCATTCAAGGCACCGGCATGGATTAAAAAAAATAAAATTGCCAAAAAGGTTTGGAAAAAAACAGTCCAGGACCTAACTATGAAGGGAGTACTCGCAGGCGTTGATCTCCCACTGCTTGCCGGTTACTGTATGGCTTACGCCCAGATGGTTAAAGCCGGGGAGTTTTTGAACCGGATGCCGGACGGCGATCAATTTACAAAAATAACACAAACTGGATATTTGCAAGTGCTGCCACAAGTGGGCATGTTCCGGCAGGCAGCCCAGGACGTCAAGAGTTTCGGCGATGCGTTATTCTGTACACCGGTCAGCCGGCAGCGCGGTCTTGGATCCGGAGACGATTCACCAGGCAATACGGATTCAGAAATGGACGGCATCCTCAATCAGGCCAGGGACCGCGTAAAGAAAAATCTAAAAGTTATTAAGGGAAAAAAATAAATGGCCGCGGTGAAGCACCGGAGAATTCCAAAACAGGATAACATTCTCACTGCGACCAGGTACCGGTCCAAGGAGTTAGAAGATCGCGTAGTTAATTTTTTTAAATGTCTACGGCATACCAAAGGCGAGTGGTCCGGAAAACTCTTTCAGCTGCAGGACTGGCAAGAAGATAAAATTTTAAGGCCGTTATTTGGAACCGTTTGGGCTGATGGCACGCGCTGTTTTCGCAAGGCTTATATTTCCACTGCCAGAAAAAATGGCAAGACCGAACTCGGTGCCGGCATTGCTTTATATATGCTTACGGCCGACGGCGAGCAGGGCGCTGAGATTTACAGCTGTGCCGGGGACAAAGAACAGGCATCCCTGGTTTTCAATGCAGCCAAAAGAATGGTTGAAACAAACCCAACACTCCGGAAAAAATGCCGCATCATAGAGTCACAAAAGAGAATCGTTTATAAACCGACAAATTCCTTCTACCGGGTTATTTCGGCCGACGCAAAATTCAAGCACGGCTTTAATGCGCACTGCGTTATTTACGACGAACTCCACGTCGCCAGGAACCGCGAACTTATGGACGTACTCAGTACCTCAATGAAGGCTCGCCGGCAGCCACTCCTCATAGCAATTACAACGGCCGGATTTGATTTAAAAACCATCTGCGGCGAGATGTACCTTTATGCCCAAAAAGTTCTGGCAAAAAAAATATACGATCCGACATTTTTCCCTTTTATATGTGAGACAGACAAAAAAGATAAGTGGGATAATCCTAAAACCTGGGCAAAGGCAAACCCCGGACTCGGGACCATGATCAACATGCGCGATATCCAGGCTGAGGTACTCGAAGCCAAGGATAATCCTGTCCGGCAAAATATATTTTTACAGCTCACACTCAACCAATGGACACAGGCGCACAGCCCATGGATCCCGGAAAGCATATGGCATGCCAGCGCCGGAAAATTTGATCCTGAGGAACTGCTCGGCGCGAGATGTTTTGGAGGTCTTGATCTCGCAAGTATCAATGACGTTGCGGCTTGGGTTTTAACATTTCCTTTTTATGAGATGGTGCGGGACGAAAATACCGGAGAGGATAAAGAGGAAATAGAAAAGGTCATCCAGCTTTATAAATTTTTTATCCCTGAGGAAAACATGAAACAACGAAGCTTACGCGAAGGCGTACCTTACGACAAGTGGGCGGCCCAGGGATATCTTACGCCTACACCGGGTAATGTCATAAGTTTTTCCGCAATTAAATATCAGATACAGGAGGACGCGCGAGTTTATGATCTGCAAAGTTTGAACTTTGACCCATGGAATGCAGCCCGACTGGTACAGGAACTCGAGGATGAAGCTGGACGGCCGGAGGATAACCCATTTACAATTCAAATTAGAATGGGATTTCCATCAATGAGCGGTCCAACAAAAGAATTTGAGATACTTACCCGCAAGAAAAAGCTATGGCATGGCGACAATCCGGTGATGACATGGATGATGAACAACGTTGCAATATCCAGGGATGCCATGGAAAATATAAAACCGGATAAGAAAAAAAGCAAGGAAAAGATAGACGGCGTCACAGCCGGCATTATATCTTTGGACCGCGCGCTGCGCAGTCCGTCCGTCGGCGGTGGAGTCTACGACAAAGGCGGGATTAAAACATTATGAGCCTTAAATTCTACAGCATCCAGGACGCGGACAAACAGCTGGAGGCCATCCAAAAACGGGATGACATCATAAAAATGGTGTATGAAATTTATAAAAAAAAGTATCCAAAATACTCAAATGACGATTTGGTGATCATGATTGCGGAAAAGTCCGGCCTGGGCCGTTCTACGATTTGGGAGATAATAGCACGAACTGGCGGAGAATCTGTCTACGATAAAAGAGGTCTCCGATTCTTATAGTAATTAGCTTTTCCAATTTCTGGAGTGATTGACCCTTTCTTAATCCCATTTTAAATGTTATTTTCCGGTTGAAATCAAAAACATACAAAGGCCGGAGGGCAAAATTTGGGAATCCGCAATTTCATGTTCGATGTAAGCAAGCGAGCAATGGCATTTTTTGCACCGAGCCAGGACATCGCCTCGCTATACGGACCCTCATCAAACTCAGCTGCCGGCACGGTAGTAACCGAACGCACGGCAATGAACCTCGGAACTGTTTACGCCTGCGTCCGGATTATAGCGGAAACGATAGCATCAATGCCGCTCGTTCTTTACCGGACAAAAAATGGACAGCGCTCGCCAGCGACACAGCATCCGGCATACCAGCTCATGCGCTACAAGCCAAACGATGAAACACATGTACAGGATTACCTGACGTTTGAAATATCTTCGCGGCTTTTGTGGGGAAATGGATACAGCCAGACACTCTGGCGCGGAGACGGCAAGCCTTACAAGCTGGTGCAGATGAATCCGGAGCGCACTACCGTTTTAAGAGACCTATCAACAAAAGAGATAACATATAGAACCACTGACCTTTTCGGATACATCGTTGAGCTGTCCAAGGATGATGTGACACACATACACGGGCTCGGCTTTGATGGGATCACAGGCAAGAGCGTGATCAGCCTGGCCAGGGAAGCAGTAGGTCTCGCACTCGGTGCCGAAGCATTCGGCGCTAAATTCTACGGTGATGGTGCACATCCCGGCGGAGTACTGACACATCCGGGGACGCTCAGCAAGCCGGCATATGAACGGTTGAAAAAAGATTTTAAGGATAGGCAGTCTGGACTTGACAAGGCACATGACACGCTGATCCTCGAGGAAGGACTGAAATGGCAGCAGATAACAATCCCGCCGGACCAGGCCCAGTTCATAGCGACCAGGACATTTCAAAAAAGTGAGATAGCACAATGGTATGGGGTACCGCTTCCGCTCCTGCAGTCGACGGAAAAAAGTTCATCCTGGGGAACCACGGTTATCCAGATGGTTGACGGATTTATAAAATTCACGCTTCTGCCGATCATGAAGCAAATTGAACTGGAATATTTGACAAAATTATTTTTGCCGAAGGATTGGGACAGTTATGAATTTAGTTTTATTAACCAGGAACTCGTCAAGGAAACTCTGTTAAATAGATTTACAGTCTACGGAATGGCAATCACAAGCGGAATATTTTCGATTAATCAAGTCCTCGCGATGGAAGGCATGGACCCCATCAATGGCGGCGACAAACATATCCAGCCGCTGAACATGAAGGACATAACGGCACCGGATCCGGCGCTGGCCGCAGCAGCAAACGGTGAAGGGGATGGAAACGGTGAGGAAGGCGATGGTGCCGCGGCGGAGACAGAGGATGACACGGAGGACGGTACCGACAATGCTGATGACAATGCTGGAAAAAGCAAAAAGAAAAATGTGGAAGTCACCGACGAAAACGACGGTGACACCGTAAAAATAAAAAAAGTAAAAGACGGAGGTAAGAAATGAAAAAAGAAATCAGAACGTATAACTTTGAGATCCGGGCACTCGATGACAACAAGGACGGCAATATGGTCATAGAGGGACATGCCGCGGTGTTTGATCAGGAATATAATTGCGGGGAGTTTGATGAAACCGTAAAGCGCGGAGCCTTTACCCAGGCAGTAAAGGAAGATGACGTCTGCTGCCTATGGCAGCATGACATGGGAAAGCCGCTCGGCAGGACCACAAACAATACCCTGCAGTTAAAAGAGGATGAAACCGGACTCGCAATGCGCTGTGAGATGGCGCCGACTACATACGCCAAGGATCTGCAGACACTAATCAAGCGCAAGGACATAACGCAAATGAGTTTTTCATTCAATCCACGGAGCTACATCGCGGCGGACAGCAATGGAGACCAGCATGAGATGGACGGAGACTCCTGGAGCTTTGTTAATAACAGGTGGAAACGGCAACTCACAAACTGCAAGCTTTACGATGTAAGCCCGGTCGCGTTCGGGGCAAATTCAAATACGGATGTGAGCACAAGATCGCTGGAAATATTTGAATCCATAAAAACAAAAGCGGCTGATAAAACAGCCCAGGAAATAAAATCACAGGCCCAGGCAGCCGCCGCGGCACGCGGCAGGTCCCTGGAGCTCAAAATCAAGGAGGTTTAAAAATGAAAGTAGCATTAACGACAGGCGAAACGGAATTTAAAGTACAGGAAGCTGCCGACAAGAGAGCAATGATCTTTGAGGATATGAAAAAACTCAACGATCTGAGTTCAAAGGAAGGCAGGGCAATGACCACTGAGGAAAAAAGCAAGTGGGATGCCATGAACAAAGACGTGGACGCGCTGCGCGGGGCAATTGACCAGGAATCAGACGCAAACAAGCGCACAAAAATGCTTGAGGACCTGGATGCGCAGATGAAGGCACCGCTTAAGGGCCAGCACGATGTGCGGCAGGACACCAGGGCAATCGACATCCACAGCAAGATACCCCAGGAGATGCGCGACGCGTATGTCCAGTTTTTCAGGAATGGACAGTTAAACGACGCGGAAAAGCGCGCACTGCTTGCCGGCACGGATACCCAGGGCGGATATTTGATCACGCCGCAGATCCTGGCAAAGGAAATAATTCATGCCGCAAACATGGTAACGCTTTTTAAGGGGATGACATCAAACTTCCCGGTTACCACAGCGGCATCGCTCGGAGTTCCGACCCTGGATACAGACGTAGACGACTGCGACTGGACACCGGAAGCGACGATAGGCAACGAATCGACCGGCCAGAAGTTCGGGAAAAGGGAACTCAAACCTTACCCGCTCGCCAAGTTTATAAAAATCAGCAACCAGCTGATCAGGCAGGTCGACATTGACGTGACCGCGTTCATCAACTCCAGGCTCGGATATAAGATAGCGGTCGCCCAGGAAGCCGCGTATATGACCGGAGACGGCGTAAACAAGCCGCTCGGCATTTTCACAGCAAACGATATGGGCATCGGAACCGCGCGGGACGTGCCACAGGACGTCGCGCATATCGCTGGCTTCACGGGCAACGATATAATCAACATGTTCTACGGGATCAGGCCGGCATACAGGCCAAAAGCACAGTGGGTAATGAATCCCATCATCGTGAAATACGTCCGCAAGTTTAAGGGCGCGGTAAACCAGGATTATCTCTGGCAGCCAGGTCTACGCGGCGATGAACCCGACACACTGCTCGGGAAAAAGATTTACACTTCCGAAAAAGCTCCGGCCGCGGTAACTGACAGCGCCTATACGATGGTATTCGGCGATTTCAGCTATTACTACACGGTCGACTGCCTGGCAATAGTGATCCAGAGGCTGAATGAACTGTTTGCGGCCTCGAACCAGACAGGGTTCGTCATCAGGTACGAGGGAGACGGAATGCCGGTACTCGCCGAGGCATTTGCAAGACTTATAATCCCGGCGGCATAAAGAAAAACCCCTTTTTTGAAAGTATAAGATTTATTTTTACCGGCCGCTCGGATGACTAAACGCCGGAACCCTGCAAGCGGCTGCAGGAAACCGGCAGAACTAAAAACAACGCGAAATTAAAATATCGCGGAGACAAGATGGAGGCAATCAATGCAACTTTCAAATGAAGCAAAAATAACAGGCGTAAAGGAAACAACCGCCGGCACCACAGAGGTAGACAGCGGCGCGATTGACATGCAGGGATACGACGGCGTGATGTGCGTTGTGCGCGTGAACGTAAACAACGCGGGCAATTACTTAAAGGCCCAGAGTGACGTAGCATCAGGTCTGGGAACGGTCGCGGATATTGCCGGCAGCAAAGTAGTCTGCACGGGAGCCGATGAATTTCTGTTCATCGACATTTACAGGCCACAGAAAAGGTACGTCCAGTTTGCAGTCATCCGCGGAGCATCCACGGCAACCGGAGATATGGTGATACTGCGCTACAGCGGCGACAAAAAACCGGAAGTAAACGCAACACTCAACGCACTGGCCGGAGTTTTCCTCCAGAGCCCTGCGGACGGTACCGCTTAATTTAAAAAGCGGCCGAGCGCTTCGGTCGTTTGTTTTTGTTTTCAAATTTCCTCCCTATGGCCGGCCCTGACGCAAAACAGGGCCGGCCATTAACTGGGAAAAAAGAAGGCAAAAAACGAACTTATAAATGTTCCATGTGGAACAAAAAAAACGGAGGATGAAATGAAAGTAAAAATGAAGCAGACAGTATGCCAGCCGACTATGAATTACAACGAGGAAAAAATTTACGTCACTGACGGCTCAAAATTCACGGAAAAGGAAGCTAAACACTTCATAGAGATGGGAGCCGCGGAGGAAATGAAGGGTGACAAGGTTATCCCGGCGCCGCAGAGAGGCATAAAGACTGAAAACACAGCCGGCGGCCAGGGAGCGGAAAATACAGGCGGACCCGGCCCGGATGATGACCCGAATTTCAATAACGACGATGACACCGAGGATTCCACCGACGATGAAGCAACCAAAAAGGCAAAATTGGAAAAAAAGGCAAAAAAAAATAAAAAGTAAGGGAGTAAACGCATGTCGAGTGGCAACGATAACGTAGCGATCATCCCAGAGGTACCTACAGCGATCCGGATCCTTTCAAACGGGCCTATTTACTTCGGCACGGTTGTCCGCAACTCACAGCCATCAAATGAACCGGTGGCGCTGACAACTGCAAAAACTCACTGCAGGATTGATGTGACAAACACGGATGAGGACGCGTTAATAACCCTGATGATGAAGGCGGCAAGGAAATTTTGTGAGGGGATACTCAGGCGGGCCATTGTCGCGTCAACCTTTACACTGACTCTGGACCTGATCCCTAACTATAACCAGGAGATAGTCCTGCCATACCCGCCTTTGATATCACTCGACACGGCAACCATACACTTAAAAACTGGAGATCAAACACTCGACCCGGATGTTGACTTTGATGTTGACCTTGAAAACGGAAAAGTAAAGCTGAACCGGGAATGGTACAACCACTCGCCGGATTTAACTCCGGACCTGCTGAAGGGGTTCGGCGCGTTTGAATTGAACTACACGGCCGGCATGGCAGTAGACGGGCGCAATCCCGACGTGGATGAAACCATCCAGCTGGCAATCTTAATGATTGTCGGACACTGGTACGATCATAGGGATTCAATTACGGAAAACCGGTGGATGACGGAAGTACCGCAAGGCGCCATGGCTCTTTTACAGCAAAACAGGATATTCTTCTAATGGGACGCGACGTTCAGGAAGCGGGTAAGTACAACCGGCGTATCACAATAGAGCAGGGATATGTTACAGAGGATGATCCAAACAACCAGGGCGGGTTTGAAACGGTCTGGGTTAAATTTGCAGACGTCTGGGCCTACGTAGAACCGATCCGGGCCGACGATCCATATTACATGCAGCAGATTGACGGCCGCGTCGACATGAACATCTGGATCCGTTATTTGCCGGGACTGCGCGCAGACTGGCGGATTATTTATAACGGTCAGATATTCAACATCATGAACTTCTACGATGTTGATACGACACACAGGGAAATGCGGATTGTCTGCAAGATGTTGACCAGCAAACAGCCGCTCGGCGCCGTAACCCAGCCTACAATAACCAGCCCGGCCGCGAATGCGACCGGAATCAGCCTGACCCCGACGATCACAGCCTCGGCTTTTGCGGTTACTGCAGGCACGGATACGCAGCGGGCCACGCAATGGCAGGTGACCATGGCCGCTGATGCAGGATTCCACACGCCAATCATCAACCAGGTGACGACCACGGATCTGAATTCCATCACACTGCAGGCTGGAAAATTGGCATATTCGACCTATACGATCGACGGGCACCACACATTGATACCCAATACCTACCTGGTACGCGTGAATTACGCAGGAAAGCAATACGACGCGAGCGTATGGAGCACGGCGGTGAGTTTTACGACCATGACGGATCCGGGAGCATAAAATGAGCATAACAATAACAACAAACGCAGAGACCATCAAGATAGACGCGCTCAACCTGAAAATACAGGAAAAGGTCAAGGAAAAGATCAGGGAGAGTGCGGAGCGCGTAGAAGCGGATGCTGCAGCCCACGCACCGGTCGCAAAACAGACATTTACAAAGCCACACGGCAAGACAACCGAGATCCCGCCGGGTTTTGGCCGGGAAAGCATCCACTCAACCATGCATCTTGACAAGTTTTTCGCAAAAGTAACCTATCTCGGCAAGGGTTATTACATGAAATACCCGGAATTCGGGACCGCAACCCAGGCCGCGCAACCCTTTCTGGGGCCGGCCGCGCACAGAGAGGAACCCATATTTTTAGAATCGCTGAAGGATGCAATCGCTGAGGGGAGTAAATAGTGGACACACTCGTCTATGAATCAGCCGAAAATGCGCTTGACCAGGCAATCGTCACCAGGCTAAAGGACGTTATAACGGACGACAACACAAAATACGTCCCGATTTTTACGCAGATACCCAAAGGCGAGGTTTTCCCATACATCAAGGTGGGTGAAAAATTTTCAAATGACTCATTCAGGACAAAAACAAGCTATGGCGAGTCGGTGATGGTAAGGATCCACGCCTTCAGCCAAACGCAGGGGACAAAGGAAATAAATAATATTACAAGCCAGATAAAAGCAGCAATCGGCGGAAATTACCTGGACTTATCGGCCGCGGGATTTAATAACGTTGTCATGAACATGTCCCAGTCCCGGATTTTTCAGGACGAGGCAGGAGGCTCGGATTTTGGTTATACACACCACGCAGTTATAGAAATAGAATTCAAAATTCAAAAAACATAAGGAGGCAAGAACATGTCTGAAAAAGCAAAGGCAGGATGTGACGCACTGGTTTATATCAACACAGGAACGGTTGACACGCCGATCATGACGGTGCTCGGTGAACAGACGGATGCAGAACTAAAAAGAGGTACGGCTTCAATGGATACCACCAGCAAGGATGACGCAGGCTGGGAGTCCAAGAGGCCGGGGTTCAAGAACTGGTCAATAGACTTCTCCGCTTTCTACACGGTCGACGACACGGCATACCTGGCCCTCGAGCGCGCGTTTGAAAACAGGCAAATATTAAGGGTACAGTCCTTATTCCCGGACGGAACAGCCTGGTCAGGCGACGCCATGATCTCATCGGCGCCCATTTCCATGAAGCTTAAAGACGCAATCGTTGTGCAGTTCACAATGGACGGCGCCGGAGCGCTCACAAATAACCTGCTCGGCACAATAACGACACCGTCGATAACCACGCCGGCAAATGCGGCAACGGGAATTGTCGACACGGCAAACATGGTCGGCTCGGCGTTCGCATCCAGCAACACGGATACGCACACCGGCTCCGAGTGGCAGGTAACACTCGCGACAGATCCGACATTTGCATCACCTGTGATTGACACCTTAAGCAACGTCATGAAAATCACGCTGCACGTCGGCGCGGGAGAGATGACAACTGGCACGCAGTACATTGCGCGCGTGCGCTACAACGGCAAGAAAAACGGCTGGAGCGCCTGGAGCGCTACAAACGGATTTACAACCGCTTAAGTTTTAAGCGGCTAAAATATCGCGAGCGGCCGGGGATGAATACCTGGCCGCCGCGTAATTTTTTGATTTTCGGAGGGAAAGACAATGGCAATGGAAATTAAAGTTATAAATTACGACGGTAAGGACCGCAAGCTTGAATTTGATATTGATGGACTGATATCAGCGGAAGCATTATCAGGTAAGGCATTCGGGGAGGCCATGATAGATCCGTTCAGGGGACTTATGAACATAAACACCTTACGTGCCTACCTCTGGTCCGGACTCCACAAAAACAACGCCGAACTAACCATGCAGGAAGCCTCCGAAGTACTCAATGCTGGCATAAAGGCTGGGAAAAGCCTGCGGGACATCATAAACGACATCCAATACGCTCTTAAACAGTTTGGCATCCTGGGCACAGGTGAAAGTAAGGGAAACTGACAGACGGAAGCGCAAAACTTACCCGCGACTTCCGATTTTACGATTGGGTAGAGAAAGCAGAGGAAACGGCATACGGACCGTTGAATCTGACGCCGCAGGAATTTTACGGCATCAGCATAAGGCAATACAACAAGCTCATCGAGGGATATGAATTCCGCAACCGGCAGGAATGGGAGCGGACGGCCTGGCAGACAATGGCTCTTTTAAATATTCAGCTCGAACGCAAAAACAAAATAAAGAGTATTGATGAACTGATTGGACCATCACCTAAAAAACAGAAAACTCTTAAGGTCAAAAGCAAGGCGGATTTTGTGAAGGAACTCAAAAACTTGCAGGAGAGGATGAAAAATGCCATCAGCAAATGAAATAGGAAGGCTTGTAGTAACGATAGGTGCCGACCTTACCGACTTCAACAAACAGATGAAGGCTCTGCAGATGGGCATGAAGCAGGCGCTCGGCAAGGACGCGCTCAACCTTTCAAAGGATCTCGAGATGGGACTAATGGCCGCGGCTGCAGCTGCCGCGGCGTTCGCCGGCACATCCGTAATGATGGCCGCCAACCTGGACGAAACCAGGATTGCATTCACCAACCTTTTAGGATCCGCAGAAAAAGCAAATCAGTTTATAGGCGCGCTTGAGGAGATTGAAAAACGATCCCCGTTTAAATTTGAACAGCTCGACCAGGCCAGCCGCAAACTGCTGGCCGTCGGCTTTTCAGCCGAACAGATAATACCCATTTTCAATACCATCAACGATACCGTCTCAGGACTTAAACTCGGCGACTCCGGCCTGGGTGATCTTTCATCCGTCTTTGAAAAAATTCAGATGGCCGGTTCAATATCAAACCGCGAACTGCGAACCTTAAAGACGGAAGGCATAGACGCCGGTGCCATGATCGCCGAAAAAATGGGAGTATCAATCCCAACAGCCTTAAACCTCATAAAAGCCGGTGCCGTGGATTCCAAGACGGCTATAACGGCCCTGGTCGACGGTATGAATGAAAAGTTCGGAGGTATGGCCGGCAAGCTCGGCACGGAACTGCCGCACGAATTCAAACGGATGGGTGACGACGTGGCCGACATTATGCGCACAGAGGGAGAAAAAATAGAAAACAGTTTCGGAATTAAAAAATTTGTAGACGATATCCGTGTTGACTTTGACAAATTCGCCGAGGCATTGAAAACAAACGGCATCGGCGACTCGCTCGACAAGGTATTCGGTTCAAAAACAATGGACATGGTCAAGATAGCAGCCATAACGATCGGCGGCGCGCTCCTGGGAGCGGCTGTACCGGGGCTAATAGCCTTCACAGTCGCGGCATACGCAGCCTTAGTACCACTTACACCATGGATACTGGCCGGGATAGGGATAGCAGCCCTGGCATATCTGATAGCATCAAACTGGGGACATTTGATGACCTGGTTCCAGGAAGCCTGGATCAATGATGGATATACGGCCGTGCATTTTTTACATCAAATCGAAACCGGATTTTTAAGCCTGGCCCAGATAATCCTCGACAACGCTGGTAAGCTGTTCGGATGGGTACCTGGCATAGGGGACGCAATCAAGGGAGTACAGGGCAAAATCACGGAATTAAAAGGCAACCTGCAGGCCGCTGATGATGTGGACTTTAAAAAAGCCCAGGCCGCGCTCGATAAGGTCAAACAAAAGGCCCAGGCCGCTGCAGATGCAGCAAAGGGAGTGACACCGGGAGGATCCACACCAAACAATCCAAACGCTTTAGACTCACTGAAAACTAAGGCAACCCTTGATTATTTGATTTACGAACAGCAGCTGACGGCCAAAATCAAGGATGCGGAAAATAACTATGACCTGACGACCTTCAAACAGCTTTTAAATGACAAGGATGCCGCTTTTATGGACAGCCTGGCCGCGCGCAAGGAGGCCATGTCCCTATATGAGGCCATGCAGCTGGCCGCAAACAAAACCCTGGCTGAGGCTGGCTTGGACGCGCAAAAGAGTCTTTATGACAACCTGTCAAACTCGATGATCAGCGTGATAGACGGCACCACAAACGTTGTGACGGCCCTGGAAAACATGGGCAAGCAGATAGCAAATATTTTTTTGAAATACGGGCTTGACAAGATTATCGGCTCAATCATGGCTCCAGGAGTGAGCGCCGGCGCGCCACTGACACCTGATCCGGCCAGCATACCCATGCATGGCGCCGGGGGACATTTTGACACGCCACACATCGGCATAGTCGGCGACGTCCCGGAAACGATAATACCTGATACAGATTGGAAAAAATACACAGCATCCGGAGATACAAAAGTTACCACAAATATGATAAACAACACCGGTACACCGATGAAACAGACATCAACCAGCACGCGGCAAGGCAAGGAAACTATCGTCAATATAGTTCTGGAAGCTGTGGCACTCAATCAGGGAGGACTCAGGACCGCGCTTAAGGGAGTGACCGGATGACAACGCTGACCTTTCCTACATTACCCACTCCTCAATTTCCAATAACATCTGCAAACGAGGATCCTACAATAGCGACGGAATTCGAAAACGGTATGACACAGACCCGGCCGCGCTTTACCAGACTACGGCGGAACTGGACCTTGAAATGGAACTACATGCTCAACGGCGACCGTGACACGCTCGCAGCCTTCTGGATCACGGCCGCCGGCGGTGCTGCATCATTCACCTGGACAAACCCCTATGACAGCCAGACATACACGGTTCGGTTTACCGCTCCAATAAAAGAGACCTGGACCACAGACCAGGTATGGCAGATTGAAATTCAAATTCAGGAGCTATAACATGAAAAAAATATTATTTTTAATTTTGATGATGCTGCCTATTGCCGTAAATGCTGCGCCAATAACTTATGATAACAGTGCGAGTCAATCCTACACAACGGCCAATTGTTATGTAAATGTGTCTGTTAATGCAGCCAATACACATGGATATTTGATAGTACAGTTGATGAATTATAGTTCACGGAATGCGTCAATATCGTATGGCGGTGTTAGTATGACATATCTAACCGGAACAGCTAATGGTACATATAATTATGTTTATGGGCTACAAAGTCCGCCAACGGGAAATAATGGTTTGTCAGTAACATTGTCATCAGCCGACACGGGAGCGCTGGTCGCCGCGAGTTATTACAATGTGTTGGGGGTACGTCAAAATATAATGTCATCAGTAACTTCTACATATGTTTGCAGTACGGTAACGGTGTTGGGCGGTTCGTGGGTTATTGGCCTTGGAACAATTAGGGCATCATCATTTACGGTAAGTCCTGGTTCTGGATGGACATCAAGACAAAGTAAAAATGGTGATACCCATATAACTGCATTACTATTTGACGGAAATGCGTCTGAACTTATTGGAACTTATTTTCCAAATTTTACCTCAACAGTTTCTGGTACTGAAGTTCTATTCGGAGTTGAACTTCAAAGTGTAGATGCGCCGACAGCTACTTTTTCGCCAACTTTTACCGCGTCCCCAACTTTCACGGCCACAAAAACAATATCTGCGACATTCACAATAACACCTACAATAACTCGGACGTCCACACCTAATCCGTGTGGACCGATAGTGAATCATTATGCCATTTGGCCACCAAGCGACACATACGGCGCGTATGACGGTAATACCTATTGGATAGGGTATGGCGGCTGGGGCCAACTCTATAAAATGCACAACGCTACCGGCACATGGGACACATACGGGTATTATATGGGGTATATCGAAATGCTCGGATGTTATGACGGCAGATACATGTGGTGGGGTGGCAACAATCGCATTACCAAAGCAGACCCGACAACAAACACCATAGTGACATACGTTGATTATCCGTCAGCACATTACGGAACTCAAATTCAGGGATTGACGTACGATGGAACAAATCTGTGGGTGGCTTGGGACGCGCCTATCCGGGAAATTATGAAAATTGATAGTACGGGAAACTGCATTACTACATACGGAATCCCGGACGGGATAAACGGGATAGACCACTGGCAAGATTCAAGCGGCCAGATGTGGATAATAGGTGCGTGTACTTACGGCTTCATAAAAATGAATGCTACTACAGGAACATACGTGTATACAGCAAGCAGCTTTTATAATGTGCGTCTGACACATGACGCAACTTACGCCTATCTTGCAGGATGGGCAGCGTCACCGGCCAACAATATATATAAATACCGTTTGAGCGACGCGTCTTTTGTTACAGCTTGGAACTCCGGAACTTTGAGAAACGATATTACAATCGACTGGTCAGGTAACTTATGGTCAGTCGGAAATGATAATCGGTTAATTTGTACTGATACTTTAGGAAACCCTCTCTGCGAATATCCCGGATCCGGTGGTGGATGTGTCCTGTTTGGCGGTGGTAAAATCTGGGCAAACAACGGGTACGACACTGTAGATTCCTCTCGTGTTGGTGTTTGGGAAATTGCGTTAAACACGTTAACGTTTACGCCGACACCTACATTCACGCCTACATTTACAGTAACACCAACCTTTACTCCGACAGCAACCCCTACAATAACCCCGACGATTGCGATGAACTGGACGCTGATCACTACTACACCGGGGTGGGGATCAAGGGATAAATTTACAGCATTAAAACTTGGAAACACTTACGCCATCGGTGGAGGCACACACACCGATGCCACTCTTTATAACGACTGGTGGACATCCACCGATTTAATAAACTGGACCTTAAAAGCAACAAATGATAATTTGAGAACGAGCTCACCAGCAGGAATTACTTTTAATGGTCAGGCCTTTATTTATGGTGGTGGCCTTGTCCAAGCTTTTGGCACACCGTATCCATATTCTCCGATTAATAGTACATCCGATTTTGTAACATGGCAAACAAATACATATACGGCTGAGGTATTGCCGTTCAAGCGCTATTACGATACTGTTTGTCCTGATTCGCAAAAACGTACTAAATTTACAGTGGCTAATTATAATAATACGTTATACATAGCAGGGGGGCAATGGTGCGGACCGTTTAACGCAAGTCCTGGATCCTATTGTCCGCAAAGTGGAGACCTTAGGCAAAATTTAAATGATGTGTGGCATAGTTCTGATGGCACAAATTGGAGTGAGGATACCGCCGCCGCAAATTTTCCGGCAAGATGCGACGGGCAATTGGTTGTATTTAATAATAAATTATGGATTATCGGCGGAACAAATAATACTACACCGACTTATTTTAATGATGCGTGGTGGACAACTAACGGAGTTGACTGGACGGCCGCAACCCGCAATGCCGAATGGGCGGCTACAGATGCCTTAAATGCATTTGTATATAATAATAAAATATATGTTTATTTACAGGTGCTGCAGCAACTCTGGAAATCTTCTGATGGCGTTTTTTGGGAATTACAAAATATGTCATATACAAAACCTGTGGCCCGCAGGGAAGCCAGCGGCGTTTTTGAATTTAATAAATTAGTGCTTTTCTCTGGATATGCAAGCGGATATGATTTGTTAGACGTTTGGCAAGGTGAATTATTAGAGCCTACATTCACATTTACCCCCACGTCCACGCAGACCGTAACTAAGACAGTGACGCAGACCGTAACGCAGACCGTAACCCCCACGGTAACACAAACCGTAACCAAGACCGTAACGCAGACCGTAACCAAAACGGTAACACAGACAATAACGCCGACCTTTACCATAACACCGACCGTAACCCCTACGATAACCCCGGCGGCGTGCCTTTTATCCGGGGACATTAGCCAGTCCACCACGGACGAATACTTTGTATTCAGCACGGGATTAATTTACAGCCCATCCGTCACGCGCCGGCCGAACCTCACAGATAAGATTCACTGCCTGAGCCTTAACCTTTCGGTTTTTTCCTATTTTTCAAACTCATGCCTTGTCATTACACGTGTCCCGTCAAAATACGACTTTGCCATGCGAGTGGCGCTGGCCCAGGCGACGGCAATAGGGATCACTACCTGGCACTACGCAACCCCAACCGTCACGCCGACACCGCACTGACGGGGAGAACAAATGCCAACACCTATCTGGCCCGCGGACGTAAAATCAGCCCTTCTATTTGCCACCGACACATCTGACGATACAGGCAACTATACCTGGACAAACACAGGAAGCGCTCCGATTGCGGCCGGTGTTGGGCCCTTTATTACCGGGCAGAACATAAATGCGGACATCGCAGACAACCTCCAGACCATAGACATCCTGGCTATTATCCCGGACGGAACCACACACGGGACTATATACGCCTCAGACAATGGCACCGAGATAACCCTGCAGGATGGACTTGTCTACATCAACCAGAAATATGTCGGGCAGGCTGGCGGGTTTGCTGTGCCTGTGGGAGTCAAGTTCAGGATACAGATAACCTTTGACGGTCAGTTCGAGATGGTTTATTTAAACGGCAATTTCATGACTGAGCAGCAATACACAGGATACCCGACCGGCACGCAGCGCCTTGGTAACGACACGGCCGTCGACAACCCGTTCGGCGGATACATCTACCAGCTCGCAATCAGCGTAAACAATTACCAGGGAGTGGAAATATTCCCGCTTGGGCCCTACAGCACGGCCGCTACCATCTTTAATAAGAACCGCCTGCAGTCTGACGGCGCCTGGATCATCCTCATGGCAATAACAATCCCCGGCTTATCGGAAATAATGAGGATAGCCAGGAATACTGAAAGCATATTCTGGGGAGGATATACCTGGCAGGCTTATCCCTTCCAGATAGATGATATCAATGAAAACACAAAGGGAGAGATGCCTGTTATAAACATCCAGATTAGTAACATAACCAGGGAGATACAGGCTTACCTCGAGCAGACAAACGGATCCATTGACACGGAAATAACAATTTTAATTGTCGGTGCGAAACACCTGGATGACAACGTCCCGGCCTGGCAGGCGACATATGCGCTCATGCAGGCCTCCTGCGATGAAAATTATATAACCTTCCAGTGCGGCCCAAAATACCAGGTCAACAGCCGGCGGCCGATCTTCAGGAATATCAAATATTTATGCCCGTTTGAATATGGCGGCACGATCTGCGGCGCGCCGGCAGCAACGCTTACAGCATACCCGACATGCGACAAGTCAATCATCGGATGCCAGATACGCGCAAACCAGACCAGATTCGGTGGGGAGATATCCATACCGGGTGACTACATTGGATCATAAAATCGATATACAGGACCTTATAGGCAAACCATTTGTAAGCGGCGGCCGCGGGCCTCAAGGATATGACTGCTGGGGACTGGTAATGGAGGTTTTCAGGCGTTACGGCATCACGCTGCGGGACTATAGGATTGACGCCAGCGATACAGCATCCATAACCGCCGCGGCGGATATGGATGTTTTAAACGGGGGAGATGCCGGCAGTTGGAAAAACGTCACGTCTTATAACGAACCGGAACCGCCACGTCTGGTAACCTTTCAAATTAAGGAACCAGGCAAGGTCAATCACGTTGGAGCCTACATAGGCGAGGGCAGAGTGATCCACGTACTCGAGCGGAAGCTCGTCTGCATCGAACGGATACGAAAATACCAAAACTTTATAGAGGGAATTTATGAATTTAAAAAATAAGATCAGGATAATAACCTGCGACAACCCCTTTAACCTGGCAAAAAAGACGATTGAGGATAAGCCGCTTTTCAAACCTACATTTTTAAGCGAGATAATAACTATTGACTGGAACGAATACTCGGTTGTATATAACGGCCTGGTGATTAAAAAGAAGGAGCAGGCTACAACCCTCATAACTCCGGAAACGATAATAAATATCATCAGGACCGTGGGGAGCGGCCAGGGAGCGGAAAAGGCGGCCGGAGTAGCAATCATGTTCGCCAGCATGGGCCTGGCGAGCGCTGTGGGCGGCGGTCTGCTCGGGGCCGGGCTCGCGGGAGGGGTATCATTCCTTGGCGGATTTATAATATCGCTCTTTGAACCAGCTAAAAAGGATAATTCATCACCAAGCCAGAACTATGGATGGAACAGCCTAACACCAAAAACCGGCCAGAGCTCGCCGGTTGAAATAACATATGGAAGTGCCAGGATGAAAGCACCCCAGATCCTCGGGATCACTACATCCGGATCTGACACGAGCCAGTACCTGTGTATGATACTCTCGGCGGGAGAGGGACCACTGGACTCTATATCGGATATCCAGGTCAACGGTAACCCATATGACCCATCTGACCCGACACAGACAAATATACAAAGCGACTTCAGGTACGGCACAAACGACCAGGGACCACTGCTTTTAATCCCTGAACTTTTGGACGCGTTTTCATCCCTGCCATTATCTCTTTTAATAAACACCACACCGCAGATAGCGGAGACTAATTCCAATTACGCAAAATCAATAGAGATATCCCTGGATTTTGCACAGGGTATATATGCCATGACAATCCTCGGGGATTCTACCCGCTCATACAATCCGGCACCGGGGGATCCCCTGCAGGTAAAATTTATCATTAAGATTGACTATAGGGTGGCCGGTACCTCACCATGGACCACAGTCAACTGGAATTTTCATGAACAGGTTATCGGCCCAACAAGGCGGACATACCGGATAGATGGTCTGGCGCCAGAACCCTATGAAGTCAGACTATCAATCCCGCTGTCCTCCGTTTTTGTCAATTACTGGCGCCGAGAGTGGAGTTTTATAGGCGTTGGAAACATTGTTGATGACTGGTCACCGGTAACGCTTGACGATAGCGGCAATTTCTATTATGGCGACAGTACTGGGCAGGAAGTAAATATGATAATCGGATGTACGTGGGATTCTCTAAACTGTTATATATCCGCTGGCTTGATCCGGCAGAACAAAGCTCTGGTCGCTTTGAAAATAAATGCGACCAGCGTTTTAAACGGCGGAATCCCGACAGTTACCTGGACACAGACACGGAACAATGTCTGGGTTTGGAATCCGTACACGGTAGCCTATGAACAGCAACCGGCAAACAACCCATGGTGGGCGGCATATGACATGATCCATTACGCCCGGCAGGTCAAAAACATAAACACTGGACTTATGGAGTTTATAGTTTACGGCGCGCCGGCAGACAGCATGCTATACGATGAATTCAAGGACTGTGCGGATTACTGCAGCGCAAACGGTATCACCTTCAATTTTATCCTTGACGCCGCCGGCACGCTGCAGGACGCGCTTAAATTTTGCCAGGACATAGGGAGAGGGACAGTCCTCATAAAAGGCACTTCCTGGGGATGCACGATGGACAAACCCGGTGACGCGGTTCAGATCTTTACAATGGGCAATATCATCCCCAAAACCTTTAAAGAAACGTTCCTGGCCATAGCGAGCCGTGCGAACAACGTCGAAATATCATTCACAGACAGCTCACAGAGCGGATGGCCCGAAACCGTCATGCCGGTCTATGCAAAGGATTGGGATGATACAAACGCGGCCCAAAACCCGACACAGCTCAAACTTAACGGCATCATAACCCAGGCACAGGCGTACAAGCAGGGAAAATATTATCTGCGCTGCAATATTTATCTTATAAGAACCTGCGAGTTTCAGGTTGGACTTGACGCACTGGCCTCAGAAGTCGGTGACATCATTAAACTGCAGCACGATGTCCCGCAATGGGGATTCGGGGGCCGGGTGATATCCCAGCCGGCAATAAACCAGATAAAACTTGACAGACAGGTAACGTTTGAACCCGGCACAAACTATTCAATCACGATTAGGCATTCGGAATCCGACACAATGGTGACATACACGGCCAGCAGCTCACTGCCTACAATCTTGGTAACAGATACGATAACAATATATACAGCGCTTTTCGCACCGCTTATCCCTTATGACGACATCTGGGCGTTCGGTGAGACTAACATTGTAACAAAGCCTTTCAGGATCACGGCCATAACCAGGGCCATGGAGCTGACACGTAAGATAACCTGTATGGAATACAACCCGGCGATTTATGACGAAAGCGATCTGACAAACGGGATTGTGCCGGTCATAAACTACAGCCAGCTCCGGACCAGCGTAGAAGTGGTCTGGCTGGGAGCGGCGCCGGACACGCGTATGGCGAGTGACGGGACACATTACACTAATATAAACGTCAGCTGGCAGCTTCCACACTCGCAGGGAGAGATTATTAATGCATTCAGGGTTTGCTATTCCTTAAACGGCGGGCCGTTTATTTTTTGGGAGATTACCAGCACCTATCAGACAACAATAACGGATATGCAGCTCGGCAACTATACCGTCCGTATCCAAACAATAAATATCCAGGGGTTAGTATCAAACGGTAAAGTTTCAAACAATGTTGCGGTAACAAACGCGCTTACCGCACCACCGGATCCGGACGGCCTGACACTGCATCAGCTTATGGACGGCACATGGCAGCTTGCAGTGATCTACAACCAGTTCTATCCGGCGGATTTTTTAGGCTGGGTTTATAAAATAAGGTCCGGCACCAGGGCATACTGGCAGGATGCGACAGCGCTCACGGCCGCACCTACCCAGGGATCAATTATAATTTCAAGCCTTCCTGCAGGGGAGCAGACACTGATGGTAAAGATGCAGCTCAAAGGCGGAGAACAGTCCGTCAATTTTGCGTTAGCGGTCGCAAATATCGGAGATCCTATCCTTCCCAATATTATCGGATCATATGACATGATAGCGCTGATCGACTTTACTGTAACAAACGGTTCGGTCGCCAGCTCCCACATAATCGCCGACGTCGATTCAGGCGGACTGTTCTGGCAGGCTAATAACCAGTCGCCGGCCTGGAACCTGACTGGATCGATTTTGTTCTGGTCCAGAAGTACATATAAACAAATGACGGTATATTCCACTCTGTTCTCGTTTGGGACATTAAGCGGGTTATGCTCTCTTGATTTCTCAATCGCCGGACCATATGACGTTTATTACAAGCTCGCGCCGTCCGGACCTTACCAAAAATACACCGGCCCGTTTTCGTTTACGTCCGGGCAGGAATGGTACTTCATGGTTGTGACCTATCCAGGCGCGGAGCAGGGTGACATATCCAAGTTTAAAATCACCACTACAAGCCCGCCGCTGATAGACTCACTGCCAAACATAGCGATATCATCCGGCGGGACGCGCGTGGCACCGACAAAAACATTCCAGGCGATCACGGCGTGTCAGGCAACCCTGCAGATATCAAGCGGTTATCCGGCGATCACCATAGTCTTTTCAGACCGGGATCCGGTCCTTGGCGCGATCTGGCAGGGTTACGACGCGGCCGGCAGCCCTGCAGCGGCCATGGCAGATATAAAGTATGAAGGATATTAAAATTTTAATAGGGCAGTATGCCCGGAGGACAAAATGAGTAAAATAGCATTACCCAGTTCAAGTACGATGTTAACGGTCGGTACGGCCACACAGAGCAATGTCATAGACGGCCTGCAGGCAATGCTGAACTGGATGTCCGCGATTGATATTTATTACTGGAACCCGCTGACAGCCATAACGCTCGGCCAGACTGTCGTAATACAGTCCAAAGGGCCAGGATGGACCGCTGTCTGCACGCAGGCGGGCACCACGGGCTCCGGAGAGCCTACATGGGGCGCTGGGACAGGCAATGCCATAACCGGAGACGGTAGCGTCAACTGGACGGTATATAACGTATCGTCATATAACAACCTGCCTGCAGGCTCGGTTACGGCCGCACAGATCGCATCCCTGACGATTACGGCCGCGCAGATTGCAAATAATACGATCACGGCGCTAAACCTCGCAAACAACATCATCTCTACATCACAGATAGCCCAGGGGTACGGCATAGACAAAGCCGGGGATGTAAAGATGTTTGCCGGGCCTAAAGCAAACATCCAGACCGGCTGGCTTTACTGCGACGGCTCGGCCGTTTTAAAAGCAACCTACCCGGCGCTTTGGACATCCATAGGCGCGACATGGGGAACCGTAACAAGCGGCATGATCCCCGGCGGAGCCAGTACCGGTGATTATTTTCTATTGCCGGATCTTCGCGGTGTTACGGTCCGCGGCGTATCGGATGGCAGGCAGGTCGGCGGAGTAACCCTGGATCCGGGCCGCGCGCTCGGAACCTACCAGCCGGATGGGATAGTCCAGCATACCCATCCATTTGCGCATCAGGCGTCTAAAAACTCGATATCGGCAGGTAGCGGGTTCAATCCATATGAAAGCGGGAGCGGATCCGGCACGGGCAATAACACGGTCAACGGTACCGGAGCGAATGAAACGAGGATGATGAACGAGGCACTATATTTCATAGTCTGCGCCGGTGCATACTAAACTAACAGGAGGCTATTATGGGTGGAGAAAATTTAAGCCTTGAAGATATGGTAAAGGACATACACAGGCGGATGATAGACGAGTCGGGTGTTATGGCAAGATTAGATGAAAAGCAAAAATCACAAATGGAAGATATTATGCGTGTAGATAAAATGGCAAAAAGCACTAAAAAAGCGGTCCATGGAGAAAACGGGGATTATAAAAATGGGCTTGAATTTAAGTTTGATAGACTTTATGACGCTTGGATAGCTACTAACACAATGGAGAAAAACTGTCCTGGTAGAAATATAGAAGCTCTTAAAAAAGAGATATTTGAACGCTTTGAAAAAACAGAGGATAAAGTTGAAGGTTATCTTCAGACAATAGAAAAGGTTGCATTGCTTAAAACTGGGGAAGAGCAAGGAAGGGCAAAAGCGAAGGAACAAAATGACGCAGATAAAAAAAAGTGGTGGGGTTGGTTTATTACAGTAGTACAGACCTATCCGGTGCGTGTCCTTATTACCTTTCTTTTGACATCTTTGCTGGGCATAGGACTTACTTGGTTTGGGGTGTCCCATGAACGCATAAATAATGCTAAAGAAAAAATAAAAAACGGGGTTGAAAAAACCCTTGATAAAAATATATAAATTCAGGGGAGGAATACCATGGCAGACTTCAACGCCTTAGAGGTTATCGATGACAAGCTATTTGTTTATAGCAATACAAGTAATTTCAAAGATTGGCTCGCAAATAAGAGCCTGGTGTTAAGCACCACTGTTGTCGACGGGGTGTCCTTTATCGATAAATTGCTGGTATCGGCCTTTCAAAATAACCTGAACCCCAAGTTATTGCTGGCAACCTGCCAGAGAGAACAGAGCCTGATAACCACTAAAGCACCTACACCGAAGCAATTAAATAGAGCCTTTGGAGCTGGATGCACAGACAGCGGTGATTTAACCGGGATAACAGGTCTGGCAAAACAGATAGATCTATCGGCGGCCACATATAAAAAGTGGTTCACCGCGGCAAAGGTGCCGGTGATCATGTCTGTGGATGACGCCACAAAAAAGATAGATATACAGAACGCCGCGACATACGCGCTTTACAAGTACTGTCCACACATAGGAACCAGGCTAAGCCCACAGTTCAAAAAGTATGGTTTTTATGGCAACTTTGTCCTGTGGCAAATATGGAATACGTGGTGGCCGGAAGATTTTGCATAAAAATAAAATATAAGGAGAAAACAAATGCAGCTGAACAACAATCTAAAGCCTATTGATTTTGAAATCCCGAGTGTAGCCTATGGATTCCAGGGCGGGGCCCTTGCAGGACCATACCCGGCGGGAGTAATGACTGCGCACGGTCAAATGGGACTGGTTAAAAAGGCAAGCCTGTTCATGGGTACATCAGTCGGATCCGCAAACGGAGCTGTCGGCGCCCTGGACTGGACGCAGCTCGCGGCGCTGTGGGAAAACATAAAAACATCAAAGGATGTCTGGAAGGGTGACCTTAATAATAAATTTACAGATGTCTGGGGCGCGCTGTTTGCGGAATCAATTCTTGATCCGGCGCCGTTTTACGCGATCATAGACAAAATATTCGGTAACATGACCATGGAACAGCTCGCCAAGATACATGACATAGAGCTGATATTCCCGGCGGTTGATAACAATACACATCAAATCCAGTTTTTCTCAAGCTTTGGCCCGTACAAGAATCTAAAGGTCGCGGACGTGATCAAAGCATCCACCGCAATCCCGGCTGGCCTCAAGTCTCACAAAATAGACCTTGGAAATAATGTCTCGCACTGGTTCAGCGACGGCGGCGTCGGAGCAAACAACCCGCTCATTGCCGTCCAGGAATATAACAGGGCCTTCCCAGTTGACATGATTAAAAAGCTTATTTTGATTTACTGCAGCGGAGACATCCCTGCGGTAGACAATAAAGATTACCGGCTCGCGCGGGACGCTGGACTGGTTCAGATACAAAATTCCCTCGAGGTACAGGAGCAGGTCTCGGAGAACCTCGCCGAGCTGATGACCAGCTACGGGGTAATTGATATATGCGCTATATACCACAAAGGCGGGCTCGGGGATTCCATGGTGGCGGATCCAAAGCGTCTTGATGTCGGATATCAGGACGGGGTGTCGATGGTCGTGTGGGATTATAAGCTCCAGGCAAACATAAGCATTATAGACTTTTTAAAGAGAAAATAACATGCAGCCTGACACAGGCAGCATAGAAGGGAGGAACCCATGATAGACGCAAATACAATTACAGCAAGCGCACAGGCAGTCGTAGCAAACTCACATGCAGTCGCAGCCGTCGGCCAGGCAGTCGCGGCCGCGGTCGGACATGCAGCAACCAGTGTGGCGACAGGCCAGACAGACCTCAAGACAGCGATAACACAGCTGACAGGATCTGTGCTTCTTTTACTTGCTGGAATGGCAGTAAATTTTGTTCAGAGTAAATTTCAGCACAAACAGATTCTGGATGCCCACGCCGAAACCCAGGCAGCCATAATCTCCGTTTTAGCACCGGACGCAGCAGCGGCCGCAGCAACACCGGCGCCGGCACCAGCCAGCCCTGCAGCAAGCCCGTCGGTCGGAACCGAAAATAAGCCATAGCCACCGGGGACTCCTTATTTAAGCCTGCCAGCGGCAGTCCACACAGCACGCTGGCAGGCAAACGCCAGGCCGGGAGGGATAACATACCCCGGAAACCATCCAACCCCCTTAAAACGCCTTACATTAAGCCTCAGCCCACAGACAACCAACATTTCAGGCAACCCAGTACTTACCCCCAAAAGATTAAAATATATTGTCGGTTATACTTGACAAACAAGGGAAAAGACTGTATATTATAACCGACAAGACAAAAGAATCAAAAACGGAATACGGCCCGGAGCCGTGGGAGGCAAAACGTGGAAAATATTGAAATGAAAAAAGCATGGACAGACGAAATGCATTCAAGCGATGGAAAACACGTAATTACACTACACGGGGAGAGAATAGAGATCAACAAAACACGTGTAGCATACCGCCGGCCGACAAAAAATATAATAATTGTGGGTTACATACAGCAAGCTGTTCAAATTGACGATATAAAAATTATGGTGGCAAAGACAAAAAACGCAGGTGAAGGAGCATGGCAGCGGGTGCCCATTGCGGATTTATTTGTGGTTGGATAACGCAGAGCCACAGGCCGCGAGGCCCGGCAATGCTGCAGCTTGGTGGCAAACCCAGGCATAAACGGCCGGCGGGCCTGAAACGCGGGAGGAAAAATGGCAAAAACAATGGAACAGATTCAAAAGGGAAAAACAGACAAACAAGCTAAGACCTGCATGGAATGTACATGGAACGATGACAATGAATACTGCGCGAGGTTTCATTTAACAATAAAAAGTGACAGTGTGCGCTGTGAACATTACAATAAACTGAATATAGAGGAACAGGAAAGCCTCGTTGTAATTGCAGGCAGGATGGCCAAGGTCCAGGTTGACCTTGAAAAAGCTAAGATAGCAATGACCGCGATCCACGCCGTGATCAGCGACAGCGACATGGATAATAACATCAGGGACGCGGCAGACAACCTCAAGGATATGCTTAAAACAAAACGGATGGTACTCAGCAAACAATACTACGATGACCAGCTCAAAATCAACAAAAGGGAGGCACACTAACCATGATAACCAACCAGACACCGGAGACAAAGGCACCAGAGCCGCGACCAAAGCAGCGCAAGATCATCCGGAAGGCGCTCGCCGGCGCCGTCGACTACATTACTTACAACAAAGGGATTTTCACGGCAAAGGCATTTTATTATTACCGACAGGGGAGGACGGCCGACGCACTGGCGGCCGGGATCATGAACATACTCGCACCGATAGCAAAGGAGCAGGACCTGTACATAAAGCTCTTAAACTGGAACGATGAATACCATCAATGGCCGACTAACAGCTGGCTGCAGGCGCGGTTTGAGGTAAGCCAAAAGCAAACTACGGTTTTATAGGACAAATTAAACTTGACAGGAATTTATAAATATTGTAAACTTTAGCCGACTTAACAAAAATATCGGCGGGAGAAAAAAGAAAATGAAAACAAGCACATCAACCCAGCAAAAGCATTTTTCAGGCGCGCTCATCAAACAATATAGGGAAAAGACCGGCCTGACCCAAGCAGCTGTAGCCAAGATTGCGGGAAGCAGCCGGCCGCAGCTGGCCGAGTTGGAGAGCGGGAGCGTCGCAAACCCTACCATAAAAACCATCCAAGCGATTGCCAAGGCCCTGGGATGTCAGGTAACTGACTTTTTTATAACCCCGGAGGAAGCGGACAGGACAGCAACCGAGAAAAAGTCTGTAAAAAAGAAGGGAAGAGTGAAACCATGAAAAAAGCGATCATATCAATATTAATTTCAAGCCTTTTTGTTTTACCCTGCATGGCAGCAAAGCGGGCAAGCCAGGTGCAGGAGGAAGCGACACCGGCGCCGATCAGTGAGGATGAAATACGGACCACTACCACCACAATAACCGATGCGCAATTCAGGCTGGCACAATACAATGCAAACCTGGCAACCGTCCAGCTGAGTAATACGATGAAAAGCATGCAGTCTGACCTGGACGCAATAACAATATTTCAGGAAGTGGGATTTATTTGTATAGTAATTGGAGTGGTAACAACATTTTATTTATACGCACACGCAAGCAAATAACAAACCGGGAGCGAACATGAGCGAAAAACTGGCAAAGGCGGGGAAAAGCAAAATCGTAGTTAACATAAGATACATTATGCGAAGTTGATTCTATATCAACATGTCGCTAGTTTTATCTGTTTAGCCTGCTTGTTTTAAGCGTCATATACTTTGAAAATGTATGTTATTTAGATGGGTTTAACACTTCATTCAACAATTCCTGCGATTTTATCCCCTTTGCCCTGTATTCCATAAGTATAACTATCTGGCTTTCAATCAAGGCTTCAGATGATGCCAATTTGGCCCCCTGAACGGTCTTTAACTTGACTTTCAGGTATTTTAGGTATATATCCAGCGCCTCTATCCTTAAAGCCTGTATTTCTGACTTATAACGCAGATAATCAATGGTCTGCCTGTCATTAGCCTGCCCAACAGCTGGATCTGTTATGAATTCATACCCGCAAAGCTCAACTGTCTTAAGATTGTCCATGAAGTCAAGAATAGCCATAAAATCCTTGTTCAAGACATTACCAGCCAGTTCCACGGCAAGTTTATCGCGGTCCTTGAGAAGAATTGCCGTGTTTCCGGCGATCTCATCTTTGAGCCCGGAAATTTCCGTGATTATCCGGCTGCGTTTTTGTACGGATTGCTCCTGGCTGTTGCGCCCGATGAAATTCCAGATATTGTTTGAACTGGTGCGGTCCTTGAGTTTTTCAATTATTTTTTCTTTTTCAGCGATTTTTTGCCTGGCTGACTCTATCGCCGAAATTTTCGACCTATAATCATCCGGGTTTCCGTAAGGCACTGCCAGAATACTGGCGCTTAAAGCCGTTAAAAGCCATGCTAGAATTATTTTTTTCATCATTCAGCATCCTTTATGCCGTATTTTTGCATCTTATACTGCAGCGTGGTCCTGTTTATTTTTAATGCTTTCGCGCTTTTTGACTGGTTGTATTGGTTGTTTTTAAGCGCTGTCATTATAAACCGTTTTTCGATGTCTGAGAGCATGTCATCGAGGTTCTTGTCATTGGCTGACAAATCCTGCGCCGGAACTGTGTCATCCGCGTTTTTTTTGCCAAGGGCAAGGTCTATCCTGAGATTATTATCTTCGGAAAGTATGACGGCCCGTTCTACGATGTTCTGCAGTTCCCTTACATTTCCGGGCCATAAATATTCCTCAAGCAGCACTTTATTCATTTCGTCGATTACATAATTACCCCGCTTCTTCGCAAAATACAACGCGAGTGTCACTATGTCTTCTTTGCGTTCTCTTAAGGGGCTTATATGCACCGGAAATACATTTACCCTGTAATACAGGTCTTCCCTGAATGTATCGGCCTTTATCATAGCGCTTAAGTTCCTGTTGGTCGCGCACAATATCCTCGCGTTTGTCTCTATTGATTTATTTCCGCCGACCCGCTCAAAAGTCCTGTTTTCGATCAGGCGGAGGAGCTTTACCTGTATGTCCAGGGGGATGTCGCCGAGTTCGTCCAGAAACAAGGTCCCGCCTTCGGCAAGCTCCACTTTGCCTTTTCTTTGCCTGTCAGCGCCTGTAAAAGAACCCTTTTCATGGCCGAACAGCTCGGATTCTATAACACCTTTAGCATAAGCCGCGCAGTGCACGGGCACAAAAGGGCCTTTCCTGCCGCTTAATTTATGTATGGTATATGCCACCAGTTCCTTGCCTGTCCCGGTATCGCCGGTTATCAGCACAGTGATATCCGAAGGCGCTGCTTTGGCAAGGTTCTTTTTCAGGTTCACGATGGCGCTGCTTTTGCCTATGATATCCCCGAAAGCCGAATCTTTCTCGCTTATATAAAAATCCTTTTCATCCGATATCTTTTTTATGTTAATAAGATTTTTCACCTTGATCTCGATCTCTTCCAGTGAAAAAGGCTTGGGAACATATTCATTTGCGCCGGCTTTCATGGCTTCAACCGCATTTTGTATCGATGAAAAAGCCGTAATAACTATCACCGGACACTGCGGATATGCCTCCTTGAATTTACGCATCAAACTTATACCGTCCATACCCGGAAGCCTTATATCAGTGATAAGAAGCTCAAAAACATCTGATTTTATGAATTCGAGCGCGTCTTCAGCGTTTGATGCCGTCTTTATGTCATAGCCATCGCTTAAAGAAGCCTCCAGACTTTCCCTGATGTTTTTTTCGTCTTCCACAACCAGTATTTTGTGCATCATTCCGCCTTTTTTATTCCGGTATTTTTATCCTGAAACAATTTTTGCCGGAGCTCGCGTCATATTCCATGCTTACTCCGTGCTTTTCAACGATGTTCTTCGTTATTGCCAGCCCGATACCCATGCCTGTTGATTTTGTGGTGAAAAAAGGGATAAATATCTTAGCCGCTGTTTCAGGCGGTATAACCGGAGCATCATCACATATCTCAAGGTTTATCATGCCGTTTTCTTTTTTCACGGTCAGGACGGTCTTTGAAGCTCCCGCCTCATAAGCGTTCTTGATTATATTTTTCAGCGCCCTTTCCATCAGAACATCATCGATATGTATGCTGTCGTTTGCCTCTATATTGTCGTAAACAATTTCCAGGGATCCGTACTGTTCCTTTATGGCGCCGATGAAATACCCCAGTACAAAAGAACTTTTTTTCAGCTCATTATCCCGGGCAAAACCTATGAATTTCTCGGTTATGCTGTTTAACCTGTTTACCTCGGATTTTATCTTTGTTATTGATTCCGCGGTTTTTGGGTCGGGTTTCCCCCTCTGTATGATCTCGGACAGGTTATATATTGCCGCGGCCGGGTTCTTTATCTCGTGCGCCAGTCCCATGGCCACTATCTGTATCTCTTTATACCTGGTATCTTCCAGCACTTTCAAACCGTGGACCATCCTGTTTATCTCGCTTTGCAGGAATGACAGTTCGTCAAACCAGTCAACTTTAATAAGCTCTATTGCCCCGCCTTTTGATATGGATTCCATGGATTTGACCGTCTGCCCTATCCTGCGGGTGAACAGAAAAGAAAATAAGAAAGAAACAGCCAGCGCGAACGCAAACAATACGAGCATGATGTTTGTCTGAAGGGACCTTATCTCCCCGAAAGCGGCCAGCGCGCGGCCCCTGATAGTCAGGACTATACTGCCGTATATCTTCCCGCTGTTGGAATACGGCGTGGAATATATCTTGACCGGGACCCCGCTTTCAAAGTAAGTGATGCTCTGATTTCCGGGAGGCAGGTAGCTTTCGACCAGCTTGAACCCTTTTTCCGTGGAAATGGCCTCCCTGCCCGCATTGTTGAAAAGTGTAATGTCCATGCCCCGCGTATCCTTGATCTTCATCAGTATATCCATGCTGTGCGAATAAAAACCCGTGAACTTATCCTCCGAGGAGAGCGAAAATGCGGTTGGCGCCAGGCTTTCTTCGATGTTCCCGCTTATTATGGCGAGCCTGCTGTTTATTTCCCGGTCAAGGACATTTTTAAAAACGGCGTTGACAAGCAGGTTTAAGAGGATAAAATTAATTACAAGTATTCCGGCCACACCGGCAAACAATTCCCATTTGAATATCTTTTTATACTTCATTTATTTAAAAGCTTATACCGGAGCCGAGTGATACGGTAATATAGGCGTAATTGTAAAGCCCCAGCGCCTCATACTTCATGTTGGAATTATACCTGGTGTAGTCAATATTAAATAACCAGTTCCACCACTCGCTGATGTTCTGCTTCAGGTCAAGACCCACGGTGTAATTATTATCCTGCTGTTTTTTGGCCGTATAAGCGCCTGAAGCGTCTTTCGCGATCCTGTTTTCATAAGACACAAGGTCCAGGCTGAATGAAATGACGGCCAGCGGGCTGTAAGCGCTGAAAAATTTCCACGGGAACTCATAAGTTACCGAAAATTTACCGGTATTTTCCACGAAGTCATAATATCCCTTCGTATAGACATCATCCGACATGTCCGTTGTTCCCATAGTGTCGTAATAATTCTGGTTGGACACGTTTTTTATGAAATCGTACTGGAACTCCACGCCCGACTTGTTATCTCCGTAATACGGGAGGTCTATGGAAAGCTTCCCTGTCCTGTCAACCCGCCTGAGCGCCTCCAGGCTGCCGTCCGCCCATATTAATTTCTGCTGGCTGTACGGTAGGTAATCGTAATTAAAATTGACCAGCAATGACCATCCTGATTTGCCGAATTCAACTTCATCGCCTATATAAGCGCTGTAAATCAGTGTGTCCAATTCCTTCGTGTAATTATTCGGGGTGGTTGTGACCGAAGCCGACTCTGAAAGCAGCGTGTTGTAATTCCTGAACCTGCGGTCAAGGTATTTTACGCCCTCGGTAAGCCGGTTATTTGCGTTCCATGACAGGAATTCATTATAATTTTCCAGATAAAAACCGTTATCAATATAGTCATAAAGGCCCAAACCCGTTTTTTCATCAGCTGTCTGCTTTGAAAAGTCGGTTCTGACAAATCCGCGCGCCTTGACTTCCCACTCCTTGCCCAGGTCATAATTAACGCCGTATGAGGCGTAAAGATCCAGCCACTCGGCAAAAAGAAAACGCTCGTCCGCAATATTCAAAGGCTGGGCCGTATTTGAATAATCAGCCGTAAGTGTGGGTATGAACCACAGGTTTGGCAGAAGGTCCGTGTTGAACATGCACGAAGAAGCCAGATCGGCCGATCCGCTCAGCTTTGTTTCAGGCGATTTCTCGTTTGAAACCACGCTTGGATAGGTTAAACGGCCCGACAGATCAACAGCCGGCGCAAAATCAGACGCAAAAACAGGGACAATTGACGCACAAAACAACACCGCTGATAAGATGATCCTATTCATTTTGCCTCCTAAAATTAGTTTTAGTTATGGAACAGATTCGTGATATTGCATCCTGTTATCCTGGTTGTCACGCGGATTTAACAGGTCCCAATAATCCATGTTAAAATCCATAATTAAAGGAACAGCCGGTTTGGCCAGGACGTTCGCATAATGCATCCACATATATTTTGACAATATTTCAATACTTCCTTTTGTAAAGATATTCGAACTTATCACGGCTTCCATGTTAGTGCTGTTAAACAGGCCTGCAATGTCACTTTGGGCCACAGGCGCTGATGCCTGTGTCCCGTTGTTATTTATAAAGTAATAATCAACCTTCAATATGGTCCCGTCATTGTAATGCTTGAAAACGCTCCTGTCATTTAGGTCCGAAGGGTTTGCGCGTTCCTCAAAGTAAGGGGTATATACGGGCTTGTCAGCAGTATTAGGGTTTGTAAGGTCCGTCCAGGTCTGGTCATACTTGTAGTCTTTATTCATTTGGTAGGAATAAGCCGGATCTGAAGAATTGACGAATCCAAAAGACCTGCTTTCTTCGATCCTGTCATTTACCGACAGCTGCTCGGAATTTTTGACGTTAATGCGGTCGTTTATCTGGGGTGCGGTTGAAAAACCCCAGTCATAACCGGTCATCATCTGATATGAGGTATCTGTTTCGATCTTATCCGTGCCGTTCGTTATCATTGTGTTTTTAGACATCAGGTAATTGGCCGGCCCGTTTGGATACGTAGTGCCGTCCCAGAAATTGTTCCAATAATTTTCCGGAATAATATCCTCAACAAGGTTATTGGCGAAATAATATGCCGTCCTGATCGAGTTTATCCGTTTGTCAATTGATGTAAGGTTAAGATAATCAACTTCATTTTTTACCGGATTTCCGTCCGTATTGTATTGTACAGGCCTTATAATGTACTCCGCGAACCTGACCCTGTTCCCATGTGCGTCTATGGCTGTTTTCCCGTTATAAGCATCCTGCTTTGCCTGGTTGTTTGCGTATCCCATCTCTCCCAGAGACCGCCTGCGTGTATCGCGAAGCTCCCGCCTTAACCGGTCCTTCAGGCCATTATTATCGCCATGCAGTTCCCCGCCATTATCCTTATTTTTTTCTTCAAGAAATTTTAACAAAGTCCCGTCATGCTTCATTTTCGTTATCTTTTTGATGGTTTCCAGCATGGCGTCCATGGTATCCTTATCCTTGAGCATTTCCTTTAAAGCGCTGGGAACAGATGGTTTACCGTCTTTACCTGTTGATGATTCGCCGTCTTTATCTACCCTTACCCCGTTTGAGCCGTCGGCGCCGGTAAAAAGCACGGAGCCTTCAAATACACCAAGCCTGCTTCCGATATCCGCCGAATTAACGGCAAGCCTAGTACCCTTAACCGCGGCTATTGCCATCTTTGTATGCACTTCAAATGAAGATGATGGGTTCAGCAGCTTATCCACAACAGCGAGGATCTTACCAAGGGCAAGGTTAAATATTGTTTTTGCAATTCCCGTATGCGTGTCCCGTTTCAATTCGGCGAGTTTAAGGTTCGCGTTTTCATCAAGCCGCACGAGCGTTGCATCGTCAAAGGTTATCTCCATATAACTGCCTGATGATGTCTTAAATTCGTCGCCTTCATATATAGGCATGCCAAAAGACACGCTTTTCCAGTCAACAGACGCAGCAGGCTTGACGCTGCACCCGCCTTTAAAATCAGTGATTATCGCAATTGATTCAACCGTGTTAACGGGAACATTATTTTCCGCGGCAGCAAAAGACGTAAACAAGGCCATAAGGATGATCGTAAATATGAGATATTTCATGTTTTTCAAGCATAACCTCCTAATTTTGATGTTGAATTTTACCATATATTGAAAGTAAAATCAAGATTTCAACACTTAAAGTTATATGCTCCTTATGCAGAATGCGGGGATACGGGGCATCATGAAATGTTTGCCGACAATATCAAAAATGGCACCTGTTTTGATATCTTGCAGGGACGGCTTCAAATGTCTTCAGTCCGTCCGTATGTGTTGATCAAAAAAAAGTCCCTGATTTAATCCAGGGGCTTTTTTTGATATTATTTATTGTGCGGATATAACCGTGGAACCTGTATTATATGTGTTTGCGTTTTTCGGGTTTATAGCCACCCACCATAGCAGTTTGGATACCACGTCTATGCCGAGCCCCTGGTCAACAAACTGGTTGGAGTTAAGCTGGAGTTCCACGTTTGTATTGTAGGCCAGATTAAACCAGTCAGACAGATTTGAAGGCCTTGTCTGTATCTTGCCATAATCGTTAATAAGATAAACCCTGAGCATGAGGTTTGAGCCGTCATTATACGTCCGTGTAGTTGACGCGGCAAGGTCCAGATTGCCGGATAAACGCAGTTGTGTCACAACGTCGGAAGTGAAAACCTTTGGCAACGAAACAGTTGTAAGGCTCATCAAGCTGCCGGTTATTGGCGGAGTCAGCGCGACTCCCATGTTTGTGCCAAGTGTCTGGGTAATGATCGCATTTGCTGCAGTAACCTGGTCTGCCGCCGGTAGGTTTGGTGATACAAGCTCACTTAAGCTCGTGTTAAGGTCGGCAATCGAGGTAAAGGTCTTATCGTCCTCAAGCCGTATCCACTCGCGTGCCACTAATCCTGTCTGGACCTGCATGAGCACATTGCGCTTATGTTCCTTGACGCTGTTGTTTATCAAGAGCGAGTATTCATAGTCCAACAGGTCATATTTACCCGTATTCATGTTTGCAATTGGTTGGGCAAGAAATGTCCTGCCGCTTGTGTTGCCCGCCACGGACGGGGCTGCGGCAACTTCGTATCCGTAAGTATTGATGAACTCCACTTCATCGCCGCCGTTTGACATTTTTACAGTTTGATTGAGCCTGTAATAAGGCGGCATGTTCGGCGCTGCGGGCGACATATCCCACTCCCGGCTCCAGGCTGACTTAGGGATTTCCGCAGGCAGGGCCGTATTAAACGTGTTGAGCACATGCAGGTAGTCGATCCTTTTGTCGCGCATTGTCATTGAAAGCAGGTCAACTTCCCTGGGGTCGGGCCTTAACAGGTATTCTTCCATCCTTATCCTGTTCCCGTGTACATCTGTCATTGTTTTGCCGAGGTGCAGATCAGACTGCATTTGCGCATTTACATAACCCAGTTCGCTCGCAGCATTGGCCCTTGCATAACGCAGTTCTTTGCGGGTCCTGTCCGCGAGTAAATTGTGGGTTTTCCGGTCCGCATCCGGTATTGGGCTGCTATTTTCCGCGATCTTTGCGCCGGTTTTCTGCTTTTGTATGATATAGTCCCTGATGTTAAGGTGTGTGTTTCTTAAGTTGCGGAACACATTCACGTCTTCCCTCATGACGTTTAACTGGGCTTTTATATGCAGGAGTTTTTTCAGTTCCGCCGGTATGGACGGAACGCCGTCCGGAGAAGTTACTTCCGATTCATTGCCCAGCCCGACCTGTACGGATTTTGACCCGTCAGCGTTTGAATAAGCGACCGAACCTTCAAATACGCCGAGCGCGCCTTCTTCAACCGCAAGCTCAGTGCCTTTTACCGCGGCTATGGCCATCTTGGTATGCACTTCGAAAGCTGATTCGGGATTTTTTAAATGGTCGACTATGGCGACTATGCGGCCCTTGATAAGGTTGAATATAGTCCTGGCCGCGTTCTCGTTCCTTTTAAGTTCGGAAATTTTAAGCTGTGAATCAGCGTCAACCCTTACAAGGGTCGCGCTGTCAAAAGCAATTTCAACGGAACTGTCATTTTTTGTCACAATTGTATCGCCTTCATATACAGGCATACCCACTGCAACGGGGTTCCAGGCGCCCGTGTTATTTACGTAGCCTGACCCGCTGAATTTTGAAACAACGGCAACCGAGTCGGATAATGCAGGTTCTGCATAAGCCGCAAAGCCGGTCAATACCAGGACCAGTATCATAAGTACCGCAAGTTTAAAATTTTTCATTTTAAACCCTCCTTGATGGAATTTTAATCACATTACAATGATATTATAGCAATAGGCATGCCATGTTTATTCTGTTTAAAATATGGGGTTTTATAGGTTTTGGCTGCCTGAAAACCGGCTATGTGCCGGGAATTCGGCATTAATAAATTTAAACTTTTGCTATGCTATTTTTTTTCCTGCCATTGGTCCCGGCTTTAGGGTCTGGATCTCTTCTATATGGACAAGAACAACAGCGAGCGGTTTGCGCATTTTGTTCTTTTCCGCCATTTCCACTGCCTGTTTGTACAGGTCGCCGCTGTCCTGTATTTCCCCGCTTCCTACAAACCGGTATCCATCCACCACTTCCCTGTTCACAACCGCAACAGACAGCTTTGAACCGTCTTTGATGTTCTTAAAAGTTGCACCACCTGTGCCTTCGGTAAAAATAAGCGTCTCATCGTTTAATACTCGTGTTGAGCGTTTTGGCGCCACGTTCGGATGTCCTTCTTTGCTGCAAGTGCCTATAAAGCATTGCTGCTTGGATATCATTTCTTTCATTTCATCAGTAAGCTTGGCCATAAATAGTATCTCCTTTGGTTTTTTTGGCAATTACAAAAACTTTATTCGTTCACCCCATGGCATTTTTTATACTTTTTGCCAGACCCGCACGGGCAGGGTTCGTTCCTGCCTACTTTGGGCTGTTCCCTGCGGTACGTTTCCCCTTTTGGAGGACCGTCCGGGGAATTGGTCATCATTTCACCCTGATCCATGGGCGCTCCCGTGGCCGTTGGCATAGAAAACTCTGGCCTCGATTCCTGCATTTTAGACGCGAATTTTTTGCGCTGAAGCTGTGATTCATTTACAACCTGCACCCTGAACAGGAATTCCACAACTTCGGTTTCCTGCGAGACTATCATGGCCTGGAATAACTGGAAACCTTCTTTTTTGTATTCCAAAAGAGGGTCCTTCTGCGCGTAAGCGCGAAGCCCTATGCCTTCCTTTAACTGGTCCATGGCGTAAAGGTGTTCGCGCCACTTGGTGTCGACAACCTGCAGGGTTATATTCCGTTCTATTTCCCTCATTAATTCAGCGCCCAAAGACGCTTCTTTTTTTCCGTATTCGGTTTTCAGCTGTTCGTATATATCCTCTTCCAGTATTTCCCTGGTAAGCTGTGAAATATCCTGCTTATCCTTATCCACGGTATAATTAACCCCGAATGAACTTTTAATGCGTTCGTTCATCTGCGCAAAATCCCACTGCTCGGGATATGTTTTTTCCGGGGCTATGACAAAAACCACGTCTTTTACAACTTCGTAGAGCATTTCCATGATGGAATCCTTCAGGTTGCTTCCCTCAAGTATCTGCACCCTGCGGCCGTATACAACGGAACGCTGGTTGTTCAGTACGTCGTCAAATTCAAGCAAATGTTTTCTTATCGAAAAATTGTGCCCTTCAACCGTCTTTTGCGCGCGTTCTATGGATTTGGATATCCACGGGTGTTCCACGCGCTCGTCTTCGGACATACCCAGGCTTTCCATTATGCCCTGTATCTTGCCCGAGCCAAATATCCTCATGAGGTCGTCTTCAAGCGAAACAAAGAACCTTGTTTCTCCGGGATCTCCCTGCCTGCCCGACCTTCCGCGTAGCTGATTATCAACGCGTCTTGATTCATGGCGTTCGGTCCCTATGACATACAAGCCGCCAAGGTCTTTCACGCCCTCGCCGAGCACGATATCGGTTCCGCGGCCCGCCATATTTGTAGCCACAGTCACGGCGCCCTTCTGCCCGGCGCGTGCCACTATCTCGGCTTCGCGTTCATGGTTCTTTGCGTTTAAAAGTTCGTGCTTTACGCCTTTTTTATTCAATATGTCGCTTAAAAGCTCGTTTTTGGCGATTGACGTTGTGCCGATCAGCACGGGCTGGCCGTTCTTATAACGCTCGGCTATTTCATTCGCAATAGCCCTGAATTTGCCTTTTTCATTTTTATAAATTGCGTCGGCCGCGTCCAGCCTCACATTGTCCCTGTTTGTGGGTATTGTAAGCACGTCAAGCTTATATATGGTCCAGAACTCTTCCGCTTCCGTTTCCGCGGTACCCGTCATGCCTGCCAACTTTTTGTACATCCTGAAATAATTCTGCAGGGTGATCGTGGCAAGCGTCTGGTTCTCGCGTTCGATCTTGACGCGCTCTTTCGCTTCCACTGCCTGATGAAGGCCGTCGGACCACCTGCGCCCAGGCATTAACCTGCCCGTAAACTCGTCCACGATGACTATCTTGCCGTCTTTGATAATATAGTCCTTGTCAAGTTTGAAGAGCGTATGGGCCTTTAATGCCTGGTTCACGTGGTGGATTATTTCAATATTCTGCGGGTCGTACAGGTTTGATTTGTTGAGGAGTTTTTCGCATTTGGCCACGCCTTCCTCGGTAAGAAAAGCCGTATGCGTTTTTTCGTCTATCTGGTAGTCCTTTTCCTTAAAAAGTTTCGGGATGATCCTGTCTATGGAAAAGTACAGGTCGGTCGACTCTTCCGACGGCCCTGAAATAATGAGCGGGGTCCTGGCTTCGTCTATCAATATCGAGTCAACTTCGTCGATTATCGCGTAGTTTAATTCGCGCTGGACCCTGTCCTGGGGATAGACCGCCATGTTATCCCTTAAGTAATCAAAACCATATTCATTATTTGTCCCGTATGTGATGTCGGCGGCATAAGCAGCCTGCCTTTCACGGGTTTGCGTGCCGTTTTTGATGCATCCGACCGTGAGGCCGAGAAAAGTATATATGTTGCCCATTCCCTTGAAATTGCCTTTGCCCAGCGAGTCGCGTTCCGCCAGGTAATCATTGACGGTTATCACATGGACGCCCTTTCCCGTAAGCGCGTTTAAGTATACAGGAAGCGAAGCGACAAGTGTTTTTCCCTCCCCGGTTTTCATTTCGGATATCTTGCCGCTGTGCAGGACCATGCCGCCCATCAACTGCACATCAAAATGCCTCATGCCCATGACGCGTTTTGAAACTTCCCTGACCACCGCAAACGCCGCCGGCAGTAAATCCTCCACAGTCTCACCGTCCGCCAGGCGTTTTTTTAATTCAGGGGTCTTGGCTTTTAATTCATCATCGCTGAGTTTTTCAAGTTCGCTTTCCATGCTGTTTATCAGGTCGACTGTAACCTGCATTTTCCTGACTTCCCTGTCCACCCTTGTTCCGAATATTTTTTTTAGAAAATTGATCAATTTTGTTCTCCTTAAGTAAGTGATACGATATTAAATATAAACGGTATTAAACAACAACTGCGGTTTAAACGGCCCTTAAATATAAATTTACTTGATCTCGAAGTCGTAGTCCTTCTTGCCAGTTCCGCCTGTGCGCCTGCGCGTCAGGATTATAATGAGTATTATCAGCAGGATCAATATACCGCCTGCTATGATGTATAAAAGATACGGATTCGACGGTTCTATGTAAATATCCAGGGGATAATCCCTTTCAAACCCGGCTGCTTTTACCTTAAGAGTCAGGGGCAGTTTCGGCTGCCCGTCATAACTGCCGAGTATCACTATCTCATATGTCATTTCTCTTTTGTCGGTTGGAAGCACGGTCTGCAGGTCTTTTTCCGTGCCTGCAACCACTATGCTTGTATGCCCGGAAATTAGGGCCGCGTTGGTGTAAAAAGATGGCATTTCGCCCGTGTTCTGGAGGGTGAATATCAGCCTGAACTTTCTGTCGCGGTCCAATATCCCGAAATAATTTTCAAAGGTCCTCTTTTTCGCGACTTCTTCAGCCATGGCCTGGACAACGGCGAATTCAGCGGCGCGTTTAGACGGCTGCGGAATGGCGGTCGGTACAGGCGCTGGACGCGCTTTAACAACTTTTTTCAATATTGGTTTGGGGGTTGGCTTGGCCGTCGGCGTCGGCTTCGCGGCCGGCCTTGGCTTTTCCGTAGGCGCCGGAACCGGAGTTGCAGGAACTTCTGTGGCTTCAGGCACTGCGGTCGGCGCAACCGGCACTACCGTCGGTTTTTCGACTTTGGTTACCGAGCCGCTGTCTAAAAGGTCGCCTGTTTCGTGCTTGTTGACCGTATCGCCGTCTATATAGTCTTCGTTGTCAGCCGCAAAAAGAAATGCGGGTATGGATATGATGATCAAAGCCAATATTGCCAAAAATATTTTTTTCATAATTCCCTCCGTAAGTGGATTAAATACTCGTATATAATAACATAAAATACGTATTTTTTGCATAAAAAAAATGCATTAATGGCCGCGGGATCAAAACTGGATAAGCAGGGGCTTTCAAATAAGTCAACACTACGCGCGCAAATAAATGATTTAAAATTATTTTACCGCGATTTTCATTATCTTATCCGTTTTCCCGGCTTTTACCCTGAGCAGATATAACCCGCACGACGCCCTCTGGCCGGCCATGTTCCTGCCGTACCATTCATAATCGTTCCAGCCCGGCTGCATTTTAACCGCGTGTTTTTCCACGAGTTCCCCGAGCAGGTTATATATATAGAACCTTTTATGTTATTCGCTTACCGGTCTTGCCGCTAAAACCAGCTGCCCATTACCCCCGCGGTCAGGGTAACTGTTCCAAATTTCAGGTTATAGGAAGGCACGCTCACCTCTATAATTATGTCGTAATAATAATCCATCGTTATTCTCAAGCCGCCGCCTGCGCAGGAATAGAAGTAGACAGACAGGTCCGGGTTATCTATGGTGGAATAAAAACTTATTGCCGGCCCAAGTCCGGCGAACACATATGGAGAAACCGCGTCTTTTGTAAAATTGTATTTGAATTCAAGCGCCAGCGGCGCGCTTATCAGCCCCAGTTCCGCATACGATCGGGTATTTATGGAATAATTCCCATTCATTAAACCTATCGGCCCAAAAATATTGATTCCCATTGTAAATGCGAGGTATATGTTACGGTCATATTGGTAGCCGCATAATACCTTAAATAACAGCCACCCCTCCCCGCCCGTTAAATTAAATACAGGCCCGATCATTGCGCCAAACCTGTATCCTTCCGTATACGGCTGCTTATAATCAAACGCCTTAACTGAAACAGCCAGGGCCAGTGACAGACATAAAGCCAGAATAAAGGTCCTCACACGCAGGCCTTTTATTTAGCGGCTTCCATAGCCGTTAAAGTCACTTTCCTGAGCGGGATATTTCCAAAGGTTTTAGTGAATAATTCCTTTTCCGTTTTATAGTCGTCTATTATCTCTGTCTTTAAAAGTTTATTGAATTCGTCCCTGTAAAGATGCACGGTTCCTATATATACCGCTTTGTCATCCGGCTTAATATCTATTTTATATCCCATCGGCAAATAAACAACGCTTCTCGTATAATAGGTTGTATTGCCCGAAGCCTGGCTGAAAAGCTTTAGAATGATAGCCCCGCTGTAAAAATATAGCGGCACATTTTCCGCCACAGCATAAAAGGTCTCCCCGAACTTTGCTTCTATCCTGTCCTTCCATTCCGGCGACATGAGCACTGCCATTGTTTGGCTGGCCTTTTCCAAATCAATGCCTTTCGGGTCAGTACCGTTAAGAACAACCAGAGCGTTCCTCAGCGCTGCGTCCATCACGCCGGACAACATGTCTCCCGCAAGTATCTGCCCGAAGGACTGTTCCGCCTGGACCAATTCGGGATGCAGCACGAATTTCCCGACAATTATCACTTTATCTGGTTCAATATCCGCCGCGCTCTTTATCATTGTTCTTGTCGATGCCATGCAGGAAGTCAGCATTACAACCGCGCATAAAACCATAGCCAGTATTAAAATTTTTTTCATTTTTCCGCCTCCAGCTTATTCAGCCTTTTATTGAGTTCTTCTTCCCATTTTGTGCCTGCGCACAGTAAAACAATCGGCTTTAGTATGTCAGCTTCTTTAATGCCATCTATTTTTTCAAGCCCAAATCCGGATGCAAACATCCCCTTTTCCTTCTCAACTTTGTAGGCGCCCATGTAATAGATCCCGGGCTTTTCAAACCTGAAGCCTTCGGTAACACTCCCCAGATCGTATACGGAATCGCCGCCGCCGAACTGACTTATCTTGTATGAACCCAGCCTTAAATTTCCGTTAAAGAATATGCCTTTTTTGATATATGCGCCGTACTTACGAAACCCCCCGTTCTCAGCCTTTGGCGCAGCCTGCAGCAAAATGAGCCATGACATTTCTGAAAAAGGCTCGTCGTAAAGAATATAACCGTATACAAAAGCCCGCGTCTCCGGCGTGCCGGTGCCTACATAATCATTTACATTAAAAGTAGCGCAACCTGCAGCAAACGTAATGACAAAAACCAGCAGCATTACCGCAATTTTTTTCAAATATACACCCCCTTGTGCAATTTTTTATAGAAATATACCTGTCAGATTAATCTATGAAAAACCCTCCCGTAGTTTTACTGTATAATAGATTATATCAAATTCAGTTTAAATGGTCAACGCATACCTCGGACAGAATCGTACGCTAAGGCTTAAAAGCCAATGATTGTAATCGTTTTTAGAGTCAAAAACTCGATATTTTGACCCCAAAACAACCTTATCATGCCCAAAATTTTGCATGTTTAGAATCCCCTTTTCGGACATAAATCAAATACCTTCCCATGCCAAAATTCGAAGTGTTTTACGGTCTTACTTTTTCAACGCTTACAATATTCGCACCCAACTACTTTAAACCGCCATGTACCATTCGCAGTAGCTCAGGTACATGGCAAGCTATTTTTAATAACCTATAGCCAGCCTCGTTATCAGGTTCTCCGGCATTTGCAGGGCCCGCATTTTTTTTTGGGCGGATTTTATATCATATGGGAGCCTTTTAAATGAAAGGGTTTTTGATTTTGTATCAAAAAAAACCGAACAAAGATCGGATTTATTATCCCTTGGCTGGCCGACGGACCCGACATTTACTATGTATTTTTTTCCGGGAGTCAGCGTAAATACCTCCATCTCCTCTTCTATGTTCATGCAAATATCCTCGCCTGAGCCCATTGAATACTGGTATACAAGCGGGTGATGGGTGTGGCCCACAAAACATACGGATTCACTAAAAAGCCTGATGTTTTCCTTGAATTTGTCCATAAGGAAAAGATACTCGGTTATTTTCGACCTTGGCGAGCCATGTACAAAAAGCATGTCGTTTTCGCTTATGGATTCGGGAAGTGATTTCAAATATCCAAAATCTTCAGGCGTTAAAAGGGTCAGGTTTATATCCATGGCCGTCAAGGCCTCCTGGTTAAACCCGTCTGTTTTGATCTTTCCAGCTGCCACCGCGTCGTGATTTCCCATAATGCAGCGAAAATTCGGGATGGCCCTCAATTTTTCAATGCATTCATGGGGCGATGCGCCGTAACCTATGATGTCGCCGCAGCATATGATGTGGTCCACGGGATTTGTTTTTATGTAATCCAAAAAAGCCGCCAAAGCCTCATAATTCGAATGAATGTCCGAGATTATTGCGTATCTCATGATATCACCCCATATTGTTATTTTTTTTCATTTGTCATCTTCTCTATATATTCAAGTTTGTTCTTTGTCCTGGATATTTTATCCTGCAGATCCGCATCGCCCGGGTTTAAAACCAGCGCTTTTTCCCAGCAGGCTATGGCCTCGTCATAGTGCTGGGATGTGTATTGTTCAAGGCCTTCGATCCCGAGCTTTTTAAGCGTTTCCTTTATCTGCGCGTCCATAACCGCGAGCCTTTCATCGGGTGTTTTGTTATAAGGGTCAAGTTTTTTAACGGCGCGCAGCCCTGCCACGGCTTCGACGATCTTATTGCCCTGCGCGTCGGCAAGAGCGCCGGCAAGCAGTGTTTCAACCTGCGTTTTTAAAGCGTTTGAGGCAGCGGTTATTTTACCGCTTATTTCCGGATTATTTTTATCAAGTTTTAAGGCTGAACCATATTCCTGCAGCGCATCATTGTATTTGCCAGCGGCAAAATATCTATCCCCGCCGGATAGTACCGCCTTTATTCTCTTTTCTGTTTTTTTTATTTCAGCCCTGCATTTGGAGGCCATAGCGGCCATAGCAGGCGGAGCGTTCTTTGCCGGATAAAGCGCTGCCGCGGCCGAAAATTCCACAAGTGCGTTTTTAAAATCAAGGGATTTATAAAGATTTTTCCCGGCATTAAAATGCCCTTTGGCCGCGGCTATGGACGATTCCAAAGCCGCTGTTTTGGCAGATGGCAGGGTTTCTGCGGGAATTGTTATATCCATGGGTTCAGCCTGCGCGGTGACTGCGGCGGACTGGGTAACCGAGCCTTCCGACGGCAGTACCGGTTCTGAACCTGTAATGCCGCCTTCAACTTCAGGCATTTCAGGCTCGCTGTTAATCACAGGAAGGGCGGGTTCTTCAACCTCGCCATTATTGTCCGTGGGCAGGTCTTCGGCAAATACACAAGGGGATAAACAAAGAAAAACAATTACAGCAGCAATCAAGGAAGTTTTTGCCATTTTAAATCCCCTTTTAATATTTTTCTTCCTTTTTCAGGGCGCCGCCCGGGTCAAATTCCCTGAGCATAAGCAGTTTCCCCTTCCTATAAAATGCCTCGGTTTCAAGCCGGCCTGTTTCAAAATAATCCCGGACATAACCGTCAAGCTGTCCGTTCGCGTATATTTCTTCCTCCTGCAGCATTCCTGTGGGATAAAACAGCTTAAATATCCCGTTTCTTTTTCCGTCCTTGTAGGTGCCTTCTATCTTAACCGCTGCCAATTCGGAAAATTGCTTCCAACTACCGTGAAGTTCATTGTTTTTAAACGAGCCTTCTTCCTCTATTTTGCCCTCTGTGGAAAGTAAAAGATACCTGCCGTTTAGTTCCCCGTTCTTATATGCCATCTCGGACGCCAGCAGGCCGCCGGGATGGTACATTCTGACTATGCCGGTGATCTTTTTGCCTTCTTTTTTGATCGTGCCGTTGTCATTATAAAACCACCTGGATATTTCCCGGCCGTCCCTGTAGAAAATCTGCATATTGGCGGCCATCACAGCGGTAAGTTCATCCATTTGATTCTCCCGTCATTGACATTTAAAGTTTCCTTTATGCGTATACATTATATATGCTGTTCAGGGCTTTGTAAATCCCTAAAAACCCGGCATCCGGCTTATAATAATCGTGTAGCGGCGGAATATTATTCCGCCGCCTGTGGTTTAACAAACTTCAAATGCCGGCCGAATTATATTCGGCCGTTATACTGTGTCATTACATCAAAACCCCGTATAAGTACCGCAAATAAATGTTATGGCTTCCAGTTCTTTACTTTTGTTTTTTCCTTCCTGTAAGCCCTGACGCCTATGAATGCGAATATCACAAGCATCATGGCCGCGGCCGCTATTGCGGCGGCCCGCATGAGCCTTTCTTTGTTTAAATTAAACGCGATGTTCCATAATTTCACGTTTTTATCACGCGTAGTCTCGGCAAGCATGCTTCCGTCAGGCGAGAAAACGACCGAAAAAACCTCATCCTCCTGGCCGGCGATGGTGTTGATAAGCTTTCCGTCCAGGGCATCCCATAACTTAACAAGCGAGTCCTTGCCCCCGGACGCGATGAGTTTGCCGTCGGGAGAATATGAAAGCGACCATATTATTCCGCCGTGCGTTCCGGACGTCCATTTCAGGTAACCATCCTCCACCCTCCATGATTTTATCTCACCGCCTTCGCCCGCTGAAACAACACATTGGGAGTCTTTTGAAAAAGCAATGGTATATATGGGGCCGCCCTGGTCAAGATGCCTTACAGACTGGAAAGAAACCCCGCCTTTTTGCAGCAGTTTGCTGATCAAATCGTTATAATTTATCTTCCATAACTGCACGGCATTGCCGCAGGCAGCCGCCAGGCGCCGTCCATCGGGCGAGAACCGCACGCTTCTTGCCCATGTATTGGAAACGCCTATCTCCTGGAACTTTTTCTGTTCTTTTACGCCCCATATTATGATCTTGTTGTCGCTTCCACCGGCAAGCAGCCGGCCATCGGGAGAAAAAGCAACGGAAAATACCGGCGTTTTGAAGTCTTCAAAAGTTTTGACAAGACCCCCGCCTATAACTTCCCAGAGCTTTACCGTGTTATCCCTGGCGCCGGTCGCTATATATTTTGAATCCGGGGAAAAAGCCACTGTTTCCACAGGCGCGCCGTGTTTGATGGATACGAGAACCGTGCCTGAATTCACGTCCCAGATGCGTATTTCCCCGCTTAAATCGGATGTCGCAAGGTAATTATTATTCGGTGAAAAATCCGCGCATGATACGGAATCGCCGTGCCCGGATAGATCCCTAAACAGCGATACCCCTGCGTTTGCGGATGAAAAACCTATTATAACGGCTGAAATAAAAACAATTAACCTGCGCATGCATTCCTCCTGTATTATTGGATCATTATAACACAAGATAACGCAAATACAGAGGAGAAATTCAATTCATCACCTGTTCTTCTTGTCCTCTATCTTCCGCGATAATTCGGGCTTTAAATCCACGACTATCCGGAACTGTTTGTCCGCTTCCTTGAATTTTCCCTGCTCGTGGAGCATGAAACCGTAATGCATCCGTGATTCAGCCGCATTCGGGTTGATGTCGAACAATTTTTTGAACTCTTTCTCCGCCTCATCATACTCCGTCAGTTCATGATATATCTCAGCCAGCGTGAAATGATATGACGCATCGCCAGGCTTAAGCTGTATGGCTTTTTTTAAGTATTCCTTTGCCTTATCATACAGGGCAAGCCTGGATGAGATATTTCCCGCCATGTAAAAAGCATGCGGATTTGACGGGTCCTTTTCCATTATTCCCTCCATAATAATCCGGGCCTCATCATATTTCTTCAGGTCAAAAAACGCCATGGTCAGGCTGTATTTCAGCCTTAAATCATCCGGCCTCAGAGCCGACATTAACTTTGTCTGTTCAAGGGCTTTTTCATTTTCACCGGATGCCGTATAGGCGGCGCACAGACTTTGACGCGCCTTGTAATCCGACGGGTTCGCGTTGATGATCTTCAGGTATTCCGCCTCAGCTTCATCTTTTTTCCCGTTCTTTAAAAGCGCGCCCGCATATCCGTGCCTGAAATTCGTGTCGTCGGGTTTTATATCCAGGGCCTTTGAAAAGGCGCCGGATGACCTTGGGTAATCGCCGTTATTAAAATAAAGCTGCCCCAAAAGCGAGTAACTTTCCGCGTTATGCGGCTGCAATGCGGTTATCTTCAGGTATTCACGCTCCGCTGCTTCCAGGTCGTTTTTACTTAAGGCTATCTGCCCTGCTGACAGGTGCGCATCTGCATTGTCAGGCTCGATCTCAAGCGCCTTTTGAAGTTCTTTCTCGGCTTCCTTGTCCTGCCCTTTTTTCTGCAGGACAAGCGCCAGTTTGGAATGCGCGGACGCGTTCCCCGTCTCGATTGACAGTGATTTTTCCAGGTGTTCCCCGGCTTTATCGTATTTTAACAGATTGAAATAGCATAACCCGAAATAGTAGTTTGTCTCCGCATTTTCGGCTTCTATGCCGTACGCGGCCAGAAACTGTTCCAGCGCTTCTTCATACATTCCCTTGCCCATGAGAAAAACACCCAAGTTCCGCCTGGTAAAAGCGTTTTCAGGCCGGTCTTTGGCCCCGGCTTCAAGCAGCGGCTGCGCGTCGGCATTATTACCGTGCTTAAAACATATCATGCCAAGCATGCTTTCCGCGTTGCCGTGGTGCGGGTCTGTTTCAAGTATTTTCCGGCATTCCTGTTCGGCTTGTGTAAGATTATTCTTCTTAAAGTAAAGCTCAGCCAGGTCAAACCTGACAGCCGTATTTTCCGGGTGCGAACCCAGGGTTTTCATGATTATATCTTTCGCATCTTTTTCAGAACCGCAGTCAACGCATAATGACATATAAAGCCTCATGGCTTTTTCATGGGACGGATTTATGGAAACGAACTGTTTTAAGGAGTGTAACGCCTCATCTTTTTTATTTAAAGCCAGCTGGGCCAGGGCAAGATTATAAAAAGATTCAATGTGCATGCGGTTTTTTTCTATGGATCTCTTGAATTCCACTTCAGCCTTTTCATTATCCCCTGTTTCAAGGTATATAACGCCGGCTTCGTCGTGTGCGGTCTTATTGTCCGGGTCAATCCTGGACAATTCGGCGTATTCTTTACAGGCCTCCTTGTATTTTTTTTCTTTTGCGAGGGTTAATGCGAGTTTATGCAGTGATTCCCTGTCTTCAGGCGCTATTTTGAGCGATTTCTCATATTGTTTCTGCGCCTCGGCGTAGTTTCCCAGGTCAAAATATACGTTCCCAAGCGCATAACAGGCTTTCGCATTTTTGGGATCATGCTGCATTTCTTTCATCAAAGCCCCTTCCGCTTCGGTTTTTAACCCCGCAGCGCAGTAAGAAAGCCCAAGTGCATAATAAACCTTTGGAAAAGACGGTTTTAATTCCGACAGTTTTTTTAAGGCTCCGCTTGATTCCGTAAATTTACCCAGTGAATAATATACAGTGCCGAGATAATAATATGCGTTTAAGTTATCCGGCGATATATCTATGGTTTTCACAAAATACGCGGCCGCCTCTTCATTTTTCCCCTGCGCCCTGCATGCAAGCCCGGCGCCGTAATACGCGTTGAAATGCGACGGGTCCGCGCTTATTATCTTTTTATACAGGGTTTCGGCGTCGGCATATTTTTTTTCCGCATAATAAACCATGGCAAGATTGTATTCGGCCACGGTGTTTTCCGGGTTCTTATCCAGGGCCTCCATAAAAAAAGTCTCCGCTTTTTCGTATTCTTTATTATTATAATAAATCAGCCCAATCGAAAAATAGGCGTCATCATGGCTTGGATTTATTCCCACGGCCCTTTTATAGGACTCTTTTGCCTCTTCATGCCTGGCTGTTTTCGTATAAACATGGCCAAGCAGATAATAAGCTTCCGCGAACACAGGGCTTATGTCCACAGCTTTTTTTAAATTCTCCTCGGCTTCTTTAAGCCTTTCCAGGCCGAGGTATATGAGGCCAAGCTGGTTATAGGTCTCAGCGTAGCCTGGGTTTATGGTTATGGATTTATTGAGAAGGATTATTGCTTCCTCATGTTTTTCAATACCTTCAAAATATCCGGCCATCTGTGTAAGCAAAATACCGGCAGTATTATAGTGTTCCAGCGTCCTCTTATATATTATGTCCTCCCTTACGGACTGCGTAAAGGGGTGCTGGGCCCCTTTATCCCGCACGTTTATGTTTATTTTTACCGTACCGTCGTCAAACCTTAAGAAAAAATAACCCGGCGCCACCGCGCCGAACACGGGCATGTAAACAGCGTCGGCGATCATAAGGTATATGAAAGACAGCGTCAGGCTTGTCCCGCTTTTATTCTTTAAAACTTTTTCAATCGAAATATGCTGCAGGGCCTCGGACTTTCCCGGCTTAATCCCGGATCTGCTTCCGGAAAAAAAATATTTATCCCATTGTTCATTGTAGGTAAAGGCTTTTTCATTGAAGAAAAAGTTGTTTAGAAAACTTATCTGTTCCTTCGGGGATTCGGCTTTATCCATGTTATGCCTGAATTCCTTGACATAAGAAGTTATAATCTCGGCGCATAACTCTGGTTCCATATCCGGGTCCAGCATGGAGTAAAGCCCAAGTACCGTTTTTTTAAGCTCAAAGTTATGCTGGTCTTCGGGAAAAACCGAATTTAACCTGTTTGAAAAGGCGCGTTCAACGGTTTCCATCAGTATCCACGCCTCCTTATCAGTCTGGCAATCGCGTCCTTTGCCTGTATTACGGTTTTTTTGTCATTTAAAGCCCTGTTTAAATGATCTTCGGCCATTATATACCTCTTTTCATCAAGATACACAAGCCCCAGATTAAGCTGCGTCGCGGTTGAATCCGGGAAAAGCCTAAGCGATTCTTCCAGTTCCCTGCCTGCGTCTTCAAGTTTGCCGTCCTGCGCGTACATGATCCCGAGATTATTGCGCGATTCGGGGTAATCAGGCGCCATCTCCGTACTTTTTCGGGCAAGAAAAAGCGCCTTTGAATATTGCTTCTCAACGTAATACAAATGCGAAAAATTATTAAGGAATGCGGCGATCACGGTAAAGTTATCCAGGCATTTGTTGTAAATGGTTTTGTCCAGGAACTCGGCGCCCGAGCTTCCCTTATACCCGTAATATTCATATCCACCGAAGGTTGTCTCCGAATTTATGCCGCTGTGCCTGCTGTCCTGGTACCTTACGAATATATGCCCGGGGACTATTACGCCGTAGATGGGTATATTCAGCCTGCCTGCGACTATCAGGTACAGCATGGACAGGCTAAGGCATATTCCCTGCCTGCGTTTTATCACCCTTTCGATGGACTGGTAATTTAAAAAATCTTCGGCAGTTACGCCTGTATCGCCCGCGCCTTCGTAAATCAGGGCATTTGCCTTGGCGTCAAAAACATAGCCGCCGTTCACGAAAAAATAATCATTGAATCTTTTCATTATCTCTTCAGGTTCAGCGCTGTTATTTATGCTTTTTTTTACGCCGGCAGCAAGTGAATCAATCTGCGCCACGGTCCACCCCTTGTCAAAAGCCGGATCAAAAACCGCGTTTAGATCCAGGACAACTTTTTCAAAACTGAAGTTATTCCTGTCCGCGGGTATGCAGGCCGAGATCTTTGATTTAAAAGAGGCTGTGCCGCTGAGATTGTCGGTAAACAGTCTGCTTTTTCCAAGAAAAAAAAGTACACAGCCGATTGCCGCAAGCACAATAAAGCCTGTATACTTTTTAAAAAATTGCATGGTATTCCCCTTTCATAACTTGTTGACATATTATATATCATCAGGGGATATTTTGCAATTGGAGAACGTGCAGATTGCGGAATGCGAATTTCGGATTGCGGATTTGTTTGATTCAGACCCAAACCTTGGGGATCCTGAATTACGACTTTTTAATTCCGCAATCCGAAATCCGCGTTCCGCAATAATTTACGTTACTACTCCACCCTGACTTTCTTTATCTTCGTATTTTTGTAGTAATACCTGAGTATTTCCTTATAAGTCCTTCCTTCTTTTGCCATTTCCCTGGCGCCTTCCTGGGACATGCCTACACCGTGACCCCAGCCGCGGCCGTCAAAAGTAAACTCATTGTCGGAAACGGAAACCGTAAAATTCGTGGAACGGAGCCGATCATTGCCTATCCATGAACGCAAATCTTTTCCCTTTGCGTTCAATTCGCCTTCCGAACCTGTTATCCTGACATTTTTAACCCTGTTGCTTTCCGTCCTGTCAGTTATGTGAACATCGTATACATTGCCTATGCCTGATTTGTTCTTGGAAATAATACCGGATAATTTTTCCCTGTTTATTTTATAGGACCAGCTGTAACTCCTGCTGTTTGCGCTGTAAGGGTCGTCTACGCTTTCCAGGTATTTATATTCCCCTCCCCAGACTTCGGCTGACGATGCCGTCTTACCGCCTGAATTTGAGTGAAAAAATGCCTGTATTACTTCCCCCTCATAACCCAAAACCTCACCGGCAGTTTCATCTATGGCGTCATTTGTGGCCCTGGCCTCAATATCACGGCCCTTGTATACCTGCGAAAAAACACCGGAATCAAGGTCGTATTCCGGGGTTTTATTCTTTAACCTGTTATATACGGCAAAAGACCTGGCCGCGACGGCCTGGGCTTTTAAGACTTCTTTTTCCCAGCTGTTGGATACTTCGCACGGCAGAACCCCGTAAAGGTACATTTCAAGCTCGATTTTATTGACTAAAAGCAGATTGCCTGCCGACAGATAAACCAGGAAATTCCCCCTGTAGGTTTTCCTGTTATTCATCAAAAATCCGTCCGGGCATGTTATCTCCACCCTGGTTTTTGCGGTGTTTGTGCCGTTGATCACGATATTCCCGTCGGCAGCCGCCGTAAAAATAAATTTTCTGGCGGCCCCAACCCCTGCCGCGTCAATGATGGCGGGCGCATCAGAGGCAACGGTTATGGATTCCCCGTTCCTTTCCAGAAGCACTTTTACGACTATATTTTTATCTGTTTCTTCCGCCTTGATCTCCGCGCCAACAGGGACGTATTTTGACCTGTCTTTGGATTTAAGGTCGCTCTGTGTTATTGTAACGGTTTTTTGTGTGCCGCTGTATCTGTTGCCCATGGAAACACACGATAAAAAACATGATAAAACGGACATAAAACAGATCCATAAAAGGGTTTTATGATTATTCATTTTCTGCCCAGGATAAAAAATATGACCGAAAGGACCAGGCTTATGATTATGGAGGTGGTAATCGGAAAATAAAAAGAGGTGTTCCCCTTTTGTATGCGTATATCTCCCGGCAGGGAACCCAGGTGAATATCCTTGAAAAACATCAGGATGACCCCGGCTATAACCGCGGCAATTCCCGCCGCGATCAGTATTTTTGCGGTTTGATCCTGCATCATTATCCCGCTGTCACTGATAAAACTTCATCAAGTGTGGTAAGCCCGGCCCTGAATTTCAGGAGAGCGGCCATACGAAGTGAGTTCATGCCGTTTTTTATGGCCGCTTCTTTTACAACAGTGGCGTCCGATCCCTTTAAGATCACTTTTTTCATATCCTCGTTGATTTCCATTATCTCATATATGGCAACCCTGCCTTTATATCCCGAACCGTTGCATGTGGGACATCCGGTTCCTTTCATGAACCTGGATGCCGCGGATATTGCCGGAGTTATGCCTACTGATTTTAGTATCTCGGGGTCGTATACCGCGGGTTGCCCGCAGTCACGGCATACCTTCCGCACAAGCCTCTGCGCGACTATCAGTATTACAGCGGACCCTATATAAAAAGGCTCTATTCCCATATCCTGCAGCCTGCTGATCGTCGTGGGCGCGTCATTTGTGTGAAGCGTGGATATGACAAGGTGCCCGGTCAGGGCCGCTTTTATGGCTATCTCTGCCGTTTCATGGTCGCGGATCTCTCCGACCATTATTACATCAGGGTCCTGCCTTAAAAACGAGCGCAGTGTGCTGGCAAAAGTGAGGTCCGCCTCGGGGTTCATCTGTACCTGGTTTACGTTCGGCAGGTTGTATTCCACCGGGTCTTCCGCGGTCATGATATTTATGTCGGGCGCGTTTATTGTTGATAAGGCGGAATAAAGCGTTGTTGTTTTTCCCGAACCGGTGGGACCTGTCACAAGCAAAATCCCATAAGGGCTGTTTATCGCCTTCTGGAATTTGGCGAGTTCATCCTGTTCAAAACCCAGTTTTGTCAGGTCCAGCTGCAGGTTAGCCTGGTCCAGGATGCGCATGACTATCTTTTCACCCCAGACTACAGGCAGGGTTGATACGCGCAGATCAATGGTTTTGTCCTTTACCTTGATTTTTATCCTTCCATCCTGGGGTTTTCTTTTTTCAATAATATCAAGACGCGCCATAACCTTGTATCTGGACGTTATCGCCCTTTTATAATTGACGGGCGGAGACGGCTGCTCTATGAGCGAACCGTCTATCCTGTAGCGTATTTTAATCTCTTTTTCAAACGGTTCTATGTGAATATCCGACGCGTTTTTTTCCACCGCATCGGCGATAAGCGAATTGCAAAGCCTGATAACCGGCGCTTCATCAACCGTATCGCCGTCTTCGGCTGAAGCAGCATCTTTTATTACCTCTAGTTCCACATCGGACCCCGACATCTCTTTTAATGTATCGGAAGTCTGGCTGTTAACTTCCTTTTTCATTCCCTGTTCTATGGCGAGCTTTATATAGGATTCGGGAGCCATCGCCATTTCTATTTCTATGCCGCCTTTGAACTTGAATTCCTTGATGAAAGATGATAATTCGGGGTTCATGGGGTCGGCGCAGGCAAAAAGTACGGCTTTTCCGTCGCGCCTTACGGGAAAAATGCCCAGGGTTTCAGCCTTGGCGCGCGGGATTATGGATAACAATGAAGCGTCAAGAGCGGCTGACATCATATCTATATACTCAACGCCGTAATGGACAGCAAGTCGTTTTGCCATTTCTTCCTCGTCGGCCCCCAAAAGCGCGAGGTTAAAAGCCAAGCCCGACTTATTCTGAGCCCTCATTTCCACGGCCTTAGTGAACATTTCTTCGGTAATCAAACCCTCATCGATGAATTTTTTCCAAACGCCTGTGGCCATGGGTTCCTCCAAAAATAATAGTGCCGGGTGTTGAACGATCTATCACAAATCCTGGAATAAATCATTATTACATTAAGATTATATAAGGTTTTATGGACAAAGTAAAGCGGGATAAATAATCTGGAAAATCGCAATTAAATTACTTTTTCCAGCTCAACCACACGTTCTCCGCGCCTAATATGGACTCCAACTGCATTAAAATGCTCTCATTAACCTTTATTTTCATGTCATCCGCAAGCGTGGCCTCGACTTCACGTCCGTCTTTGGTCAGGATGTGCATTACAACTATTGAATCGCCTTTATGGGCTGAAATTATGCTGTTTATTTCCTTTGATGTGGCTTCTTCGAGGGCTATTTCACGGAGCTTTATATGCAGGAACTTTCCCAGCTTTGAGTAAGCGTCATCTATGGCTATTAAACTTTCCAGGAATATCACAGGGTCGTCGCTGTAGTAACTTATCCTGCCGCGCACAAGGAACATCATGTTTTCCTCAAAGCCCTGGTGTTTTTCCCTGATTATTTTCTCCTGGGCTATAATAAGGATTTTATCGGTCATGTCTTCGAGTATAAAATGCAGCGTTTCCTCGTTCTTTGAATTCACTTTTTTCGCGAAGGAGTGCACTATGCCGCCGACTATGACATTTCCGCTTTCCTCTTTCTTTTTAAGCTCCCTGATGGGCACGGTAAAATTTTTGAGAAGTTTTTCATATTTGGTAAGCGGGTGCGCCGACACATACGTGCCGAGAACTTCACGTTCGTATGTCAGCAGGTTGCTCTCCGGCCATTCGGGAGTATCAGGCATCTTTTGTTCTTCCTGGTCGGATTCAAAAAGCGAGAACTGGCCCACTTCCATGTCGCTCTGGAAACCTGCGGCCCCCCTGATGGCCACGTCTATGGAAGCGTAAACAGCCGCCCTGTTCGGGTAGGTGTAATCAAAAGCACCGGCTTTAACCAGGCTCTCAAGCGTTTTGGTGGTAATGGCGCGGTTTGAGACCCTGCGGGTGAAATCAAATATATCCTTAAACCCACCGCCTTCTTTTCTCTGTTTTACTATCTCTTCCGCGGCGCCGATCCCCACGTTCTTGATGGCGGCCAATGCGTAGCGTATTATGTTTTTTTCTACGGAAAACACAACTTCGCTTTTATTTATATCCGGGGGCAGGACTTTTATGCCTATATTCCTGCAGTCATCTATGTAAAAAGACGTCTTGTCTATCTTATCCATGACGCTTGTCAAAAGCGCGGCCATGTATTCGCCTGTGTAATGCGTCTTTAAATAAGCCGTCTGATATGCCAGCACCGCGTAAGCCGCGGCATGGGATTTATTAAAGCCATACTGCGAGAACTGGTTCAGTTTATCAAACTGATCCTCGGCCTTTTCTTCCGATATATTATTTGCCCTGGCGCCGTTTATAAACTCGACCTTGATCTTTGCCATTTCTTTTTCTTTTTTCTTGGACATGGCGCGGCGCAGGTTGTCGGCTCTTGCCACGGTAAAACCCGCGATTTTTACCGCTATCTGCATGACCTGTTCCTGGTAAACGGCTATGCCGTATGTTTCTTTAAGCACCTCTTCAAGCTGCGGAAAATCATACTTGATCTCCTGAAGCCCTTTTTTTCTCTTGATATAATCGTCTATGTATTTCATGGGGCCCGGCCTGAAAAGCGCTATGATGGCTATTATTTCCTCGAACGCCGTGGGTTTCATTTTCTTTAATATGTCGCGCATCCCGTCGCTTTCAAGCTGGAAAACGCCGAGCGTGTTCCCGGCCGATAGCTGTTCGTACACTTCCGGGTCGGAGTAGTCATCTTCCTTGAGCACGATCTCCTCGCCCCTTGTTTCGCGCACCGCGTCTATTGTCCTTTTGATAACCTGGAGGTTGCGCAGGCCCAATATGTCAAATTTGATGAGTCCGATCTTTTCGAGCGATTCCATCTGGTACTGTGTCATGAAATTCAGGGCAATTGCCCCGTCATTTCCGCTGTCGCGGGGCACCGCTAAAGGCACAAAATCGCTTAAAGCCGACGGCGCGATAACCACGCCGGCCGCGTGCGTGGAATCCTGCCTGAGCATTCCCTCTATCTTAAACGCGTAATTCAGTACCTCATCCGTCCAGTTTTCCGAAGATATGAATTTTTTAAACGCGTCATCCTGCATGACTTCCTTAAAGCTGATTTTGGGGCCGTCCGGCACAAGCTTGGACAAACTGTTTACTTTTGCAAGCGGTATGTCAAGCACGCGGCCCACGTCTTTGATGGCCTGTTTGGGTTTTAACTGCTGAAAAGTAACGATTTGGGCGACCTTATCCCTGCCGAATTTATTCACAATAAACCCGATTATCCTGTCCCTGCCCTCGTCCGAAAAATCCATGTCTATATCAGGCGGTGACACACGCTCCGGGTTTAGAAACCTTTCAAAAAGCAGCCCGTATTTTAACGGGTTAACGCTTGTAATGCCCAGGACATATGAAACCAGGCTTCCTGCCGCGCTGCCCCTACCCGGTCCGACCGGGATATTATTTTTCATGGCAAAATCCACGATATCCCTCACTATTAAAAAGTAACCGGAATAACCGAGCTGCTTTATGGTGGAAATTTCATGGTCCAGCCTTTGCGTTAATTCGGCGGAAGGCGACGGGAATTTTACGGCAAAATCATCGCGCACTATTTTTTCAAGGTATTCATCGTAGGATTTCTCGCCGCCCGTATCGTACGAAGGCATGTGCGTTTTTTTATTTATCGGCAGTTCAAAGTGGCATTTGGCCGCTATTTCCACGGTGCTCGTTATAGCCGCGTCATCTTCCGGAAATATGGAAAGCATGTCATTGTAGTTCTTAAAATAGAATTCATGGGTTTTAAAGGACAACCTGTCCGAGTCGGCCAGTTTTTTTCCTGTTTTTATACACACAAGTATGTCCTGTGCTTTTGCGTCATCCTTATTCATGTAGTGTACGTCATTAGTAACGGTCAGGGGTATGGACAGCTTTGCTGAAAGTTCCTTTAACCCCTTGTTCATGATCAGCTCTTCCGGCAGGCCGTGGTTCTGCATTTCCAGGTAAAAATTGCCATCCCCGAACATCTTATTATATTCCTGCGCCGCCATGATGGCGCCTTCAAGGTCATTGTTGATGATCTTATTGGGAACTTCGCCCTGCATGCACGCTGACAGGGCTATCAAGCCTTCGGCGTGTTCGCTCAAAAAAGCCCGGTCCACTGCGGGTTTGTAATAAAACCCGTCAGTAGCGGCTAAAGTCGCGATTTTTAGCAGGTTTTTGTAGCCAATTTCATTTTTTACGAGGAGTATGAGGTGGTTTTTTTCCCTTGATTTCTGCCTGATGTCGTCAACAACATAAGTTTCAAGGCCTATTATGGGCTTTAAACCGGCGTAGGTCAGGCTTGAATAGAATTCAACCGCGCCGTACATGTAACCATGATCGGTTATGGCGCAGGAATACATGTTATTCTGCTTGCAGGCTTCTATGATGTCCTCAAACCTGCACATACCGTCTAACATGCTGTACTTGCTGTGCAGGTGCAGATGGACAAAATTGTGCTTCAAATTATGCTCCGTTTTACAGTTTAAGATTGTTAATGCGTTTTATCAACAAAAACAATAAGTCGTAAAATATTACCATAAATATGATTTTTGTTAAACAAGAAGATTAGGCTTGAAAATCGCATTAGAGGTCTTGTTTGCGATTTTCAAGTGTGTAAAATCCATATAATAATAGGCTGAGTACGGCTAAAGAATCCGTCTAAAAATTTGCCAAACGGGTTAAACATTGGATTTTATCCAATTTACGAAATATTTAATTAAAATGTGGCCTTACACCATCCTAAAAACCATCACCCGTTCCTTATCCCTGAAATCCTTAAACGCCCCCGTGAACTTCCACTCGGGTTTGCTGAATAATTTTTTTACTTTTTTGCCCATTTTATCGCCTATTTCCATAACTATAAACCCGCCTGGATTCAAAAACTTTTTCCCGTTTTCCGCGAACTTTTTATAAAATGAATAACCATGTCCGCCGTCTGTCAGGGCTGCGCGCGGCTCCTTTAGAACCTCTTTTTGAAGGGTTTTCATGGCATTTAGGCGTATATAAGGCGGGTTGGATACCAGAAGGTCAAACTTCAGGTGATGACGCCTGCAAAGGCTGAAAAAATCGCCTTTATGCAGCTTTACGCTGCGGCTCACGCCGTGTTTTAAGGCATTTGCCAAAGTAAGGTTTAAGGCCTTTTTATTCAGGTCAAAACAAAGGACTTTTTTGATACTGCCGGTTTCTTTGAGCAAAGTTACGGACAAAATGCCCGAACCCGAACCGCAGTCAGCCGCAATTGCACCCTGAACCAGGCTGTCTTTTATGGACAAAACCGCGTCAATAACAGACTCGGTATCGGGCCGCGGTATAAAAACCCCTTTTTCAACCTTAAATTCCCTCCCATAAAAACATTCGGTCCCGGTTATGTACTGCAGCGGCACATTTTTCGTCCGGAGTGCCGTCATGTTAATAAACAGTTTCAAGACCGCTTCCGGGATCATTTCCCTTAAACAGACATAAAGTTTTTCCCTTGTCATACAGCCTGCATGCAGAAGTAAGGCCTCTGCTTCCCTGAACGCGGATTCTTTATTGCGGAACACAGGCGTGAGCCTTTTTCTGGCGTCAGCAAGCGCCTGCGAATAAGTAACCTTGATTCCCCCCATTAATTCAGCCTTTTCTCATAAATCGTGCCAGCATAAAACGCAAATAGTTGAAGAAACTCATTTTATCGTTGATTAACATTTTGATTTCCTTTGTTTTTGACATATCAAACGCGCTGTGCCCGGTTTTATTTATCATGCTTATGTCCGCACCCGCCTTTATCAGCAAAGAAACCGCTTCTTTATGCCCTATGGCAGAGGCTTCCATGAGAGCCGTATTACCATCAATACTTACATCGTCAAGCCTGGCTCCCGCGTCTATAAGCACACGCACCGCGTCTATCTTCCCGAACCAGGAAGCGGCGATCAGCGGTGTAATGCCTTTGCTGTCAGGCAGGTTTATGTCCGCCCTGGAATTTATAAGTTCTTTTGCGGCATCCATAAAACCCGCCCTGACGGCCAGTATAAGAGGGGTGAATTTATACGGGGACGAAGTGTCAGGCGCGTTTACATCAGCGCCTTCTTTGATGGACGCGCGTATGGACTCAACATCACCGGAAGCGGACGCGGCAATGAGCTTTTCGTTTAAGACTGAATTCATAACACCCCTTCTTTAAATATATAATCAAACAAGAACTTACCGTAAAACTTTTTACGCGCCGGTCAGCAGTTTTTGGTTCATGTCAAAAGTCAGTTTTTCTATGAACTCTTCTATGTCGCCCTGCATAACAGCTTCGAGATTATAAACGGTCAAGCCTATCCTGTGGTCGGTTACCCTGTTCTGCGGGTAATTATAAGTCCTGATCTTCTCACTCCTGTCGCCTGAGCCTATCTGCGCCTTGCGGGTCGAATCAAGTTTCGCTTTTTCATCGCCTTCAAGCTTGTTCTTTACGCGCGCCCTAAGTATGGTCATGGCAAGTTCCTTGTTTTTGATCTGCGACCTGCCGTCCTGGCAGAAAACTTCGAGCATTGTCGGCAGATGGATTATCCTGACAGCAGACTCTGTCCTGTTGACGTGCTGTCCACCCGCGCCTGAGGCGCGCATAACTTCTATTTTCAGGTCATCCGGCCTTAATTCGACATCCACTTCTTCCTGTTCGGGCAGTACGGCAACCGTTGCGGCCGAAGTATGTATTCTTCCGCTTGTTTCGGTATCGGGCACCCTCTGCACCCTGTGTGTCCCGCTTTCAAATTTCAGTTTGCCATACGCGTTTTCCCCGGTTACCATAAATATGACTTCCTTGACCCCGCCGAGTTCCGTGGGCGAAGAAGACATTATTTCAAGCTTTAATTTATGGGTTTCTATGTACCTCGAATACATCTTGAACAGGTCCCCGGCAAACAAGCCTGCTTCATCCCCGCCTGTGCCTGCCCTGATTTCCATAATAGCGTTCTTTTTGTCATTGGGGTCCTTGGGGATGAGCATGTACTCAAGTTCATTTTCCAGCTTCAACATGCGTTCCGCCGATTCTTTCATGTCCTGGCGCGCCATATCCTGCATTTCCTTATCTGTTTCATTATTCATTATTTCTTCGGAGTCTTTGACTGCGGCACTGGCATTAAGATACTCCTCGAATTTTCCGACTATGGGGCGGTAATCAGAGTGTTGTTTCATTTTTTTTGAATACAAATCCCTGTTTTGGATAACCGCAGTATCGGACAGCTCATAGTTAAGTTTTTCAAAGTTTTCCTTGATTTTTTGGAGTTTATCAATAAAGATCATTTTTTCTTTGCCTTCCCTTTCGGGGCCTGTTTTTTTATGAAAGCATTTTCCAGGGCGACAACTTTTTCAAGCGATTTGACCGCAACTTCCAGTTGCTCCTTATCCGGCTGCCTGGTGGTTAAACCCTGGAAAGCAAGTCCCGGCGCTATAAAAATTTTCATAAAAGGGTTGTCGCTGTACTTATCCGAAAGCTTCAGCAGCTCGTATGAAAGCCCGACTATGGGGAGCAAAAGCGGTATCTCGCAAAGTATCCGCTGCCACCACTTGAGCTGCGCGGGAAGGAATATTACAAATAATATAAGGCTTATTAAAACCGTGATTATGATAAACGCGGTGCCGCAGCGCGGGTGTTTTGTGCTGTAAGGTTTTATGTTGTTATAGACAAGTTTCTTACCCGCTTCAAAGGCGTATATCGACTTATGTTCCGCGCCGTGATACTGAAAGAGCCGTTTAACGTCATTGAAAAACGATATGCCCCAGACATAAAGGAAAAATATGATGAATTTAAATACAACCATGCCTATGTTGAAATAGTACCTATTGGTGTTCAGTTCATGGAATCTTTTGGCGATAAGCCTGTTTATGCCGTAAGGAAGAAGTATGAATAAACCGAGCGCAAGCACGATCGCAAAGGCAAAAGAAGCGGAAGTTTCAAGCGCTTCGTTGCGCGGCTTTAAATCCTTAACCCTGATCTTTTTCTTTTTGGCTTCCTCTTTCAGGATATCCTCTTCCATCAGGTTGGCAGAGATAGTCAGCGACTTAAATCCAAGTTTCATTGATTCATACATGCCGAGCAGGCCCCGCAAAAACGGCCATTTCCAGAATGCGTGCTTATCGGATGCGCTGTTCACATTGCCGGACTCCACCGTAATGCTCTTATCCGCCCGGCGGACCGCTACAGCGTAAAAATGCGGGGAACGCATCATGACGCCTTCTATGACAGCTTCGCCGCCGACGTTGTATTTTGATTTTTTCTCAGCCATTTGTAAAACTCCTTTTAATTCAAAATTTAGAATTCAAAATTCAAAATTATGGTCTATTGCTGCGGGCTTGTCGCCCTTGCAATATTATAATAAGGTCGCAAAGCGACACCTAAATTTTTAATTTTGAATTTTGAATTCTAAATTGCAATTCACCGGTTATTCCGCCACACCGGAAAATGACCTCCATTGAATAAAAATCGCCCTTTGTCAGGCCGTCAATACGACACAGCATAACAAAGGGCGGTATTTTATCGGGCAGCTATTCTTTTGTCTTTGCCGGCGCAGGTGTTGCCGCGGGTGTTGCTTTGCTCGCTCTTTTCCTGAATTTTTCAACTCTTCCGTCGGTATCCATGAATTTCTGGACGCCGGAGAAGAAAGGATGGCATGACGAGCAGACTTCAACCTTGATGTTGCCTATCGTGCTTTTCGTTTCAAAAGCGTTTCCGCAGGCGCACGTTACCATGGCCTGTTTGTAATCCGGGTGTATTCCTTTTTTCATTTCCGTTTCTCCTTGATATTTTGTTTTTATTCCGCAATCCACTGTCCGAATTCCGCAATAAGTTTAATCTATGTTCATCGCTTCCAGGAATGCCTTGTTCGTTTTCTTCTTTGTCATTTCCTCGTTTAAGAACTCTATTATATCAACCGGTTTCATTTTACTCAAGAGGGCTTTTCTCAAAACCCACACTTTTCTGAGCGTATCTTTTTCAAGCAGGAGCTCTTCTTTCCTTGTCCCTGATTTGCTTATGTCTATTGCCGGGAACAGCCTTCTGTCCGCGAGTTCCCTTGAGAGCACGATTTCGCTGTTGCCGGTTCCCTTGAATTCCTCAAATATGACGTCATCCATCTTGCTTCCGGTTTCTATCAAGGCCGTCGCTATGATGGTAAGCGAACCGCCTTCTTCGATGGCGCGCGCCGCTCCAAAGAACCTTTTGGGTTTCTGCAGTGCGTTTGAATCTATACCACCGGAGAGCACCTTGCCCGAACTTGGCGCCACGGCATTATACGCCCTGGCAAGCCTTGTGATGGAGTCAAGAAGGATAATAACATCCCTTTTGTGTTCTACCAGCCTTTTGGCTTTTTCCAGGACCATCTCAGCGACCTGCAAGTGCCGTGTCGGCGGTTCGTCAAACGTTGAAGACACAACTTCGCCTTTCACGGTCCTTTCCATGTCCGTTACTTCTTCCGGTCTTTCATCTATAAGAAGCACTATAAGGAATGCATCGGGGTGATTCTCTGTGATTGAATTTGCTATTTTCTGCAGCAGGACTGTTTTGCCGGTCCTTGGCGGCGCCACGATCAGGCCCCTCTGGCCAAAACCAAGCGGCATTAAAAGGTCCATGATGCGCATAGAAGGGTCCTTATCCTTGTTCTCAAGGACTATGTGCTTCTCGGGGTAAAGTGGCGTGAGATTGTCAAAATAGGTCTTGTCCTTTATCGTTTCCGGGTCATCGCCGTTTATTGTCTCAACTTTCAAAAGTGCGAAGTATTTTTCCCCTTCTTTCGGCGGCCTCACCTGTCCGGCAACCACGTCGCCGGTCCGTAGGTCAAATTTCCTGATCTGCGAAGGAGATACATATATATCATCCGGTCCGGGAAGATAGTTGTAGTTTGGCGAGCGCAGGAATCCAAATCCGTCCGGGAGTATTTCAAGGACGCCTTCGCCGAATATAAGGCCGTTATTTTTCGAGTCGGTTTCAAGTATCTTGAAAATAAGCTCCTGTTTTTTCAGCGTTGCGGTTTCTTCGAGTTTGAGGTCTTTCGCGATTTTCTGGAGTTCGACCAATTTCTTAAGCTTTAAATCCTGTAGATTCATTTAATTGATTACCTCCTAAGGTAATTGGAAACAAGGCTTTTTTTAAGCCATACCTTATGCAAATCAAAACCCTGTAAAACAAGGTGGATTTAAGCACAGGTTTATTATGAACAAAAAAACAAGCAGATGATTTGGAAAAGCGATTATAGATTTCCTCCTGACTGACTTGTTATTACGTGATAAATATAACCTTTTTTTAAGAACTTGTCAACAATAAAAAGCAGTTTTTTAGTATTTTCTAATAATTTAAAACCGCCGCAGATTCCAAATATTCCTTCAAAATCTGTTTAAGCGTCGCCTTGCCCTTGCTTGTTTTAAAATAGGATTCGCGCCTCAACGCATCCTCTTTGGATTTGTGGCCTTCGAAGTAAATAAGTTCAACCGGCCGACGGTTGCGGGTGGAAACGTTACTTCCTTGGCTGTGTTCCTTTAACCTTCGGTGGATGTCCGTTGTAAAACCGGCGTAGAAGTCGTTGTCGAGGCATAATAACACATAGACGTAAAAGAAGTTTTCCATTTTCATCCCCTCCCTGTACCAGTCGTCGCTTTGCTCCTCCGGTACAGGGCACGCCCTGCTTGTGAAATAGAACAAAAGAGTTTTTTCATTTTCATCCCCTCCGATGAAAAGATAAGAACCTTGTTATTTAGATCTTAACAGATTGAATATTTAACTACCGTTTGCGTTCAACCGCCCTGTACCAGTCGTCGCGATGCTCCTCCGGTACAGGGCATTCACCACTCGCCGACGATAAGTGCGTTGTTTATTAGTAGGAATTTGGCGCGCCATGAACCCGAGCGATAGCGAGTGGTTCATGGTACCGCTAAGGAGAATCGAACTCCTATTACAGGATTGAGAACCCCGTGTCCTAACCGTTAGACGATAGCGGCACTAAATATAACAAAAAGAAAATTAACACAAGCTGTTTTAAATGTCAAGATTTCAAATATATATGGTATATCAGCCTATCATTTTTTCTATGAGGTTTTTGTCTTCTTCCTTTAATGCAAGAAACTCCAGGCCGAACTGATGCTGGCCGTTTACTTCTTTTATCCATTTAATTTCCGCAAAGGCCGTGATCGGGCCCTCCTTATACTCCGTCTTAAACTCCAGTTTTATGACATCGCCCGCTTCGCCTGTTATATTGCCCTCTATCCTCACGCCGCCTATGCTCAGATCCCTGCTCATCCCGTCGTTTTTTACGGCGAGAATGGAGTTTTCCTTGGGCATCAATTTGTATTTAACAGGATACTGCAAATAAGCCCTCTTAAACTTTCTTTTCTCAAGATGTAAATCGCCTTCATTCATATATTCACCCCGGCATTCGTATTAATTACAGCTATAATATAGGGTTTAATCCGCGCAAAGTCAATAAATAAAAACAAAAAATTCATGTTTTTATGTTAAAATGAATTATTAACCGGTAAATTCCAAGGAGAGATAATGGAGATTAACGATAAGAATTCATGCAAAAAGAGCGATGAGGATGACCACGATCACGACCATGAACAGCATGTACATCATCACGGTCATGACCATGGGTTGACCGGCGAAAAAAATATATTAAAAGCTGTAATTCTAAACATTATTATCACTGCCGCGGAGATCGCCGGCGGGATCATATCAGGCTCGCTTTCCCTGTTATCCGACGCTTTTCACAATCTGTCCGATGTGGTGTCCCTGATAATATCCTATATAGCCATACTTGTCGGGAAAAAATCAAAATCATCCACCAAAACATACGGTTATAAAAGGGCTGAAATACTGGCGGCTCTGGCAAATGTCATAGTTTTATTCTTTGTAAGCGGATTCATTATATATGAGGCCATAAAAAGATTATCCAGACCGGAACCGGTCAATTCAGTCATAATGTTATCCGTGGCTTTTGTCGGGTTGCTTGGAAACGGCATTTCAGTGGCCATGCTGTTTAAGGACTCCAAATCAAGTTTAAACATAAAATCGGCGTTTTTGCACCTTCTTGGCGATACGGTTTCCTCGGTTGCCGTCATCCTGACCGCAATAGTCCTTTTATTCAAACCCTGGTATATCCTGGATACGCTGATATCCATGTTTATATCGCTTTACATCATAAAGGAATCCGTATCCATACTGCTGGAAAGCATAAATATACTGATGCAGGGGGTTCCAAAAGGGCTTGACAAAAATAAAATAAAGGAAAAGATATACTCTTTGCGCGGGTTGGGCATAAGGGACATCCACCACATTCATATGTGGGACATAACACCGGGCAGGACGGTTTTTGACGCGCACATTGTCGTTAATAAGGTGAGATTAAAAGATGCGGACCGGATAATAATGAAGGTTAATTCTTCGCTTTCAAAGGATTTTCACATCAGCCACTCAACTATACAGATCGAATCGGAGAACTTCAACCACTGCGTCACCTGCGACCTGTAAAATGACCCCGCCTATTTTGACCGTTTACTCTATCCTGTCTACTCTCTGAATATTTTGATCTTATGAATGGAGCATGTCGTCGAGGCTTTCAGCCTCTTCTTCGCGCAGTCCCACAAACTGGACGCCGAATTCGTGCATATTTCCATCACTTTTAACCCACTTTATTTCAGCCAGGACTATTATGATGTCCTTTTTATCCCTGCCAAAGATCTCGCACCTTATTATATCACCGGGGACTCCGATTGCTTCACCCTTGACCCTTACACCGCCTATGCTGACATCAGCGCTTTTTCCCTGTTTTCTTATGGTTTCAACGCTTATTTTCTTGGGCATTATCTTATAAAATATAATGAACTCTTTTTCATGCCTCTTATTGGAACGTTTTTCGACATACATCCTGCCTTTAGTGTTCATTCAAAGTGCCTCCTGTATTTAAGGTTATTATAATTATTTACTTCTCAAGCGTAATTTTAAATTTCTGGATTTCCGCCGGCACATACCATTTAACCTGATTATAGCTTATGCCCGCAGGGGCCGGGGTTATGCCGTGCACGCGTTTGTGTATGGCGGTCAAAGTGTAAGGGGCGTATAGGAAGGTGCATGGCGCGTCATCGGCGATTATGGCGTGTATTTTTCTGTAAATCCTGGTCCTTTTATCCCGGTCAAACGTAGTCCTGCCTTCTTCCAAAAGCCTGTCAACTTCCGGGTTATTATAACTTATAAAATTAAATTCGCCTTCTTTTGTTTTGGAAGAGTGCCATATGTCATAGCCGTCCGGGTCCCTCGACAATCCCCAGCCCATTACAACCGCGTCAAATTTTTTCTTGTCTATGTACTGTGTCAGGAAAACGTTCCATTCAATCACTCTTATGTCAACGGTTATCCCGAGCTTGCCCCACTGTTGCTGCGCTATGGCGGCAATTTCTTCCCTTTCCTTGTTGCCGTGGTTGGTATAAAGCGTAAACGTGAATTTTTTTCCGTCCTTTTCAAGCAGGCCGTCTTTTCCCTTTTTCCAGCCCGCTTGCGCAAGGAGTGTTCCGGCACGGACAGGGTCGAAACCACAATCAACGACCTTATCATTGTAGGCCCATGAACCCGGTATAAAGGGACCGGTCAGTTTCCTGGCCAGGTTTTGACATACGCCCGATATGATCTCGTCCCTGTTAATCGCGCAGGAAAGCGCCTGCCTGACTTTTTTATCCTTAAAAAGCGGGTTGGTTTGATTGTAACCTATGTAAATATACTTTAATGCCGGGAACTGGTATTTATTGAAATTATCTGCGAAGGCGGCGATGTTTGTTTTTTTTAAGTACTGGTCGGGGGTGAGCATCATCATGTCAAGGGTCCCTGATTCAAGGTTCATGAACTGCACGGACTGGTCCGGTATGAACATGCACGCATACCCCGTAATGTATGGTTCGCCTTCATAATAATCCTTATAGGCATAAAGCTCGATTTTCTGGCTTGTGACCCATTTTTTGAACCTATATGGGCCCGTCCCGACCGGCGACCTGTTGAAAGCCGTATTATTAACATCCACTTTTTCCAGTAAATGAGAAGGCAGCATTGACATGCCCCATGATTCCAGGGCCGGGGCATAAACTTTTTTATAATATACCTTAAAAGTATACTCATCGGGCGTTTCAACCCTGTCCACCAGCTCAAAGTTGGACCTGTAAGCGGTCTTGACGTTTTTATCCATGAATTTATCAAAGGTAAACCTGCAGTCCTTTGATGTAAATTCAACTCCGTCGTGCCACTTGACGCCTTTACGCAGGAAAAATGTTATGATTTTCCCGTCGGGAGAGATCGTCCACTTCCGGGCCAGATCGCCTTCGAGATTAAGGTCCTTGTCATAACGCACAAGGCCGTTAAATATCATTCCGGTTATGTTCAGTGATGACGCGTCAGAAGCCAAAAGCGGGTTTAATGTGGCCGCCTCCCCGATGTCTGAATCAATTAACACGTCGCCATATGCGGGCCTGTCAATATAATCTTTTTTCAGCGTATATTTTGGCCTACGGCTGCATGAAAGCACAAGGATTAAGACCGCAAATATGATCACTGCTGTTTTTAACAAACGCATTTTATCCCCCTAAAAATGTCAACTGCCATTGCGGGTTTTAAGTCCCGCAATGGCATTTGATAATACGGCTGAAATTATTTTGCGCCCGCAGGTTTTGAAGCCGGCACGCCGGGTTTTGTAACAGGAACAACCGGCGCCGCCTGCAAAGGCTTGGCTTGGTTTGCCGCGCCCGGTACTGCCGGAGCTTCTGTCTTTACCTTGTCCAGCACTCCCTGGTAATTGGTTGCTTTTCTCGATTGAAAAAGCGCGAGAAAAATCGAAGTGGCCATGAAAAGAACGGCAAGGATGATGGTAAACCTGGTAATAAACTTCTTTCCGCCGCCCGAACCGAGCATGGTCTGTGCCGCGCCCGAACCAAAAGCAAAACCCACTTCAGATCCTTTGCCTGTCTGTATAAGCACTATGGCAATAAGCAGTACCACATTTATTACATGTATTACCCAGATAATATTGTAAAGCAGCATTAAATACTCCTTCCCTATCTATCGATAGAATTTAACTATGGCTTCAAATGAATCGGCTTTTAAGGCTGCCCCGCCCACGAGCGCCCCGTCTATATCGGGCATATTCATCAAAGTCTTGGCGTTATCCGGTTTGACCGATCCGCCGTACTGTATCCTTACCGACTGCGCCGTGGCCTGGTCATAAAGAGAGGCCAAAGTTTCCCTTATGAACTTATGCACCGCCTGCGCCTGGTCGGGTGTCGCTGTTTTGCCTGTGCCGATGGCCCATACAGGTTCATACGCGATCACTATGCTTGTGACTTTTTCCTTGGATATTCCTTTTAATCCGCCGGTTACATGATCCTTCACTACGTCATTTGTTATGCCTTTTTCCCTCTCGTCAAGCTTCTCACCCACGCAAAGTATCGGGAAAAGCCCGTACTCAAGGGCCATTTTTACCTTTGTATTGATTATTTCATTTGTTTCATGAAAATACTGCCTTCTTTCGGAATGGCCCAATATGACATAGTGGCATCCTGCGGAACGCAGCATAAGAGGTGATATTTCGCCTGTAAAAGCGCCTTCCTGCGCCGCATACATGTTCTGCGCGCCTAAAGCTATATTTGACCCTTTAATGACCGCGCTGACCGCCTGCAAGTCGACAAAAGGAGGGCAAATAGCGATCTCCACCTTATCCCCATCAGCGTCTTTCAGAACATTTTTCAGTGACGAAGCAAGTTCCACCGCGTCATCAATATCCTTGTACATTTTCCAGTTTCCCGCGATCAAAGGTATTCTCACAAAATCCTCCATTTTTTTAATTTATTACATACGTCAATATTATTTGTTGGTTAAAGCGGCTACTCCGGGAAGTTCGATGCCTTCCATAAACTCCATGGAAGCGCCGCCGCCCGTTGATACGTGTGTCATTTTATCCGTCAGTTTCAGTTTCTTCAGGGCGGAAGCGGAATCCCCGCCGCCTACCACTGTCACCGCGCCTGATGCCGCAAGCGCCTTTCCTATTTCCATGGTGCCTTTTGAAAATTGTTCCACTTCAAAAACCCCCATGGGGCCGTTCCAGAATATCGTCTTTGCTTTCATGATGATATTTTTAAACTTATCTATTGTGTTCAAACCTATATCAACGCCTTCCCAGCCTGCATCAATTGAATCCCTGAGGACTGATTTATATTCGGCTGTCTGGAGCGCTGTCATGAAATCAACGCCTTTTGGCGGGGTCTTCGCCACTATGTGGTCTATGGGAAGGTATATGGAAACGTTCTTGTCCATGGCTTTCTTCATTATGTCTTTCGCCGTGTCAATTTTGTCTTTTTCACAAAGCGAATCGCCGATCTCGCGCCCCTTTGCCTGGAGGAATGTGTAAGCCATGCCGCCGCCTATGATTATGCCGTCGACCAGGTTTAACAGGTTTTCTATCACCATTATCTTATCTGAAACTTTGGCTCCGCCTAAGATGGCTAAGAACGGTTTTTTCGGGTTGGCAAGCAGTTCGCCTAAAAATTTCAGTTCTTTTTCCATTAAAAATCCGGCCGCGCATTTTTTTATGTATTTGCACACGCCTTCCGTGGAAGCATGCGCCCTATGTGCCGTCCCAAACGCGTCATTGATGTATATATCGCCCAAAGAAGCGAGTTTCTTTGAGAATTCCGGGTCATTGGCTTCTTCTTCACTGTGAAATCTCAAATTTTCAAGCAGCATTACTTCGCCGTCTTTCAGGGAATCAGCCATCTTTTTGACTTCATCGCCGATGCAATCGCCGGCGAATTGTACCGGCTTGCCCAGCAGTTCTGATAGTTTCACGGCAACCACATCCAGTGAAAATTCAGGGGCCTTTTTCCCCTTTGGCCTGCCAAGATGGGACATTAAAATGAGCCTGCCGCCTTTTTTCAGGACATACTTTATTGACGGAAGCGAAGCGCTTATCCTTTTATCCGAAGTAATCACCCTTTTGGTGTCCAAAGGCACGTTAAAATCAACGCGCATTAATACCTTTTTGCCCTTTATATCGCCCGCCAGATCCTCAATTGATAATTTTGCCATGTAAATCCTCCTTGATTATGATTTCTTTTTAAATCCCAGAGGCGTTGTTTATCACAACGCCCCTGGTATGTTGTTGCATAACTTTAGTTTTTAGAAGCCTGAAACTCCGTGCTCCTTAAATTACAGGCCTTTGCTTACCATGTAATCGGCCAGATCAACTACCCTGCAGGAATAACCCCATTCATTGTCATACCAAGAAAGTATCTTTACCATATTCCCGACAACGTACGTCATGTCTCCGTCAATTGACGATGAGTGTGAGTCGTTTAAATAGTCATGCGAAACAAGGGGAAGTTCCGAGTATGCGATTATGCCCTTTAATTCGCCTTCGGCGGCGGACTTTAAGATCGCATTTACTTCCTCTTTTGTAACTTCTCTTTTCATTTCAAAAACCACGTCAACCGCTGAAACGTTGGGCGTCGGAACGCGCATTGAGTAGCCGTTGAGCTTGCCTTTCATCTCAGGCATAACAAGCCCTATCGCTTTTGCGGCTCCTGTGGATGTAGGGATCATGGATAAAGCCGCAGCTCTTGACCTTCTTAGATCTTTGTGAGGTTGGTCAAGGATTTTCTGGTCGTTTGTGTAGGAGTGAATCGTAGTCATGAGTCCCTTAACTATCCCGATCTTCTCGTGAAGGACCTTTGTGAAAGGCGCCAGGCAGTTTGTCGTGCAGGAAGCGTTTGACACGATATGGTGCGTTTTGGGATCGTATTCTTTTTCATTAACGCCCATGACAAATGTCTTGTCCTCGCCTTTTGCCGGAGCTGAGATAATAACCTTTTTTACCCCGCCATTGGTCATATGTAGAACTGCTTTTTCCTTGTCGGTAAAAAAACCGGTTGATTCAATGACCATTTCAATACCCATCGTATTCCACTTGATGGCTGCCGGATCTTTTTCCTTGAATATTTTGATCTTTTTTCCGTTGATTACAACATCCTCGCCGTCGGCATGTACATCCCCGCTAAAAATACCCTGCACCGAGTCATACTTGAAAAGATGCGCGAGTGTCTTCGCGTCCGTAATGTCGTTTACCGCAACTACTTCTATCTGGCTGTTTTTCTTGGCCAGCAGAGCTTTTAAAACGTTCCTGCCTATGCGTCCAAAACCGTTAATTCCTACTTTTACCGCCATATCCGTACCTCCGTTTGTTAGAATTAGCAACGTTTGATTGAACGTGCTTAAATATCCGCTAAATTATATTATATTGGGGAAATTTGTCAACGGTTTTTTACCAAACAGCATGTGAATTAATGCACGAATGGCTGATTTGCCTTCTGTTTGAGAAGTTTTGACGCCGCATCATAAACTTCATCAACCGTTATCATTTCCATGGGCTGCATTGATCTTGTCCTGAATTTTTTTGAATCAACATCAATGCCGGTTTTAGCCACATCCTGCAGGTGCGATATCTTAAAGTGGCCGTCTTCCTCCCTGTAAGGATGCCATTCAACAGGATTTTCAGGGCCGAATAATGTCAGGGTTTTTATCCCTAAAGCCGCCGCCATGTGGCGCAGGCCCGAATCGTTTCCTATGAAAAGCCTCAGCTTATTCAGGAAAAAAGCCAGCCTTAAAAAATCAAGGCCGCAGTAAAGTTTCGCTTTTTCGCCTATTCCGGCCGTAACTATCTCTCCAATTCCCTTTTCATCCGCGGAACAGAAAACCGCTATTTTATATCCGTCCGCAGCAAGGCGTTTTCCCGTTTCTATAAAACCTTCTTTCATCCACATTTTATTGTCCCGTTTCGCGCCAATACCCAGGCCAACCGTCAGCCATACTTCATCATCATCTATATACCTGGTATATTCCTCGTTTAGTTTAAGTTCGGTCTTTTTCATTTCGTCGGATATGTCCGCCAGCTTGAGCGGGTTTAAAGTATCCAGGTCACGCTCAATTATGCTCTTTTGCGCTTCTATTATGCCCAGCGGCACCGAGGAAAAATAATCTTTGCCGCTGTGGTTGTGTACAAGGCGGAACTTGGCGCCGGATAACAGCGAAATAAGCGCGCTCCTGAATGTTGCATGCAGGTTCACGCAAAGGTCAAAATCATATTTGCGGAGGCGGAACACAAGACGGATAAGATCAAAAGGGTCGTTCTTGTCGTATGTTATCACTTCATGAACGTATGGAAGCAGGTATTTAAAATTCTCATATTCTTTCTTCAGCACATATATTATCTTTGGGGCGGCGCAGTTATAGTCAAGGACCTTTAACACGGGAGTGGACAGGACAATATCGCCGATATCACGGAGCTTGATCACGAGAATATTTTTTATGGGTTTAAGCACGCAAAACCAGCCTTGTCAAAAGCGCGGCATAAAGGCCGGCATTCTCTTTAAAAGTTTGATAACTTAAGGTTTATACAGTTCGTAGTGGTCGTTAAGCAGTTTATTTACCTTGTCTTCTTTTGTCTTTATCATTGCCTGATATTTGAAAACGTAGTTTTTAAAAAGTTCGTTGAACTTGTCAATATCTTTTCTTATATAGAACATTTCCTCGTCATTATACCCATACTTGAGCTCGACTTCGTTCGTGCGCTGGATTTTCTTGCTGAACCTCTTCAGAAGGACCTTAACGCGCGCCTGATTTTTCACCATCGCTTTGTAGTCTTCATTAAATTCGGTGCCCCACTCTTCGGCGAGCGCCAGGCTGTGCTCGGCTTTATCCACCTGATTTTCCCAGTCAAGTTCCACCTGGTCGCGTTTGTCCAAAAGTGCCTCGGTGTGAATCCTGCTTACTACCTGCCCCATGTCATTATAGCCTTCCATAAAATCTTTTTTAAATGTCTTGGTGTACCTTTTTGTATCCTTGGCGCACCTGTTTAAAAGTGATTTTGTGTCCACCAAAAGGCCCCATGCTTCTATTTCAGGCGTCTTGATGGTAAACACCGGCGTCACGGTCGGAACCGGTGTATATATGAGGCTGTTGTCGTCAAAAATATTTGCTTCAGTCCCGGGGCCTTTTACAACACCCAAGCTCACAGGACCTCTCCCGCCTTCTTCAGTCTGCGGAGTGGCGCCCGCCTTGGGAGTGCTTTTACTTGGCGCCGCATATAAACCGGCCGCCAGAAAACATAATATTAATAATGACATAACGTATTGTATACTGGAACGCATAAAACCTCCTGTGTTTTAAAGGTATTTGATATTTTAACTTAAAGGCGGGGTAAAAGTCAATAAATTAATCGAATATATTTATACTTTCGGTTATGTTGATACTATCGCCCCCCCTTCGTTGTGGGCCGAATAATCCTGTCAACACACATTGTGTGTTGCCGGACTTCGTATTCGGCCCCTACAAATATCTGCCTGCATTTGTAGGGGCAGCATATCATGCTGCCCGCCCTTTGCGGGGTTTTCGACAGTATCCAGTGTATATATATAAACAACAAAGGCGCGGGAAATCTAACCCGCGCCTTTGTGTTTAAAAACTGTTTATTTAGTAAGTTATCCTGCAGCCCAGTGTGGGCCTTACGAACTGTGAAATATTGGTATTGTCATACGTGCGCCAATCCGCTATATCCACGGCAAACTGCAGTATGGCGGAATCAAGGATGTATAACTCAAAACCGGGTGAATTTGTCAAATACCTCTCGCCTGTCGTGCCCGAGGCGATATTGTCAAAACCCGTGAAGTTATGGTCCGCAAGATTCTGCTGGAAAGTAAGCCTGAACCATTTGGCAAAGGACGGCCTGTAACCCGCCTTGAAATAATACCCGTATGCTTTGGCATCACCCGACGACAGCGCTTTCTGCAGCACGGCGCCCGCTGCTTCGCTTCTTATCGTCAAATCCCCAAAATCCAACATCACGCCGAAGCTGTAACGCATGAGGTTGTTGATCTCCTTATCGTCCCATTTGCCCAACGCGATGGAACCGGTGAGTTTTACCGGCCCTAATTCAGGTTCGGCATGGAGCATTACCGTGGGCTGATTATTGTTGTCGAGGTAAGCGCTTCCTCCGGTGTCTATAGCGCCGTTCATTATGTAAAGGAATACGGGTATGGACACGCTGGAAACCGAGAAACTTTTGAGTATTTCCAGACCTGATTCGTGCATTTCACCGAGGAAAGGGCTGTGAGTGAACTGCCCCGCATTGAATTCGTCCTCGAAGAAAAGCTCGGTGCCGTAATCAAGCGTGAACCTTGGCCTTAATACGCCGAACGACAGGTCCACTCCGCCGGGCAAAGATGCTTTTGCCAGCAACCTGCTCCAGCCGTCAAAAGAAGGGGTAACATCAAACTTGGACATTTTTGAATTGATCGGGTTGCCAATTGATGGTGTGGCGCCTGTATCGCAGGCAAACTGCGGTTCAACGTCCACAGAGAACCAATCGGTCAGGTCCTGGGATATATATATCCAAATATCCCCTATGGTAAACCCCCTGGATTCAGAGCCTGTTGCACCGTTGCTGGTACCTGACGAGTAATCGAACAAACCGATCTTAAGCTGGCCGCCGACATGCGTGGCAGGCGCTCCATCAGCATAAATAGCTGAAGTCAGACATAAAACAACTGCAAAAAACAGGAACATCTGGATCTTTTTAAACATTTTTCCCTCCTTGGATTTTAACTCTATTTTAATCAGAAACATTTTATATATATAGCAAATAAGAGCTGGAAAATCAAGTATATTTAAATACAGAAGGGTTTTAACGGCAAGTGACATAAATAAGATCGTCCTGCGGCGGATAAAATCAAACGATACTGTCGGAAAAGCCCGCAAGGGGCGGGCAGCATGATATGCTGCCCCTACAAATGCAGGCAGATATTTGTAGGGGCCGAATACGAAGTCCGGCAACAAGCAAAGTGTGTTGACAGGATTATTCGGCCCACAACGATAGTTTTTAGGGATTTTCCGACAGTATCCAAACATTATCATCATAATGATGAGAGTTTTCCGGCAGTGTCCAAGCAGCCTACATTGCCATTTTTGCAGGATCCACGCAGTCCGTATCCATCCATTCTTCGATAAGCTCTTTTTTAAAACGCCACGCACCCAGTATTTTCGTGCCGGGAATTTTATTAAGGCTTAATAGTTTATAAATGGTGACCGGTTTTACTTTAAGAAATACCGCGACTTCCTTTAAGGTCAATACATCATTGTTTAAATTTTCCAATTTACACTGCTCTTTTGTGCTTTTCCACAAGCAAATTCAGGTAATCTATATCTTCTTCTTTCAAAGCTATAAAACTTAAGCCCGCTTCAAAATCCGTGTTGTCATTTTTCTTTACGCACCATTGGACCTCACAAAACGCCTTGATGGCGCGTACAGAATTCCCGATTGCAGATATTTCAATGCGTATTACATTTCCCTCCACGAGTTTACGCGGCACCTGCATACATAATCCGGACCTGGATATATTTAGCGTTGTCCCTTCTTCGTATCCGGTTGATACGGCGCCGTCACTATCTGAAAGGATTTTGAATTTAGCATAAGCTGTTAAATCAACCCGCTCATCAACTCTTTTTTCCATGAAGGATATCATGTATGCACTGCCTCCTCGATTAAATGATAATTGAACCAGTTCAATTATAGCACGAATTGTTCCGAAAGCAAACTATATTTATATGAGTTTTACGATGAAATAAACGTTTAAATGTGCCTATTGGGGCTTTTTGGATAGCCTTGTCCTTACAGGGACAATTTCAGAAATCTGATATTTCTCTATTTTGTGCATTATTATCTTTCTTGTTATACCGAGAAGCCGGGCTGCTTTTGTCTGATTTCCTTTGGTTTTAATCAGGGCATTTACTATGGATTTCTTTTCCATTTCGGAGAGCGGCATATCCGGCTGCGGCAGGGTTTGTTCATTCCTTGATTCCGCGTACCTTTCATAAGTCAGGTTTAAAATATCCGGTTCTATTATATCGCCATCTGATACCACTATAGCTTCTTCAAGGACATTCCTGAGCTCCCTTATATTTCCGGGCCAGTTATACCCCATCAGCATTTCCATGGCGCTGTCTGAGATCGTTTTCCCGGTCATGTTGTTTTTCAGGCATATTTCCCTGAGAAAATAATCGGCTAGTAATGGTATATCCGCTTTTCTGTCGCGCAGCGCCGGCATATGAAGTGATATGACATTCAGTCTGTAATAAAGGTCTTCCCTGAAGCGGCCGTCAGCGACCTCCCTCTTAAGTTCGGAATTCGTGGCGGAAATTATCCTGACATCTATGGTCCTGGATTTATTTGAACCCAACGGTTCCACGCGCTTGTCTTCAAGCACCCTGAGCAGTTTTGCCTGAAGCCTGTAATTTATGTTGCCTATTTCATCAAGGAATATGGTCCCGTTGTCGGCTATTTCAAACTTACCCTGGCGGGTGTTATATGCCCCCGTGAAAGCGCCTTTTTCGTAGCCGAATAACTCCGATTCCTGAAGTCCCTCGGGTATGGCGGTCATGTTAATGCATATCATCTTGCCGTCTTTGCGTTTTGAGAGGTTGTGTATGGCCCTGGCCGCTATTTCCTTGCCTGTCCCGCTTTCACCCGTGATCAAAACTGTGGAGCTTGATTTTGCGATATTGCCGATCTTCTTGAATATTTCCCTCATCTTTTTGGATTTCCCTATCATTTTCTCAAAAACATTTTCCCCGTGGATGTCCCCTTTTAATATTGCAAGTTCTTCCTTTAACTCTATTTTTTCGAATATTTTACCTATTGTAAGCTTTAGCTCGTCAAAATTCAGCGGTTTTTGAAGGTAATTATCTATGCCGAGCTTCAATGCCTGCACCGCCGACTCCACGGTACCATAGGCCGTCATAATGATAACAGCGGTGCCGCCGTCTATTTCCTTTATGCGTTTATACAGTTCTATGCCGTCCATTTCCGGCATTTTAAGGTCAAGCAGGATGAGGTGTATGGGTTCTTTCTTTATGAGTTCAATGGCTTCCAACGGAGTCGACGCGGTGTATACCGCGTAATCATCCTGCGTAAGGATTGCGTTTATTACTTTCAGCGTTGACTTATTGTCGTCAACCACAAGTATCTTCCTTTTGTTCATCCTTTTAGCCTTCTTTTCTCAAGCGGCACCGATATTGTAAACTCTGTGGATATGGCCGGCCTGCTTTTCACGGTTATCAAGCCGCCATGCTTTTTAACAATTGCATTGCTTATTGAAAGCCCTATGCCCAATCCCGAAACTTTGGTGGTAAAAAACGGCTCAAATATGTGTTTTAAGTCTTTTGCCTTGATGCCTGTCCCGTTATCTTTCAGGGTTATGTAAGCGTTCCTGTTATCCGCGTCAAGTATGACTTCCGCCTTTGGTTCCTTTACACCCCGCAAAGCATCCGCGGAATTTGAAAAGAAGTTTACCATAACCTGCCGCATCTTTTCCTGGTCCATGTACACTTCAGGCATTGGATTCTTCCTTATGGTGACCTTAATGTCCGCCGGAAAACCATGCTTAACCATCATCAATATAGCCGTTATGAAGTTTTCAAGCTTTACTTTACCGGGCTTAAGGCCCAGTCCCGATGAAAAACTCAAAAATTCGTTTAAATATCTCTCCAGCCTGTTTATCTCGTCTATTATTATGCCTGTAAATTCCTTTATTTCATCCTGCCCGCTGTATTTGTCATGCAGGTATTGGCTGGCGCCCTTCATGGAGTTGAGTGGATTCTTTATCTCGTGGGCTAAAGCCGCTACCATACGCCCCGTCCTGTCGTGCTGCCCCGTGCGCGACGGGCGCTTTTCAGCGTGTGCCGTTGCTTTATCCTTCATTTTACCGCCTTGATCATTTCTTTTACGGCCTTATCCATGCCGACGATAACCGCCCTTGCTATAATGTTATGCCCTATATTTAAGTCTTCAATCTCTTTAATACCCGCTATTTTACCGGCATTACCGTATGTAAGGCCGTGTCCCGCGTTTACTTTAAGCCCGAGTGACCTGGCGTATACGGCCCCGTCCTTTATTTTTATAAACTCTTTATCCATGATCTCTGCGGTTTTTGCGTTCGCATACCTGCCCGTGTGTATTTCTATGAGATCCGCGCCCGCTTCCCTGGAAGCTTTTATCTGTTTTGGGTCGGCTTCTATGAATAGGCTGACATCGATGTTTTTTGCCTTAAGCCGTGAGATGACTGTTTTCAGCTTCTTAAAATTCACTATTACATCCAGTCCGCCTTCAGTTGTCAGTTCCTGCCTCTTTTCCGGCACTATAGTAGCCTCATCCGGGACTATGGACAGGGCCTTACTGACTATACCGGCAGACAGGGACATTTCAAGGTTGAATTTCCTTTTGACCGCAGCCTTAAGCCTTTCCACATCTTTATCATTAATATGCCTTCTATCTTCCCTTAAATGCGCGGTTATTCCGTCTGCGCCGGCCTTTTCCGCCATTATTGCGGCTTCCACAGGGTCGGGAACCACATCCATACGCGCCTGCCTTACAGTCGCCACGTGGTCTATGTTTACGCATAATTTTGCCATTATCTGGACCCGTCGGTTCTTTTTGACTGTTGTAATTCTATCTCTATCTGATAAGGCGTTACATTGCGGATATCCAGGCCCCTCGGGATCGATTTTATATTCATAGGGGTTATCCTGTAATTGTTCTTGCCTTCTTTTGAGCCTTTGAGACTTATAATGACCTTAACTTCTTTTTTATTTATGTTATTTACAATGTCACGCCTGCCTGTGAGTTCTATGTCGGCGGAATTTGCCACCTTATTTATTATCTGCATATCGGACGGGAAACTGTCAAACTGCACAGGCGCGCTGATGACAACGCTTAAGTTCTGCTCGCTGGCCACATAGAACCACAGTCCTAAAGCCGTAAGCAGGGCCCCGAGCTTGTACTGCCAGTTATTGAAAATAAATTTTTTAATCGCGTCTGTCATATATCCTCCTTAATGATGCCGCTTTTGGACCTTCGGGCATTTTGAGTTTTTTAACCGGAAGTTCACCTTATCTTCGGCGCGTACAGGGACAGTATCTCCAGCAGCGTTTCACCGTTTATATCCGGGGTTATTTTACCGCCTATTGCCAAAGATATTGACTTTCTTTCTTCGGATACTATGATCGTTATCGCGTCCGTTTCCTCGGAAATACCTATGGCCGCCCTGTGCCTCATGCCGTATTTTTTGTCTATATCGTCTTTTTGTGTCAGAGGAAGTATGCATCCTGCCGCGGCGATCCTGCCTTCACGGATTATAACGGCGCCGTCATGCAGTGGCGATTTATGGTTAAATATCGATATCAAAAGTTCCGAGGACGTCTCCGCGTCCAGGGTTGTCCCGGTTTCCATGAAACCTTTCAGGTTTACTTCCCTTTCAAGCACAATGAGCGCGCCACTTTTCTTCTTTGCCAGTATTTCAGCGGTTTCCTTTATTTCCCTGTAAAGCTGGCCGTGTTCCTTGAATATAAACTTGAATATCCTGTTCTGCCCGAACTCAACAAGCGCGCGCCTGAGTTCCGGCTGGAAAACTATTATAAATGCTATTATCCATATGGCGCTTAAACCGGTCAGGATCCAGGACATTGTATCAAGCCTAAGCATCCTTGATAAGACGACAAGCACGAGTATGATGCCGAAACCCTTAAGCATCTGTATTGCCCTGGTTTCGTGCAGAAGAATAAAGAGGTTGTATAAAATGAAGGTTACAAGCAGAATATCCAGGACATCATTCCATCTCATTCCGGCGAATGTGCTCAAAACAGCGTCAAATCTTTCGCTCATACTTAACCCCTTTCCTATAGAATTTATTTAGATACTGTCGGAAAAACATTACAAAACAATGAAATTCTTTATCCGCACCGGACACGACCTATCATAAGGACTTTTCGAACAGTATCCAAGTGATACTGTCTGAAAACCCTCATTAATATAGCGTATTCTTTTATCGTGACTGGTACTGATAAGATTTTGACTCAGGCCTTTGCGCGATACCCCTTTATAATACAAGCGCAAAATCCTGAGGCAAAATCTTATCAGTGCCAGCCACGACTTAACATAAAGGCTTTTCGGGCAGTCTCCAAGAACCTGCCAATCCCATATTTGAAGTATTTTATGGTATTACTTTATCACGCTTACAATATTCGCACCGGGCAACATAAAACACCATGTACCATTCGCAGTAGCTCAGGTACATGGCATGCCATATTCGCAGTAGCTCAGGTACATGGCATAAGCATCATTTATAATCCGACATGGCCCTTGTCATTAAAGCCGTTTCTTTCATCTCTTTGACGTCATGCACCCGCAGCATATCCGCGCCTTTTGCGGTGCATAACGCGACCGAGGCCGCCGTTCCAAACAGTCTCTTATCCGCGTCAAGACCCAGTACTTTTCCTATCATGGACTTCCTCGAAGTCCCTACAAGGAGCGGTATTCCAAATTCCTTGAACTCGTTAAGCCTGTCTATAATTTCAAAATTGTCCTTTAGGGTTTTGCCGAACCCTATGCCCGGGTCCAGCATAAGGTTTTCTTTCTTTATCCCCGCAGCAAGCGCGCTGCTTATTCTTTCCCTGAAGTAATCCTTGATATCATGAATCACACCCGCAGGCGAATACACGGGGTTTTCCTGCATTTTATCTGGCGTACCGTTAATATGCATTATTATGAATCCCGCGTGCGTTTGTGCGGCGATTTTCATGATTTCAGGCTCATATGTCCCGCCTGATATATCATTGATTATGTCCGCCCCCGCCTTTATCGCTTCATAAGCGGTTCCTGATTTGTATGTGTCTATGGATATGAATATCTTCCCGTTTGCGGCCCTTAATGACCTGATAACCGGCACTACCCGGGCTGTTTCCTGCTGGGCCGTTACCCTGGCCGCGCCCGGCCTTGTTGATTCCCCGCCTGCATCTATGACATCAGCGCCTTCGTTTATCATTTTCAGGGCGTGATCCAGCGCCTTATCACTTTCAATGAACAACCCGCCGTCTGAGAACGAATCCGGGGTTATGTTCAGTATGCCCATTATCCTTACGGTATTAAAATCCATTTCACGTCCGCGGGCCTTAAATATCATCAGGAGCCTTTGCTTATCAGCTCGAGCGCTTCCTTGCGCGTTGATTCATTCTTCCTGAATATGCCCCTGATGGCTGATGTGACCATTTTTGACCCGGGTTTTTTAACGCCCCTCATGGTCATGCACAGATGCTCAGCCTCAACAACGACAAGAACCCCGAGCGGTTCTATGGTTTTCATAAGCGTGTCGGCTATCTGGGAGGTTAGGCGTTCCTGCAGCTGCAGCCTTTTCGCGTACAGTTCAACTACCCTGGCGAGTTTGCTCAGACCAAGCAGTTTGTTCTTTTTTGGTATGTAGGCTATGTGCGCCTTGCCTAAAAACGGCAGTAAATGATGCTCGCAAACGGAATAAAAAGGTATGTCCTTTAAAATAACCATCTCATCATGTTCTTCGGTTTCAAAAACCTTGATTATATCTTCGGGTTCCCTGCCGATACCGTCAAATATGTCGGCGTACATATCGGCAACCCTGCGCGGGGTCTCCCGCAACCCTTCCCGGTTTATATCATCGCCTATGGCCCCTACTATGAGTCGCACGGCTTTTTCTATGGATGCCCTGTCAAACTGATGCTTTTTTCTTTTTGCCATTGCGCGCGTACTCCTGGTACATTTTTTCGAATTCTTCACCCTCTATGGTTTCCTTTTCAAGAAGGGCCTTGGCCATGACGTCAAGGAACTTTTTGTTCTTTTTTAGTATCCCATATGCCTCCGCGTGCGCCAGGTCAATTATGGATTTTACCTCTGAGTCTATTTTCTGCGCGGTATCTTCGCTGTAGTTCTTTTCCCTCATAAAATCTTTTCCGATAAATACTTCCTGATTTGACTTGCCCCAGGCCAGCGCGCCGAGCTTGTCGCTCATGCCGAGTTCGCATACCATCCTGTGCGCGATCGAAGTGGCCCTTTCTATGTCATTGGCGGCGCCTGTAGTATAATCCACAAATACAAGCTCTTCCGCGGACCTTCCGCCCATAAATATGGTTATTGTATTTACAAGCTCGCTCCTTTTGTAGGAGTGCTTATCCTCGATGGGAAGCGACAGCGTGTATCCCAGAGCCATGCCCCTCGGTATGATGGATATTTTATGGACCGGGTCAGTGCCTTTTAAGAACCTGGTTACTATGGCATGGCCGGCTTCGTGATAGGCTGTATTGTTGTTTTCCTTTTCCGAGGTTGTCCTTGATTTCTTTTCCGGGCCGGCAACCACCCTCTCTATGGACTCTTCCAGTTCCGCCATGGTCACCGTCTTTTTATTCCTTCTCGCGGCCAATAGGGCGGCTTCATTCACAAGATTAGCGAGGTCCGCACCCGAGAAACCCGATGTGCGTTTTGCGATGATGCCCATATTCGCGTCAGGATCGAGTTTTACATCCTTGGAATGGACCTTTAATATCCCTTCCCTGCCTTTTATGTCCGGCCTGCTTACAACAACCTGCCTGTCAAACCTTCCCGGCCGCAGCAGCGCCGGGTCAAGAACGTCCGGCCTGTTTGTCGCGGCAATAAGTATGACGCCTGTATTGGTTTCAAAGCCGTCCATTTCCACGAGAAGTGCGTTTAATGTCTGCTCGCGCTCGTCATGACCGCCGCCCATGCCGGCGCCCCTATAACGGCCCACGGCGTCTATCTCGTCTATAAATACTATGCACGGGGCGTTTTTCTTTCCCTGTTCAAATAAATCCCTGACCCTGGCCGCTCCGACGCCCACAAACATTTCCACAAAATCAGAACCTGATATGGAAAAAAACGGCACGCCTGCTTCACCGGCAACCGCGCGCGCCAATAAGGTTTTTCCCGTACCCGGCGGGCCGAGCAAAAGAACGCCTTTGGGTATCTTGCCGCCCAATACCTGGAACTTTTTGGGTTCTTTTAAGAACTGGATTATTTCCTGCAATTCTTCCTTGGCTTCGTCCACGCCTGCCACGTCGGCGAAGGTCACTTTGCCGCCCGTCTCGGCAAGTTTTGCCCTGCTCTTGCCAAATGTCATTGCCCCGCCGCCGCCGCCCTGCGAACGGTTCATTATGAATATCCAAAATACAATAAGGAGTATGATGGGTCCCCAGAAAATTAAGAACGACTTGAATATCCTTCCCGCGGTGCTTCCAGGAAGTTTCGCCACGATCGAGACATTAGCGTCGTGAAGCGACTTATAGAACACAGGGTCATCAGTCGGCGATGTGGTGGTGAATTTGGAATTATCCTTTGCCAAACCTTCCACAAGGATGAGCCCTTCTTCTGTCCTGGAAACATTTACAGTTGAAATATCGCCCTTTTTAACCGCGTCAAGAAAGTCCGAATAATTGTAATTCTTCGGGCCCGCCTGTTTGTTCTGGTTAAAATACGAAAATGAAACAATTATAACAAGAAACAGGAATAACCAAAATGTAACTGAAAAATCAGTCTTATTTTTCATGCTAAAAATCTCCTTTTTCGTGTGACAAAGTTATTTATGTCCCAAAAAGCACAATTGGAATATAAATTATATAATTTTTCAGGATAAATTACAAGAAAATAAGACGGTTTTTACGCCGGAATTTTACAACAGGCGCCGGGAATTTGCATTTAGTAATTGTTTTAACGTATATGCTTTCCTGTCATATGCATGCATAAAAACTCGCCGGTGAAAGACTTTTTTGACCTGATTATTTCCTGGGGTGTGCCTTCAAAGACCACATAACCGCCTTTGTCCCCGCCTTCAGGGCCTATGTCTATTATATAATCGGAATTTTTAATTACATCCAGGTTATGCTCTATGACTACGACCGTGTTTCCCAGCTCGACCAGCCTGTTTAGTACGCCCAGCAGTTTTTCAATATCCGCGAAATGCAGGCCCGTTGTGGGCTCGTCAAGGATGTAAAATGTCTGCCCTGTGGAGCGCTTGCATAACTCGGCGGCAAGCTTCACCCTCTGGGCCTCCCCGCCGGATAGTGTTGTGGCCTGCTGTCCCAGGGTCATGTATCCCATCCCAACGTCGTCCAGTGTCTGCAAGACTTTTTTGATGGTCGGTATGTTGCCAAAAAATACAAGCGCGTCTTCCACCCGCATGTTCAGCACTTCGGATATGTTCTTATCCTTGAAAGTTATTTCCAGCGTTTCCCTGTTATATCTTTTTCCGCCGCATTCCTCGCAAGGCACGTAAACATCGGGTAAAAAATTCATTTCAATGCGTATTATCCCGTCCCCGCCGCAGGCCTCGCACCTGCCGCCCTTGACATTAAAGCTGAAACGCCCGGGTTCATACCCGCGCATTTTAGATTCTTTTGTGTCCGCGAACAGATCCCTTATCTCGGTAAAGACGCCTGTGTAAGTCGCGGGATTTGACCTCGGCGTCCTGCCTATGGCTGACTGGTCTATCTCTATGATCTTGTCTATCTGCTGCCAGCCTGTTATTTCCTTATAACCGCCCGGCCGTATGCCCCCGCGGTAAACCTCATACATCAAACCGGGATGCAGTGTCTCTGCTATCAGCGAGGATTTTCCCGAACCGGATACCCCGGTTATACAGATGAAATTTCCCAACGGGAATTTCACATTAATGTTCTTAAGATTATTTGTGGTTGCGCCTCGCAATTCTATGAACTTATCCGCGGTTCTTTTTACCGATTTCTCGATCGTTATCTTAGTTTTATTGTTAAGGTATTTCGCTGTCAGCGAGGTTTTGTTCTTGAGCAGGCCTTCAAGATCGCCCGCATATACGATTTCCCCGCCGTGCACGCCCGGCCCGGGCCCCACGTCAACGATGAAATCCGCGTTCACTATTGTCTCTTCATCATGCTCAACAACGATGACCGTATTGCCAAGATCCCTCAATTTCTGCAGGGTCGCGAGCAGTTTTTGATTGTCACGCTGGTGAAGCCCTATGCTCGGCTCGTCCAATATGTATAAAACCCCCACCAGGCCCACGCCTATCTGGGTTGCCAGGTGTATCCTCTGGAACTCCCCGCCGGATAAGGACCCGGATTTCCTGTCCAGGGTCAGATAACTTAAACCCACATTCAGGAGGAATAAAAGCCTGCCCCGTATTTCCTTGAGTATTTGCCTGGAAATCATCTCGTCCTTTTTGGATAATTCAAGGCTTGAAAAATATTCATACGACTTTTCTATGGACATGCGGGTGGCGTCTATTATGGACATGCCGCCGACGCGTACCGCGATTGTCTCGGGTCTAAGCCTCATTCCGTGGCACGCGCTGCATTCTTTTTCCACCATGTATTTGTTAAATATATCCTGCCTGATCCGCTCAGCATCGGTACCCCTGTAGCGGCGGTCAAGAAAAGGAATAAGGCCCTCAAAACCGCCCGAATGTTTCCAGTCGGTGGTATAATTTTTGTACTCGTATTTTATGCTGTCATCAGTGCCGTAGAGTATGATTTTCCTGATCTTTTCAGGGAGATTCTTAAAAGGCGTGACCAGGCTGAATTTATAATGCTCGGACAATCCGGTGACCAGGTGCCAGTAATAGCCGTCATGATTGCCCCAGGGCTTTAACGCGCCTTCCTTGATGGATAAAGCCTCGTTTACCACAAGTTTCTCATCAACTTCTATCCTGCTGCCTATGCCCGTGCATTCGGGACAGGCGCCAAACGGACTGTTAAAAGAGAACATCCTCGGCTCGAGTTTTGTCATGGAAAAAGAACATTTGGGGCAGGAAAGTTTTTCGGAAAAAAGAGTGTCCGACTTTTTCCCCGTGTCATGTATTATGACTATGCCCTCGCCTATTTTTACCGCAAGTTCCACGGACTGCGTCAGCCGTTTTTTATCGGACTTTGAAACCGCCAGTCGGTCCACGACTATTTCCACGGTGTGCTTTTTGTTCTTGTCGATGTTTATTTTATCCTCAATGGATTTTACCTCGCCGTCTATCCTGACCCTTAAAAAACCCTCTTTTTTTACATTTTCAAACAATTTTGTGTACTCGCCCTTTTTTCCCGATATGACCGGCGCCAGTATGAGTATCTTTGTGCCGTCGCCGGCATCGATCACCTTGTCAACTATCTGCTGGACGGTCTGTGATTGTATCCGCGTCCCGTCATTCGGGCAGTAAGGCACGCCTATCCTGGCCCAAAGCAGCCTCAGATAATCATATATTTCAGTGATGGTCCCGACCGTGGACCTGGGATTGCTCCCTCCGCTCTTTTGCTGTATGGCTATTGCAGGGGAAAGTCCGTCTATGGTGTCCACATCAGGTTTCTGCATCTGCCCCAAAAACTGCCGTGCGTAAGCTGAAAGCGATTCCACATACCTGCGCTGTCCTTCGGCGTATATGGTGTCGAAAGCCAGTGATGATTTGCCGGAACCTGAAACACCTGTTATGACCACAAGTTTGTCGCGTGGGATAGTAATGTCAATGTTTTTCAGGTTATGTTCCCGCGCGCCTTTTATTACGATTTTGTCAGCCAAAATTTTCTCCTTTTAAGTACGATTTAAATATCCAATTACTGCGTTGCTTTTAAAACCGCCTTAAGATCATTGATCTTACCCTGCTTCATTATCGCCTGGATCCTGGAAAGAGCCAGATGCCGGCTCTGAATGTCCTTTGTTGTTTTATATAAATTTACCCAGTACATGACGGCCTGGTCGGGCGTTTTTGATATATCGTATATATTGCCCAGCATGCGTTCTATTATGGCCGGATGGTCGTCAAACTTGATTGCTTCCTCCAGAAGGCCCGTGTACTTGATCGTATCCCCTTTTTGCCTGTAAATTATCGCTCCCAGGTAAAACCTGAGTTTCCAGAATCCAGGATTATACTTTAAGCCTTTTTTAATCAAATTTATTGCTTCGTCATAGCGGTGCAGGTTAAAAGCCAGGATGGCCGCGCCGTAAGTGTAGGCAAAAGTGAAACCGGGGTCCGTGTCGGTCATGGTGTCTATATATTTATATAGGTCCCTGTACCTGGTGCCGGAGTTTTCGGCATCGCCGTAATACTGCAGGAACTGTATGTAATCCATATCCGCCGCAAGCGACCTGAAACCGAAACCAACGGAAAATAATTGCGGAAAATTTTTGTAAGAATGAAGGCTGAGAAAATACCAGTCAGGCTGGGACTTTATGACCCTTTGCGACGCCTGGTTGTTTATGACGCAGGCAGCTGCGGCCATGAATATCAAAACTGAGATTAAAACTGTCTTTTTGACCAAGGCGCCACCGTTTAAAGCCTTAAAGGCTTTTAAAATTCTTTCCTGCTGAAAATAATGGAGGTTAAAACCAGCATTACAATTATATACAATGATGTGTAACCTAAAACCAGCCCCAGATAATTCAGGTCAAAAAGAGCCTGGCTGCTGTTTATCTTATCCTTCATGTTGAACAATTCAAGGTTCGGGACAACATAATATATAAGATCAACGGCCGCTTTCACAACGGCCCCGCCTGTTTTATCCGCCAGGTTCTTAAGGTGTATGGTCAGGTGCCCCATGGCGTATATGGAAATAAGGAATATTATGCAGCCCGGCACAGAAGTCGTGACCACCGACAAAAACATGGCTGCCGAGGCCAGGATCGCCACGCTTAAAAATGAATACATGGATGCCTCGATAAGTTTTATATCCCACGGTTCCCCGCCCCTGAATTTGACTATAAGCATCAGGATCACAAGCATTATCAGGATATTCATCAAAACAGTCATCATCATTCCCAGGTATTTTCCCAGTATATACTCGTACCTTTTTATCGGCTTGACAATGATAAGCGTGAGTGTTTTAAGCTCTGTTTCCTCAAAAAGCTGTACGGTCATGGAAAGGACGATCGTCAAGAATGCAAAAAGGCTTATGGCAAAAAGCCCAAAATCCACGACCATCTTTACTTCAGCCTCCCGGGCAAGTTCGCTTATGGCAAGCGAGAACCCGATGGCAAAAACCGCGAATAATATGAGGACATTGAGTATTTTATTCCTGAAACTTTGCTTAAATATGTATTCAGCCACGGCGGCTATGCGTCTCATGCTTTATCCCCCGCTTTTATTTTTGCCACAAAATACTTTTCCATGCTGCCGAATTTTTTCATTGCGGTTTTCATCGGCTGCACGTCGATTAAAAAGCCCTTATGTATGACAGCCACCCTGTGGCAGATCTTTTCAACTTCACTCAGGATATGGGAATTAAAAAATATTGTTTTGCCTCTTTTATTCAGGTCTATTATTATATCCCTTGTTTCCTTGTAGCCCAATGGATCAAGACCTGACATGGGTTCATCCATAAAAAGCAGGTCGGGATCGTTCAGGATGGCCTGGGCCAGGCCCAGCCTGCTCTGCATTCCTTTTGACAGTCCTTTTATGCTGGTATCGGATTTCGCGCCCAGCCTTACTATCTCAAGGACTTCTTCTATCCTTGCCTTTTTCGATCTTTGCGGCAGGCCCAAAAGTTCGGCAAAATAATCCATGACCTCCCTGACTTTCAGGTATTTAGGGAAATAAGGAAGTTCGGATAAATAACCTATTTTTGCCCTGACTTCTATGTCATCGATGGATTTACCCAGTATTTTTACGTCCCCGGCCGTAGGTTTTAAGAGCCCGAGCATGAGTTTCATAAGTGTAGTTTTACCCGCGCCGTTTAATCCCAAAAGCCCGAAAACCTCGCCTTTTTCTACAGAAAGATCTATGTTTTTCACGCCGACAACCCTGTCATTTTTCCAAAAATCAAGCGCCTTGTATATCTTTGTAAGCCCTTTTATTTCAATAACATTTTCCAAGTTTGCCTCCTTCATGAAAAGTAAAAAGTAAGGTATAATATTTTAAATCTAAAAAAACATCCTGTCAAGGACGGAGTTATAGGACGGAGTTATAGGACGAGGTTATAGGACGGAATTATAGAATGTTGCTTTGCCTTTATTGGATTTGACTTAAATTAATTATCCTGCACAGCGGCAACAAACCGACCGTTGAGAAGCATTTTCAATGTTTTTGCCGATATACCGGCCGGATTTAACAAAGCCGAGACAAGAACATTGGTATCAATTACAACTATCATTTTTTCCTATATTTCCTTGTTTCCTGTATCTCTTTCTCAATTGACGCGTGACTTATGCCCTTAGCGCCCGTTTTTTGCATCGAAGCAACCGCTTTTCTTGCCATTACAGCCGAAGTTTCTTTAAGCATAAACTCAAAATCCGTCTCGTTTGTGGGAAGTATGAAGCCTATGGGTTTTCCGTTAAAAGTTAGCACTGTCTCCTCTTTGCTTATCAGTTTCCTGGTTTCCTTATTTTTTGTAGCTAAATCCCTGACAGTTATGAATTTCATGCGTCACCCCAATTCTTTTAAAGAGTATAACATATGTATGACAATTATACAACATATTTTTCAGTAAAACACTTATAATGTAATATAAATGCTTAAAAGTTCGAATCCATCAAGGTTTGTCCAATAATCATGAATAAAAATAAGGCTAAAAAGGATGCTGGACATAATGAATAACGTTCGCAACTGGGTTTAAGCCAAAAACAAAAATCCGTTTATAAATTATAAAAATTCGAGGACCGGATTTTAAATAAATTAAATCCCTGATTTATCTGTTGTCTTTATCTTCTGCTGACTACAAATTCTTTGTCCTGCAAGCACACGGCCGACTGCATTTTCAGCTCGTTATATGAAGAGAAAGCGTACATTCTTACCCCTGGCCGGTCTGTTTTCACGTCGTAACCGGTTTCTATCTTCACGATATTTTCTATGTCTTTTATTGTACATTTTTTTGCATCAAAGTCGATCTTTTTCATGTCCTTGATATCCAGGCTGCCATATCCGCCGCTTGGCAGGTATATAGCGCCGTTGGAGAAATCAACGATAAAAGCTACTACACCCGGCACTATAAAAAGCAGCAGGCAAAGCCCGTCCATTACCGCAACTCCGGCGTCTATAAGATTACCGCCCTTCTGCCCGACGCGTTTTGGGTACATTATCGTCCCGCAGCCTATTAGAAGAGAAACAAGTAACATACAGACCGACACCTTTAAAAAATACAATATTTTCCTGCCCATAAACAACCTCACTTTTGCAGGCCATAATAATACCCGCTATTTTTTGAAATTATAGTATCTTCTTTCCCTGAAGGTTTGACCTCTACCTGTATCCCGCCAATCCATTACACAGCATAAAACATTTAACCGCTGATATTAAATCCTGATTTTCCGGATTCTATCGACCTTTTTCCACCCGCCCCGTCTTTGTACCTTGCCCCTCCCGCAGGCAGTCCGCCCGCGACAAAAAGAAAAGTGTCAAACATCGAAATGATACTAGAGAATATCACCATGGTTTATTGCCATTGCGATTTTCAGGCGGGATGAATTCCTTGTAAAAACAGATTCAAAATATTATAATCCTTGCATGGATAAAATACCTGTAATTGATAAGGCAAAAACAGCGCTCGTAGTAATAGACCTTCAAAAAGGCATCGCTTCCATGCAGACGCAGCCGCACGCGGCAAAAGACGTGATACAAAACGCCGCGGATATGGCTAAAGCCTTCAGAAAGAACAATATGCCGGTTTTTTTGGTGAGGGTATCATCCGGTCCAAAAGAAAGGCTGAACCCCGCGGCAGATGTTATAAGGCCAATGCCGGCCCAGATGCCGCCGGATTGGAGCGAAATAGTGCCCGAGTTATCCGCCGGGCCCGAAGACGTCATCATAACAAAAAAACAATGGGGAGCCTTCTACGGCACGGAACTCGACCTGCAGTTAAGGCGCAGGGATATAAAGACGATAGTTTTGTGCGGCATCTCCACCGTGTTCGGAGTGGAGAGCACGGCCAGGAGCGCATACGAACACGGCTACAACCAGATATTCGCGGAGGACGCGATGTCCGCGCAGAGCACGGAAGAGCACGAACATGCTATCAAAAAAATATTTCCAAGGATTGGACTTGTGCGGAGCACGAAGGATGTGCTGGAGGCACTGGGGTAAACCGGGTGGTTATCAATATTCCTAAAGGCCGTTAAATACCTCCAAATAAAAAAATACGAAAAGTGTCAACCCTCGAAATGATAATTGATAATATCACTATTGTTTATTACAGTTTATAGTCCAAATCCCATAAACCAGCATATAGAACTGAATAATTCTGGAATTTAAGGCTTAAAATAAATTATTGCCTTTTAAATAATCCTCGATTGTTTTTATGAATTCCTTCCCGTATTTAAGTACTTCTTTTGCGTCTTTTTCCGGTATTACAAACGTATACTCGTATTCTCCTATTTGCCGTTTTTCAAAGGCATCGTTTAAATTTCTGCTCATGTCCTTTGGGAATACTCCCGTCTTTATAAATTGTTCTCCAAATGCTGAAATCGCGCCCTTGTGCGAGGAAAAGCTGAGATTTTTGGTCAAAAGGATGGCTTCGACAGTATAAAACATCGCATAATATACCCTGGATACCGAAGATTCATAATCTTTTTCCTTTATCAACATTTTTGCTGAACGCAGATATTTGTCGGCACGTTCAAAAAGTGACTTTACTTCTTTCATACCGCCACACCTTCACGCCTTAAATTTATCATGAGCGGGCTGTTTATGGATGCATAATCGCCTGAAGAAACCGGGTAAACGGATATAAGCACGCTGTATTCAAGGTTTAAATCCGTAATTGCTTCTATCATCCTGCTGATCTCGGCAGACTTGCTTATATCCCCGTCCAACACAACGGCAATATCTATATCTGAATTTTCCGTCTGCTGCTCTCTCGCATAGGAACCATAGACAATAAGCTGTTTAAGCCTTGAACCATACAGCTCTTCAAGTTTTTGCTTCAATTTCGCAATTATTACTTTTATTCTGTTTTCCATTTTAAAAACTCCCGGTTACTATCATAAACGTGCTATTAATCATCATCTGATTTTATCACTTTATATCATGTACTAGCAAGACAAAAATATATTACTGCGTCAACATACACAGATTTCGTCACGTATCAGGTCAAGACCCTCGAACTATTTAAGCCCGCAGCAATCCCGTGATCATTTCCGCCACAGCTTTTTCACAGTTGAGCAGGATTGACAGGTGATTTGCCCCCATAATTATCCGTTTCACTGAACGTTTTTTTATGCTATCCGCGGAAAGGTTAAAATAATCCAACACTTTTGAAGGCTCAAAAAGCTCGTCATTTTTCCCTATGAACAGCCCGTAAGGCCGGTTTATGCGCCTGAATTCGCCCGGCGGGTCATAAGGGGTCATGGCGTTTGCCATATTCACGGTAATTGAAGTTATGAAAAGCGGGTTTGCAGCGAGTACTTCCCTTGGGTAATTAAAACGGACCGCCTTAAAACTGCCCAAAAGTTTCCCTCCTGATATTCCGTTGATTATGAATGCCGGCAGGTTCACCTTTGTGAATTTCTCCCTGTCAGTTTGCTTTTGAATCCCTGATTTATAACCAAGCTGGGGTGAGATAAAGATATAACCGTCTGCAGGACTATCCGTGTCCCATGAAGCGTAGTTAAGCACCATCCCGCCGCCTGAGGAGTGCCCGCCAATAAAAAACAATATGTTAGCGTATTTACTTTTCAACTCCCTGGCCATTTTTCCTATATCATCCCAGCACTGTTCCTTCGATGGAGAATGCCCACGCTCCCCGCCGGAATTCCCGTGCCCGCGAATATCCATAAGCACAACGCCGGTATTATAATTGTTTGAAAGATTAGAAGCAAAAACCGCATATCCCCCGCCGCTATAGGCCCCGCCTCCGTGAAGAAAAAGAAGGATTGAGGAAGGGTTGCCATGGATAAAATTGTAATAAGCCAATTTGACGCCATCGGAAGCAGATAAAAATTCGGCCCGCGGCAATGACATTTGACCGGCCGATCTGATCTCATCAAAGGAAAACGGATCTGTGTCGCTGATACATCACCTCTGCAAATTTTTATACCTGATGAATAAAACCAAGGGACACGTAATTTGTATCTATTTTATCACCCATGTTTCCAAAGGCAAGAGTAAAGAAAAAACAGGCGTCCAGATCATTTTATGGGGAGAAGTCCCGGCCTTAAACCGGATTTCAAATCTTGTTCGAAGACGAAGGGTTTCTTTCATTCTCAATATTTTACAAGTGCATATTATTATCAAATATTATGTAAAGAACTGACCTCATATATACTTTTATACGGGTAAAACATCAATGCCACTGAGGTCCCATATCATCGGCTGGATAGGTACTTGTTATTCTGGTTTGATTACTGCCGTCGGCATTCATAATGAAAATATTGACACAGGCGGTCCTCATGCTGGCAAATACAATTTCATTTCCGTCCGGCGACCATTTAGGCGAAACATCCCAATAACCACCTGTTGTCAGCCTTACGGTGTTGCTGCCGTCTGCATCCATAACGTATATTTGAAAAGTAAAGTCACGGTTACTATCAAAAAGTATTTTACTTCCATCTGGAGACCAGGAAGGTAATTCATCTGTATTGGGACTGTTTGTCAGCCTTGTTTGATTGTTGCCGTCCGAATCCATGACATAAATCTGCTGATTTCCGTCCCTTGTGCTTACAAAAGCTATTTTTGAACCGTCCGGCGACCATACCGGCTCATAGTCATCAGATGCATTATTTGTAAGTCTTATAACTCCGCTTCCGTCGGAATTCATGGTGTATATCTCCAAATTTCCGTCGCGAATGCTTTCAAAAACTATTTTATCTCCCCCGGGCGAATAGCAAGGGCTTGAATCATCAAACGGATTATTAGTCAAATTTAACGAATTACTTCCGTCAGCATTCATCTGATAGATCTCATAATTGCCGTCCCGTTTAGTGCCGAATATTATTTTACTGCCGTCGGGGCTCCATTTTGGGACATTATCAGATGCGGGATTGTTTGTAATGTTTGTTTGACCACTGCCATCCGCGTTCATCGTATATATTTCATAGTCGCCGCTGCGGTTGCTATAGAACGTTATTTTCCCGGCCAACCCAAGCGTACTTGTCAAAGTGACAGTTGCGGTACTTGTGATCTGCAATGTAAATGTCACAGTTGGGGTGTTTATGGAAGACGGGGTTCTTGTAAATGTTGGCATCATTGAAATTGCGAAAGAAGGTGTCGAAGTAAATGTCATGGATGATGAAGGGCAAGGAGTATTTGCTGATGTGTAGGTTTGCGTTAAAACAGGGGTGTTTAATACTGAAACGGATTGAGTGTTTGTAGATGTTGCAGTAAATATTATATTTGTCGTCCCAGGGATAGTTGCCGGTTGATATTTTTTTGAGCATCCAAAATAAATAATCGAAAAAATAAAAACAGAACAGAACAAGAACGGTGATATTTTTTTCATTTTTCATCCCCTTCGTATATTAATTATAATATCATTTTTAAATATGAAAGTCAATCCTTGAACCACTCAATATTTTACAAGTGCATATTATTATCAAGTATCAGGTAAAGGCCTGACCCCATCTATTCTATACATCACCTCTGCAAATTTTTATACCCGGATGAATAAAACCAATGGCCGCGGAATTTGTACCTATTTTATCACCACTGTTTCCAAAGGCAAGGGGAAAGAAAAAACAGGAAGATGGGCTGACGGAGTAGGGTTGGCACCTCGGCTTTGAATTGTGTAGTCGCGGGCCTACGTCCAATCGGCCCGCGCCTAGATAAGGATTGGAGATACGCAACCATCAAGATAGTTCACACAACCAATTTATCTCCGGCATTTCGTAGAGCAGCTGCTCCATGTGCGCCGAAGCGAACCTGCGAAGGAGCATGCCGCCGCTCACCACGGCTTTTCAAAACGTACCGTGCTAAGTGTCAAGCGTCAGACCGCACAAACAACTTTTATATTTTTTGCTTTTCTTTTTCATATAAGAGCCTTGCCAAATATAAATTTCATTGAAGATAAAAGCTATAAGTGAGGTCTGACCCCTTCCACCATTTTCAGCGTATTCCTTTCTCATTTTGGCAGCATTCGATATTACATTCTTGTTGATCCAATACTCCAATCCTGGAAAAGCAGTAAAATTATTCCTACCATTGTTTGAACATGAAACAAACAGCATTGAAACAAGAAACAACAGAATGGTTTTTTTCTGCACAACAGCCTCCTTTATTTATTTAAGGTATATCGCAAGAATAAATTATCAAACCTTGAAATTAAGGGCAAGGGTCAAACCTCATCCACCCATTTCCATCCATGGCTTTAATTTAGACTTCTTTACTTTATTTTTGTGGAAAAAATCATAAATCCTATCAAACACCGTTAAATGCCCGGGGTCCCTTCCTGTTCTTTTATATAGCACATACCCATTCCATGTATGCCGCCATGTCTCCCGGACAATCCAGCTTTTTTCCAGATAGTCCTTTACAGTTTCTCCTTTGTCTTCCGAGTAGTATTCATCATAATGCTCGCAGTTCTTCTGGATTATTATATCCCTGTACTTCCCTGCCCTGCATTCTCCAAGGGTTAATTTTCCGTGTACCGGGTACTTTTCACCCGGCGTTTCCGCGGGCGGTAAATCAGAAACTTCGGTTGCCATCAGTTTTGTTACGCGCAGGTTTTTGTCAAACTCATAAAGCGTATAATCCTCAGAACCGGCACCTCCGGCCCATGTGTGATGTGACAAGAGCTGAAATTGTTTGACTCCATCGCATTTTAAATCAACAAATTCAAAATCACATTGCAGATCCCTTGTAGCTTCACGAAAAACCGACAACGTATTTAGGTTATCATCAACAACTATTATTCCGTGATAGCAACAATTACTGCAGGAACCGTAGGATGAGTATTTGACTATTATCCTCTCAGGGAGCCCGTTTAGTATCTTCTCCCGGCTGCAATTTACAAATTCGATTATTTCACTGTCTTCCTCATTCCCGAGCGGCCAGGGGTTTTGTAAAAACATTTTCGGGTTTGTTTTCAGTAAAACATCGTCCATCTGTTCCAAACTTAACACCGCGCCGGGAGTCACAGTCAATCCGGCAGCCTGAGTGGCTGCAGTTAAAGCCAAAGGTATGGTTTGAGCGTTGTTAGTCAAGGGAAGCGCATAAGCCGAAGTAATCGTCATTGGGAGGTCAGCTATATTTTCTGCCGTGATAGCATTTGGAGACAAAGTAATAATCACCGCTAAAACCAGAATAAAATTAGACGCTCTCCTGTTGTTTTTATTCAAAATTATATGTCCCTTCCCTTTTCTGCTGACAAAGTGATTTTTCGGGCGTATTTTAAGGGGCAGTGGTCAGACATCGTATTGAGCCTTTAGAATTTTTCACTTCTGCTTCTTTTCATTTCTTGCATATTATTTCGCATTTTTCGTCCATCATCTGACAATGCCGCTTGGTATCTGCCTGAAGTAAGCCAAACAACTTCACCAAATCCTTCACATTGCTGTTGAAAATCTTAAAACATTCGGATTCTACTATGCCTTTTTCAAGCGTCCTTGCAAGCTTGAAAGCCTGCTTGCAGTCCATGCCCCTGTTTTTCGCACTGTCAATCTCGCCACTAAGAAAAATAATAGATTCTTCCAATGATTCTGTTTTAATATAATTCAAGTCAAGTTTTATATCTTTGTCATCCACCAGGGTTCCAAATTCACGCAACATTCTTGCATGTTGTTTTTCTTCCCCTGAAATACCCTTCCAGAACTGCCCATGTTCCGGGAATATATCCCCGAAAACAGAGTAAAGTTCCATTACTTTTTCCTCATTAACAGCAAGCCTTTCAACAATTGCAAGCGTCCTGTCCATGATTCCCACCCCAATATCAGATTGTAAACTTTTTTGTTTATCGTACAATTCATTGTATTATATTACTATTAAAACAAAAATACAATTAGTTTATCGTGTATGTCCCTTTGGACTTTGGGCTATTACGAGGATTGAAATACCGCTGAAAAATTACATATTTTTGATTGTTTCATATATGATGGGAACCCGTTTTAAATCGTAAATTGTAAATTATTCATTTTGAACTGTATTTTATTTTATTTTAAATACCTTTCCGCATATTATCTTCCCTTTATCCGGTTCTTCTAACATATACAGGTAGACCCCAGGCGAGGTTCGCTCGCCAAAGGGGTTCCTGCCGTCCCACTCTATGAGGTTTGTATCGCTTCTCCTTGACGCGACTAATTCGCCGGATAATGTGTATATTATGACATTTGACCCCGGTTTGACGTAGAGGAACTTAAGGGTCCCCTTAAAAGCTGTATCGCAGTTATAAGGGTTCGGGTAAACCACCAGCTCGCCTGTAGGGTACGGCGTCGGCGTCATGGTAATGGTCGGCGTCTGTGTCACGGTCCGGGTCAGTGTCTGTGTCACGGTCCGGGTCGGAATCTGTGTCACGGTCACGGTCAGGGTCGGCGTCACGCTTTGCATCTCGGTGCCTGTATAGGACGGCGTTGGAGTTATTGTCGCAGTGCCGGTTTTAGTGCGGGTTGAGGTTGGCGTTGCGCTTTGTGTCTGTGTACCTGTACCGGATGATGTAGGAGTTATGGTCGCAGTCCCGGTTTCAGTCCCGGTTATGGTCAGCGTGGGGGTATTGGTGGACGTAGGAAGCACTTCGGTATACCACGCTTCACGGCCGCAGCAGGTCATGCCGTCTATGGACCACATCTTATTGTCAAAGACCGTGGTCCCGCCCTCGCACTCATTGCCAAAAGCCGCAGTTGGATTCGCGCAGGTCCAGGTAACACCGTCATATGAGTACCAGACATCGCTGTATATGGTCGACCCGTTCTTCCCGCCTATAACCCACATCCTGTTATCATACACCTCAAAACCCATGCCTTCCCTGGGCGAGAACCCGGCATTACCCGTGGCCAGGTTCCAGTCTGCGCCGTTCGTCGACCACCATACGTCATTCGCGCTTACCCCTGTATATGTATAGCCGCCTACGACCCAGAGCCTATCGCCCGATCCCGGGTTATAAACCGCGCATTTTAACGCGAGTCTTCCCCCGAAAGCCGCGTTCTGCGTCGCCGCATACCAATCTGCGCCGTTGCTTGAGTACCAGACATCCTTAAAATAAGTCGCGCCTGCGGTGTTATAACCTGCCATCACCCACATCTTCGGCCCGGTGCCGTTGTCAAATACCGCAGACCCATACTGGTCCCTTGGGCTAAACTGCGCGTTACTTGTAGCAGCAGCCCAATTGACCCCGTCTGTTGAATGCCATGCGTCGTTCAGGTACAATCCCGAGGAGTTGCCTGAAATGACCCACATTTCATTGTTGTAGACAAGCCCCTGTACGCCCGCCCTTATGCAAAAATTCGCGTTCCCTGTCGCCAGGTTCCAGTCTGCGCCATTTGATGAGTACCAGACGTCATTCATGTGTACGGCTGACGCGTTAACCCCGGCGATGACCCACATATAATTGTTATATGAAAGCACGGCGTTCAAATTCCTTGAAGGGAATGCGGCGTTGCGCGTGGCTGCAGTCCAGTCCACTCCGACCATCGCGTGCACGGAAACGCAGAGAAAAAGCGTAAAAATAAAAACACTCATTATAAAAGGGTAAATGCCCTGCCCCGAACCTGTCCTGTCCCCTTGTATCATGTTTTCTCCTGTTAATATATTGCGTAATTATTCATAATACCTGCTTGTGGGGTTAAAATCAACATAAAACAAAGACCTTAGAACCGCGATAGAAACAATTGAAAAAGGCCGTCCAACCTTGTAGAATGCTGTCTGCGAAGACATCAATCAACTCACCTAACGGGTGAAGAAGGAGAAAAGACCTTAAGCATGCAGTAACCCATCCCACTTTCCAGTTAAGCAAAAGGCAACAAAAACAGTGGCTGGCCGATTTGGACGCGATTCGCAACACCAATCCTGCTGGCCCTTCGACAGGCTCAGGGCCTTTATCAATTATATTTCAGGATGCTGCACATCCTGAGCTTGTCGAAGGATGGCTGGGCATAATGCATTCGAACTAAAACCTCTGAATTCAAGTTCAAATACGGCGCCTATTAGGATAAAAACTCAGGGACTTTTGATAGTTTGTCAGTATTCAACCGTTCTCCTTAATCCTAAACCCTTAATTCTCATTCCTCTAAAATTTTCATCAGAAAATTTTAAGTTCCTATATGTATCGGCTCCACTATTTTCTTTATCAGCACTATCGCCGATAATGACGTGAGATAACTTGTCTTCGGATTGTTCGGCGACGGCAAGTTTTCCGTGATGGCCCTGAACCTTCCGAAATCGCCTTCCACTATTATCTCGTGGATGTTATTTGATATGAAAGGATCTATGATTATTTTGACATGAGTCTGTTCGGCCCCGACGCCCGCGAGGCTTAATGTCGCGGCTATGTTGATGTTCTGCGGGAAATCCTTTACCGCGTCCCTGGCGTTGCCGTCGTATACGGTGGTTTCAGTTTTAATTTCGTCAACGTTGATTCCTTTGTCTATGAGGGATTTAACGCCCTTAAACGCTTTTGGCGGTTTTCTGGTTATCAGGGTCACTTTTCTTAAACCTGAATACTTTGCGGCATCAAGCCCGTCTATTCCGACTACGGCGCCGGATGGTACGAATACGTTTATCTTCTTTTTCCTCGCCTCTTCTATGAGGTCGGTGTTTTCAAGCACGCCGCCGGCGCTTAAGAACATGATGTCGCGGTTATGCCTGATCGCCATTTTAAAGATACCGTTCACGGCGTCCTTATGCGCGCATTCCACTACCAGGTCGCAATTTTTCATCAGTTCTTCGGCTTCCAGGAATACCGGTTTGACGTTCTTTAACTTCGCCGCGAGCGCGTCGTATTTCTTCCTGTCTATGTCAAAACACGCGTAAAGCAGGACATTTATGTTGCCTTTGTCAACGGCTTCGGCAATATCACTTCCTATGGCCCCGCAGCCGATGATGCCCAGTTTTTTAACTTTGATCTCCATTTAAGCACCGCCTGATTTTATTTTGTTAGATGAATTCACTTTCACTATCCTGGGTTTGAAAGCAGCCCTTTCTCCGGCTTCTACAAGCCCGTAGGACACAATGATTATTATGTCATTTTTTTCCGAAAGCCTTGCGGCTGCGCCGTTTATGCATACGGCGCCCGAGTTCTTTTTTCCTTTTATAACGTATGTTTCAAACCTTTCGCCGTTATTGATGTTCAATACATGCACTTTCTCATTTTCACAGATATCAGCGGCCAGCATCAGCGCCTCGTCTATGGCTATGCTGCCTTCGTATTCAAGGTGCTTATCAGTGACTGTTGCCCTGTGTATTTTTGATTTAAGCACTTCCACAAGCATGGATTACCTCCGGGGTCATATTTTGATTATCGTATTATCTATAAGCCTTGTCTTTCCCACAAAAATTGCCGCGGCTATGAGCACATTGCCCGCTATAATCTCTGCGGGAGCCAGATCTTCCGTCCCGGCTATTTCAACGTAGTCTATCTCTACTCCCGATTCTTTTATCTTGCGCCGGATCTCTTTTTTTATTGTTTCAGCCGATCTTTCGCCTAATTCTACCATACTTTCCGCCATCTGCAATGATTTATATAATATGGGCGCGGTATCGCGCTGTTCCGGCGTTAAATACGCGTTCCTTGAGCTTAATGCCAGCCCGTCTTTCTCCCGCACGATGGGACAGATGACAGCTTCAGTATTATAGTGCAGGTCCTTTATCATTTTTGAAAGTATGAGCGCCTGCTGGGCGTCTTTTTGGCCCAGGTATAACCTGTCGGGTTTTACTATGTTCAAAAGTTCCGCGACTACGGTTGTCACGCCCTTAAAATGCCCGGGCCTTGACGCGCCGCAAAGGACATTTGCCATTTCATTTTCCAGTGTCACGTAAGACGCCGCTCCCGGCGGATACATCATATCCCTGTCCGGGGTGAATACACAGTCAACCTTGCGGGTCTCTTTCAGCATTTTCAGGTCCTTTTTCAGCGGCCTCGGGTATTTATCAAAATCCTCGCCCGGCCCGAACTGCGTCGGGTTCACAAATATGCTTACTATGATTTTATTGTTTTCAGCAGATGCCCTGTCCACAAGCGACAAGTGCCCCTCATGCAGGGCCCCCATGGTCGGCACAAAGCCTGTGGAGTGGCCGCGTTTTTTCAGCTTTGCCGTATATTCATGCATTTCACTTATTTCTTTGATTATTTTCATTTAAAGTTCCCGCCTAATAATAATATTTTTTGCCCGGAAATTTTTTGTTCCTCACGTCTGAAGTGAATTTATGAAGGGCCTTTACCGAACGGATTGCCGCATTGTCGTATTTTTTCACAAATTTTGGGGTAAAATCCTCGAACGCGCCGAGCAAATCCGGCGTGACAAGCACCTGGCCGTCGCAGTACGGCCCTGAACCTATGCCTATTACAGGTATGCCCACGGCTTTGGTTATCATAGCTGCGGTTTTTGAGAGCACTTTTTCAACAACCAATGCGAAAGCACCTGCTTTTTCTATGGCTTTTGCCTCGGAAACCAGCCTTATCTTGTCCTCATCATTTACACCCTGCACGGGATATCCCCCGTATTTGTTGACTGATTGCGGCTGCAGCCCGATATGCCCCATGACAGGTACGCCTATATCAACTATGGCCTTTATCTGTCTGTAGATTTCAAGGCCGCCCTCGAGCTTGACGGCCGAAGCGCCGGAATTTTTCATTATTTTCCCGGCATTTTTCACGGCGGATTTTACGGATTCCTGGTATGACATAAAAGGCATGTCAGCGACGATCATGGTGTCTTTTGCGCCCCTTTTTACCGCCTTTAGATGGTATATCACGTCATCCACGGTGACAGGCAGCGTGTCTTTATAACCCAAAAAAACCATGCCGAGCGAATCACCGACTAAAATAATGTCAACGCCGGCTTTTTCAAGATATGAAGCCATGAGATAATCATAGGCTGTCAGCATGACTATTTTTTTCTTTGATTTTAACCGGGCGATCTGCGGGGCCGTATACATATTACTTATCCAGCCTCGGGGTGTAGTAATTAATCCCGCCTTTGATATTAAGCGCAAAATCCTTTATCATCTTATATGCTTTTTTGTCGCCGACAAAATCAACTTCATCCGTATTTACTATCGCGAGCGGGCCGGCCGTATAATTGGAGAAAAAATGGTTGTATGCCTGTGAAAGGTTATAAAGGTAGTCCTTTGAAATGCTTTTTTCAAAACTTCTGCCGCGCTTTTTAATCCTGTCCATGAGCACCTCAATTGAAGCCTGCAGGTATATTACAAGATCGGGTTTTAAAAGCTGCGCTTCGTTAACGACCACGCCGTATATTTTTTCATAAAGATTAAGTTCATTTTCACCGAGCGTTATGTAGGCAAATATGCGGTCCTTTTCTATGAGATAATCGGATACGATCTTTTTCGAGAAAAGATCAAGCTGTTTTAAGGGTTCCTGCTGCGTGGCCCTGTTTAAAAGGAATGTAAGCTGGGTCTGCAGCGCGAAAGTGTTCATTTCCTTGTAGAATTTTTCCAAAAAAGGGTTGTTGTCAACCTGTTCCAAAACAAGTTTTGCCTCCAGGTCCGCGGATAACATACGGGCAAAAGTGGTCTTCCCCACCCCGAGCACGCCCTCTATGGCTATGTAATGAAAGTCACTCATAAAATTTCTCCTATGCGCTGCGTACTTTCCGCAAAAACACCTTTATTTAACAGTTCTTTTACCGTTAAATTGTTTGCAGGATGCGGGAAATCACCCGCTATTTCGGATAAAGGTTCAAGGACAAATTTTCTTCGCGTTATTTCGGGATGTGGAATTACAAGCCCCGGGCTGTTAATTATTATATTACTATAAAACAATATGTCAATATCTATAATACGCGGCCCCAGGTGCCCGTCTCTTATCCTGCCCATGGAAAGCTCTATCTTTTTTATCGTACTTAAAAGAGCGTCAGGCGCCATGTCAAGTTCCGTTTCTATGCACATGTTGTTGAAATCCGGCTGGTTTTTCATTCCCACAGGCTCTGTTTCATAAAGCCCGGACCGCCTTACCGCCTTTATGCCGTTTTGTTCCATCAGATTTAAGGCAGTCTTTATGTTTTCCGGTTTATTGCCTATGTTAGAACCTAATGAAAGGTAAATTCTTGCCATGATGTTTATAACTTTACCTTTTTAAGCCTGTCCAATGCCTTTGAAATAAGTTCCTCTTCAACCGTAAGGGCTATCCTGAAGTACCTGTCTCCGGAGAGTCCAAAGCCTATGCCCGGGGTTACCACGATATCCGCTTCATCAAGCACTTTTGTGCAAAAATCCATGGACTTAAGATTCCCCGGAACCTTCACCCACAGATAAAGCGTTGCCTGCGGCTCTAAAACCTCGTATCCCATGGCCCTTAATCCTTTTGTGAAAGCCTGTGCGCGGCTTTTATAAAGCGCCCTTATCTGCCCCGCCTCTTCATCGCAGTTCAGGAGCGTCCACGCAGCGGTCTCCTGTATAGCTGTGAAGGTCCCCGAATCCATATTTTCCTTTACAAGCCCGAGCCCGTTTATCAGTTTTTCACCGCCTACGGCGAATCCTACCCTCCAGCCCGTCATGTTGTACGTTTTTGACATGGAGTAGAATTCGATCACATGGTCCTTCGCGCCCTGCATCTGGAGCATGGAGATCGGTGGGGTATTGAAATATATCTCCGAATACGGCGCATCCTGGGCGATTATAAAATCATACTTTTCCGCGTACGACAGCGCCTCTTCATAGAACTCTAATCCAGCCATGGCGGAAGTGGGGTTGTTCGGATAATTAAGCCACATTATTTTTGTCTGCTCGTAGACCTCCGCGGGTATATTTGCCAGGTCCGGAAGAAAATTATTTTTCTGTTCCAGCGGCATGGCAAGCGGCACACCGCCTGCTATAAGCGTCCCCGACGTATAACCAGGGTAGCCCGGGTCGGGTATGAGCACTATATCGCCGGGATTTAAAAATGCGAGCGGAAGGTGCGTGATGCCGTCCTTGGCGCCGATCAGGCACATGGTTTCACTGTCTGTTATTCCCACGTCAAATCTCTTTTTCATCCACTTCATCACTGCCTGCTTAAATACAGCGCTGCCCCGCCCGATCGGGTACTGGTGATTTGACGGCTTGCCCACAGATTCCCTGAAATTGTCTATGATCCTGCTGGGCGTGGGCCTGTCCGGGTCGCCTATGCCGAGGTTCAGTATGTCCCTGCCCGCGGCTATGGCGGCTTTTTTCTTCTTATCAAGCTCGATAAAAATATAGGGCGGCAATGATTTTAACCTGTTATTAATTTCCATAAAGACCTCCGTATCATACTGTTTTATTTTATCTTACAAAATTAGTCAGCCTTCCGATTTCGCCTATCTCAACTTCGACCTTATCGCCGCGGTTCATGGGTCCTATGCCCGCCGGCGTGCCCGTAGATATGATGTCACCCCGGTTTAAGGTCATTATCTTTGAGATAAAACTCACGAGTTTCTTTGTTTTAAAAATGAACTTTGAGGTATTTGAATCCTGCTTTAACTCCCCGTTCAAATACAGCTTTATGTCCTGTCTGTCGGGATTTATGTCCCTGACTATGTACGGTCCAAAAGGCGCGAAAGTATCAAATGATTTGGCCCTGGTCCACTGGCCGTCTGTTTTCTGCAGATCGCGGGCCGTCACGTCATTTAAACAGGTATAACCGAGTATGTGTATGTCAACCTCGTCTTCGGGGATATCTTTAATTGTATTTTTTATGACAATGGCCAGCTCGGCTTCATAATCCACCCGGGATGCCATGTCCGGGTATATGATCTCATCCTTATGCCCGATCACCGCGCTTGGGGGTTTCAGGAATATCACGGGTTCCGCCGGCTTTTCCATTTTCATTTCTTTCGCGTGGTCGGTATAATTTAAACCCACGCAAACGATCTTTGAAGGGTCCGTTGGAGGAAGTATTCTCACGCGCGAGCTTTCAATGACGTTTGGCATGACCTTATACTGCGTATATATATCGCCTTCTATGTCGGTTATGTTCCCTTCGTTATTCATGATGCCCCACTGTGGGACGCTGTCTTCTATGGAGTATCTGACGAATTTAATCATGCAGCTGCAGTACGTCCGCCATGGAGTAAAGCCCTGCCGGTTTGTCCGCCAGGAATTTTGCGGCTTTGAGCGCGCCCATGGCAAGTGTTTCCCTGGAAAACGCAGTGTGGGATATTTCAAGTTTGTCGCCCATGGACCCGAAAATCACTTTATGTTCCCCGACTATGCCGCCGGCCCTTACCGCAAATACCCCGATTTGATCGCGGTCGCGTACATTATTCCTTCCGTCGCGTCCGAAAACCATGTTAGCTTTCGGGTCGAGCCCTTTTTCTTTCAGTATAATTTCAGCTGTAGTAATAGCCGTTCCTGAAGGCGCATCCTTTTTCATCCTGTGATGCTCTTCAATAATGTCTATATCATAGTCGTCCTTTAAGGCGCGTGTGGCTTGCTTTAAGAGCTTCCACATGACATTGACCCCTATGCTGTAATTGGAAGACATGACTATAGGTATACGCTTGGAGGCAAGTTCTATCTCAAAAAGCTCATTGCTGTCAAATCCCGTGGTACCTATAACAACAGGCTTATTTGCTTCAACCAGTTCTTTCAGGTGCGTTAAAGTGGCTGAAGGGGTCGTGAAATCTATAAAAACATCCACGGCTGCGATCCCTTTTTTCAGATCGTCAGTTATGGAAAACCCGCTTATTCCGGCGCCCACAGCGCTGTTGCCTTTGGCCTCCAAAAGCAGGCCGATCTTATATATTTCCGGGTTCTGCGCCGCAACCGAAACCAAAGCGTTCCCCATCCTGCCCGCAGCTCCGGATATTCCTACACGTACCATAAAATAACCTCCGTTTTTAAAGAAAATTACTAATTACAAATTACTAATGACTAATTAAATCAATAGCCTTACTTTGCCTCAATTAGTAATTAGTCATTAGTAATTAGTAATTTAGACCTTCAACCCGTATTCTTTCATCGCTTTCTTGATTTTATCCAGGTTTTCCTTATCCGGTTGGGTCATAGGCAGCCTTATGTCATGCGATATTAGACCGAGCATGGCGCATGCAGCCTTGACCGGGATCGGGTTTGTTTCTATGAACATGGCCCTGATCAGCGGGAACATCCTGTGGTGCATTTCCTGCGCGCCTTTTAAGTCCCCGTTATTGAAAGCAACTATCATTTCTTTTACATCCTTTGGAATAATATTGGCCACCACTGATATGACGCCCTTGCCGCCTATGGATAAAAGCGGCAGAGTCAAAGCGTCATCACCCGAGAGTACGTCAAAATCCGGACCGCACTGCTCTATAACTTCGCTCATCTGCGCCAGATCCCCGCTTGCTTCTTTTACGCCTTTTATATTCGGTACTTCCTTCGCGAGCCTGACCATTGTCGGGGTCGCCACATTCACCGCGGTCCTTCCGATTATGTTATATATGATCACGGGTATTTTTACCGATTGCGCCACTGCCTTAAAATGCTCGTATAGGCCCTTCTGGGTCGGCTTATTGTAGTAAGGGTTGACGACTAAAGCCGCGTCAGCGCCTGATTTTTCCGCTGCCTGTGTGTATTCTATGGCCTCAGCCGTGGAATTTGAACCCGTGCCGGCCATTACTTTCATCCTGCCCTTTACAAATCTCACGGTTAAATCAACCAACTGCTCATTTTCTTCCGGGGTTAAGGTCGGTGACTCGCCCGTGGTTCCCGCCGGGACTATGCCGTCGGTGCCGGCTGCAGCGTGCATCTCTATAAGCTGCTTATATGATTCTTCGTCTATTTTGCCGTCCTTAAAAGGCGTTACTATCGCCACATACAATCCCTGGAACATGTCAGATCCTCCATCGATTCTTTTTTATTGCCTTAATCAGCAATCAATAATTAGAATTTAAAAGCGTCTTCCCCGACAACCCCCGACGCGACCACTCTCGCGTTGCCTTCGAGATGTACATCGGTTATATTTTTATTTTCATCCTTAAAATAAACCTTCAAGAGTCCGCCTCTGGTATTGAAAGATACGGGCGATTTAGCCTTGCCATTCAGGTAAAGGACTATGCCTGCGGCTGTTGCGCCTGTTCCGCAGGCAAAAGTTTCATCTTCGACGCCGCGTTCATAGGTTCTTATGTCAAAAACATCGTCGCCTTTTTTTTCAATAAAATTTACATTGGCCCCTTTGGGCGCAAAACTCGTATGGAACCTTATTTCTTTGCCTATGTGTTTTACCCTGACGTTTGCCAGGTCCTTTACTTCTATCACAAAATGCGGAACGCCTGTATTTATAAAAGAACCTTTAACTTCGCTGCCGCTTAACCGTATCTTGACCTGGTTCCTGTAATCAAAAGGATCTATCATCTTAAGTTTCACATCGCCATTCTTCTTTATCTCGGCTTCATGCGCACCGTCTTTTGCCAGAAAGGACATTTTTGCCTTTGCGCGGCCGTTTATATAGGCAAACCTTGCTATGCACCTGCCGCCATTGCCGCACATCTCCGCTTCTTTTCCGTCATTATTATAGAACTTCATGTAGAAATCATAACCTTTGGCGGCCTTTTCAAGCATTATCAGGCCGTCAGCCCCTATGCTGAATTTCGGGGAGCAAAGCGCTTCTATCTGTTTCGCGGAAAGTTTCACACTGCCGTCATAGTTATCCATCAGGATAAAATCATTACCGTTTCCGCTCATCTTTGTAAATTTCAAACCGTCGTTTTTTGCCATTTTAATTCTCCAATTCTTCTTCCATAAATCTCTTATTTCTCCCTGCTTACCAGGTCCTCATATGTTTCTCTTTCCCTTATCAGGTAATGCCTGCCGCCGTCAACCATGACTTCCGCGGCGCGGGGCCTTGAATTATAGTTTGAAGCCATGGCCATGCCGTAAGCGCCGGCTGAACGCACGCAGAGCAGCTCGCCGTTATCCATCTGTGGAAGGTGCCTGTCCTTGCCGAGAAAATCCGCGCTCTCGCAAATGGGGCCCACTATGTCGCAAACCTCAAGCTTTGATCCATTTTTTATATTGACCGGTATTATCTTGTGATAAGAACTGTACAGCGCGGGCCTGATCAGGTCATTCATGCCTGCGTCAACTATAAGGAAATTTTTCAACCTTCCTTTTTTATTGTAAGTTATCCTTGTGATCAGCGCTCCCGCATTGCCTATAATAAATCTGCCCGGCTCTAAAATAAGCTTCAGGTTAAAACCCGCCAGATGCGGCTTAATGGCCTTTGCGAAAATATCAGCTGTAGCCGGCTTTTCTTCGTTGTAAATAATGCCAAGACCGCCGCCTATATTCAGGTACTCGATACCTACGCCCTGGCACAGCAGTTGGGACACAAACTGCGCCATCTTCCCTACCGCGTTTAAGTATGGTATGGGGGTGGTTATCTGGGAACCTATGTGCATATCAACGCCTTTAATATTGATATGCTTTAACTTCTGTGCGCTTTTATATATTCCCATGGCCAGGTTGATATCTATGCCGAACTTTGATTCCTTTTTTCCGGTATTCACGTAAGCATGGGTCAAAGCGTCGACATCAGGGTTGATCCTGATCGCCACGTCAACTTTGCGCTTCATTGATTTGGCAACATTATTAATGGAATGCAGCTCTTCCTGGCTCTCAATATTGAACATGAGTATGCCTGACTTTATGGCGTATTTTATCTCTTCAGCCGTCTTGCCCACGCCTGCATACACTATCTTTTTCGGGTCCACGCCCGAGCGCAGCGCCCTGTATAATTCACCGCCGGACACTATGTCAAAACCCGAACCTTCCTTTGCCATTTCCTTAAGTATAGCGCCGTTTGAATTAGCCTTGATCGAATAGCATATGAGCGCATCCATGTCGGAAAAGGCGCTCTTTATCTTCCTGAAATGCTCCAGGAACGTCCTTTTGCTGTAGACATAAAGCGGGGTCCCGTATTTGGAAGCAAGCTCGTTAATATCAACGTCTTCGGCAAAAAGCGTCTTCTTTTTATAGTTAAAATAGTCCATGACGTACCTCCAACAATTCAAAACGCGCAGGAAAAGTATAGTATTTAATAATAACATAAAGAATATTTTTAGTCAACAAGCCGAAACAGTTATGTCAATGCAAAATAAGAATGTCCGGTTTTCTGCAAAATAGAAATGTCCGGTTTTTTATTGCTTTTTTAAGTTCAGTTACACTATTGGCGGGAAAGTCCTTATGATAGGTCGTGTCAGACGCATGGCAGTTTTATTTATGGATTGGTCGTCCGGTATTATAATGACAATTTCTGTCGTCAGGCTTTTCCCGCGGCATCACCTTAATACAATAAACTCGCCAATCCTGCTCTTCGCCTGTCTGCCTGTAGAATCTTCAGCCGCTAAAATATAATAATACACCCCGCTGGCAAAGCTGCCAAGTTCCTTCAGGGGCAAGTTCACGGCATAATGCCCTGTTATAGAATCGGCGGGCCATGTTTTATCCTTTAAAAGCCTGAAAGAAACCGTGTAAACCTTTATCCTTACGGATTTTGGCTGCTGCGTTGCATCCAGCCGCACATAAATCGTATTTTCCCCCGGCATTACGGGATTGGGATAAACAAGAACATTATTTATTTTAAACGCGGTATTTTCCCCCGCAGTTTGGGTGCTTGTCGGCGAATATTGCGGTGTTGCGGTAAATGTCGGTGTATCGGTCGGCGTTGGTGATATCGTGTCTGTTATTGTGGCGGTGTGCGTCGCGGTCCCGGTAGAAGTGACGGTAAAAGTCGGCGTGCCTGTCGGAGTGTCCGTGTTTGTATCTGTCGGCGAGTCCGTCGCGCTTGCAGTATAGGTCCATGTCGGCGTTTGTGTGCATGTGAATGTCGGCGTGATAGTCGACGTTGGAGTGTCGGTCGGCGAGTCCGTCACGCTTGAAGTATAGGTACAGGTCGGCGTTTGCGTGTATGTGAATGTCGGCGTGACCGTCGGTGTCATAGTATGTGTCTGCGTTTCTGTGGCAGTTTCTGTACTTGAAGGCGTATACGTTGATGTTCCTGTATTTGTTACGGTGAATGTCATGGTCACAGTAAACGTAAAGGTTCCGGTAAAAGTAAGTGTCGACGTTCTTGTCGGCGTGGCTGTTTTCGTGACTGTGAAAGTTGAAGTTACGGTAAAAGTCGGAGAATTTGTTGCCGTGGGTGTCGCGGTCTTCGTACAAGTAAAAGTGGGAGTGACGGTACGTGTTGCGGTAAATGTCGGGGAGTCCGTAAAAGTCCTTGTTACCGTCGGCGAAACTGAAAATGTAAAGGTAACGGTCACAGTCGGCGTTACTGTCGGAGAGTTAACGCCTATGTAAAAATTCTGCCGGCTCCCGTCGTCGCCGTAATGCATCCCGTTCCCCCCTCCTGACCATCCTTCCACCCTGACCCTCATTCTCGGTGAGTCCACTGTCCCGGGAGGCGTCCAGGTAAAATAATTGTCCCCCTGAACGCTTGTTGCCGCCGCTATCTGCGTCCAGTTCAATCCGCCGTCCTGGGAATAATATATCTTTACAGTATCAATGCTTGTGCCGTACTGTTGCCAGTGTATTACTTGCGGGGTATTATTGAGCCACGCTTCGCCACCGTCAGGCAAAAATAACTCCACATCGGAATCCATGCCCTTGGTCCCGGGGTCGAATGTAATAACGCCTGTCATTGTATTTGCCTCATTCGTGACGCCGTTATAGTATTTGTAATAATAATCATGCCGCATTTCATCCCATGTGTTGTAGACCATGATATACTTGTCGTCATTGTATCCCCATGCAGCCATGGCATGTCCGGTGCCTGAGAAATTGTCACCCCATATGCACGGTTTCCCGCCGTCTATGGAATCCGCAAGGTTCTGCCAGGACCAGTCATTGGCCGCGTTCCCTGCAAAGTACGTACTTGATGAATCAGTATATCCCCTTATGCCCGCCACCGTTGTCAATGCCGTCGCAGCCATGTTGACATATGTGCCGCCAGCCGCATTGGTCTGCATGTGATAGGCCAGCTCATAATGGGTCTTTGCCTTTGGCACGTCCGCATCGTAATAACTCCACGAAAACGTTTCGCCATAGTACCCTTTCAGCGCCAGCATTGCCGTTTTATCCATATAACATTGTATCAACTTTCCATAATCGGTGTTTTTTCCGTAACTCCCGCCGCCCATGCCTCCGTAATTATCCCAGTATCCCATGACCATACACCCCGATGTCGGGACACAACCTGCGTACCACAGGTAAGCGGGCATGCGCGTCATGTCGCCCCCGTTCATGTATGGTACATAATGGTAACCGGCCCGCAATGAAAATACGCATGAAAACATAAAAACGGATATGAGCAGGATTTTATTAATGGACATGACGGGCCCATTCCTTTTCGTAATATTTATCATTTGCCCCTGGCGAAAGTGAACCCGGGTATCTTTCCTTAAGTTCTTTCATATCCTCCATCTTTAAAGACAGGCCGTTAACCAGAATGTCTTTGCCGCCGTAATTAAACTCATAAAACTGATCCATAGGGGTGATATAATAGACTTTCACAATCGCCGCCCCGGACGGGCATTGCGCCGCCATAATATCGAGAACGGTGTAAAAAGGCGGCAGGCCATGGATAAACTCCGGCACCGGCGCCAAGGACCGCCTGCATGACACAACAACAGTTCCGTACTTTCCTGTTCCCCACTTCCTTTTTTTTGCTTCCAGAAATTTCGCGTCGTATTCTTTTCCGTTATGCATGGGTGATTTTATTATTTCCATGTAATCGGCCCTTCCCTGGATTATTTCCGATGTGATCGACGAGTAATCTCCGGGCGCGCCGCCGTCTATCCTGAAAATAAAATAATAAAAAGATTCGACGCCGTCGAGGCTGCAGCAGGGTATTTCCCCGGCCGGAACCGCCTGTCCCCACACTGAAACGGCGGATTCCACGGCTATTTTTCTCATGGTATCCAGGGGCACGGAATCCGGCGCAAGAGTGCCCCGTGAAGGAAACCCGTATTTATATCCTCCCGCGTACAGGTAACATGAGAAGACGGCTATAAAAAATGCAAATATTATAGAAATCTTTTTATTTGTCATTTTTACCTCCTTGTTATTAAGACAGGAATAACGGGTTGAAAGTTCCATTAATATGAGGTTTTTTTTTGAGAATCAGGTTTAGAAATGAATGAAATATTGCTGGTTTTGACCCGTTGGAGGAGCCGTAACAGGCCTTACTTTAATTTTCCGAAAGCTTTTTTGCCAGCTTGACCGCGTCATAAGCGTCCTTGGAATAGCCGTCCGCGCCTATCTCCCTGGCATAGCTCTCGGTCACAACCGCGCCGCCTATCATGAACCTGCAATTTAAACCCTGTTTTTTTGCGAGGCTGATAACGGTCTTCATTTCAATCATGGTTGTCGTCATCAATGCCGAGAGGGCCACTATCCGGGCGCCTGTTTCCCGGACCTTCTCTATGATTGTAAATTCATGGACGTCTTTACCCAGGTCTATGACATCGAAACCGTAATTTTTCAGCATTAACGCGACTATGTTCTTGCCTATGTCGTGAATATCGCCTTTAACAGTGGCGATAAGCACTATTTTCTTTTCGATTTTTACCCCGGGTTCAGCCTTTAATAGCGGTTCTATAATACTGAAAGCTGCCTTCATGGCATCCGCGCTCGCTATCAACTGCGGCAGGAAGTATGTTTTCTTTTCATACAGGTCGCCCACATAACTTATCGCGGGAATCAATTTTTTATCCACAATATCCGAAGGTTTTTCTCCGGCTTTTACCGCCTGTTCTATGAGCGCCCTGATGGATTCAGAATTGCCGTTAACTACCGCGTCGTATATGGTTTCCGGCCCTGCTGTTCCCGGTGTTTTTAACCCCGAACTTTGCGCATGGCCCGAAAACAATTTTACATACATTTCACTTTTTTTATCTTTCATTGTAAGCACATCAGCGGCGGCCTTAATGTTCATCAGGAGGTCCAGCGAGGGGTTTGCTATCGCCATTGTAAGCCCGCGGTCCATTGCCATGGCAAGGAACGCTGAATTGACATAACCGCGCTCGGGAAGTCCGAAAGACACGTTGGACAGACCCACGATTGTATTAAATCCGTCCTTTGACGACCGTGATATGAGCTTTAATGTTTCAGCCGCGGCTTCCTGGTTTGCCGAAACCGTCATAACAAGGCCGTCTATGATTATGTCCTTGTTGGTGAAACCGAACTTTTTTGCGGCAGTAAATACTTTATCAATGATAACCTGTCTTTTTTTCGCGGTTTCAGGCACTCCTTTGCCGCCAAGCGGCAGCAATACAAACATGGCGCCGTATTTTGCGGCGATCGGCAGGAGTTTTTTCATTTTTTCGGGCTCTCCTGATATGGAGTTGATCAGCGCGCGGCCCGGATATATCCTGAGCGCGGCTTCTATCACATCCGGCGACGGTGAATCTATGCAGAGCGGCAGTTCGCTTAATGAACTTAGCATTTCCACGGTCTTAACCATGACATCCTTCTCTGTAATGCCCGGCATCCCGACATTTACATCAAGTATCCGGGCGCCTTGCTGCGCCTGCTCAAAAGCAAATTTTCTTACTTCTTCTGTTTTACCGGCTTTAAGTTCTTCCTGAAGCTGTTTCTTGCCCGTGGGATTTATCCGCTCTCCTACCACAACCACGGGAATATCCTGCGACATAAACACTGTTTTTCTTGCCGATGTTACGGCGCTATAACTGATCTTTGTATCTTTCGGTGTTTTGGCGGTTTTTAACTGCGCGGTTATGCCGGAAATACATTCAGGCGATGTGCCGCAGCAACCGCCAAGAAGATTAACCCCGGCTTTTACAAACGGTTTTGTATACGATGAGAACGTCTTTGCGTCCATGTCAAAAATAGTCTTTCCGTCCACGAGCCTTGGTAGTCCCGCGTTTGGTTTTGCCATCAGGGGCACTTTTGCGTAAGGTTTCATCATTTCTATTACCTTGACCATCTCGGCCGGTCCCGTGGAGCAGTTTACCCCAACAACATCGGCTCCAAGCGATTGCAGCGTAATTAGAGCCGTAACCGGGTCAGTACCTGTAAGCGTCCTCATGTCCTTGTCAAAAGTCATGGAAACGATCACGGGTTTATCCGAAAGTTCCTTACACGCGAGCAGGGCCGCGCGCGCTTCCTGTATGTCTATCATGGTTTCTATGACAAACAGGTCGACCCCGCCTTTTAACAGCCCCTTTGCCTGTTCTTTAAAATGATTGACGCAGGTTTCAAAAGGCATATCCCCAAACGGTTTGGGAAAGTGCCCCGTAGGCCCTATGTCGCCCGCCACAAGGCCGTTTTTACCCAATGCTTTCCTGGAAATTTTAGCTAGTCCTTCGTTTAACTTCAGCACGTCTTTACCAAGCCCGAATTCATCAAGTTTCGGCCTGGTAGCGCCGAGCGTAAATGTATAAAGTATCTGTGTGCCTGCTTTGACGTATTCTTTCTGCAGGTCAATCAGATGTTTGGGGTTATCAAGCGCCCATTTTTCCGGGCATACGCCATTAGGCATGCCGCGGCGCTGCATGGCCACCCCGGTAGACCCGTCAAGGACAACAACTCCCTTTTTTATCAGGTCCAGGAATCTCTTTTTTGCATTTACCTTTTTTGCCATTACGAACAGCCCCTTTACAGGTATTTATTATTTTTATACAAGTAAATAATGATTTTTATCAATGTATCACAGAAAAAACTGATTTACAAATGGTTTTATAATTACTAATTAGTCATTGGTAATTGGTAATTAGTAATCGCTTTCAAGACACTCCCGCCACGGCAATCACGCTTTTCTCCGGCGTCAGCAGGAACCTGTCTGAAATACTTATCCCGATCTTCGACAGATTGAGCGTGTCATATATTACCTTCTGACACTCGATTTTCAGGTCCCCGTATCCCGGCGAGAAACGCCTGGTTATTATCCTTCCTTTTTTGGCCAGCTGGGCTGCAAGAAATTCCTGCATCCAGTCAAGCCCCGTGTCAGCGGTTTCCGAACCAACCGCGTCCAGTATAACACCGAGTGAATTGTTGCCCGCCTTCATTTCAAGGTCCCTGCGTTCAACTATGCCCGCGCCGGCCGTAGAAGCCATGAGTAGGACATCGCTGCTTGTCTTGAAAAGTTCCGTTACCTGGATGCTTTCTATGATAACTCCGTTTTCCAGCCTGACACTATTGCCGCTTTTTGATGTTATCTTTAGGAACAGGTAAGCGCCTTTTAAATCGCATAATATATCACCCAGGTTTATAGCGTCATTGATCTTTTTCTGCTGTTGTTCCGGCAGGACTGTTTTGCCCTTTTTATATCCCATACGGTACAGGACATTATCCACAGGCGCTTTGGCGTTTATACGTTCCAGATAAACCGTTTTTTCAGGCATTGCCTTCTCCTTGGGTTTTAAGGATTTTAACATATAAAAGAGTTGTTTCAAACATTGATATCGGTGGTTTTATTGAAAAAATCCAGCGCTATCCTTGCGAAATCATAATTTCTCGTCAGCATGGTCATGTGTCCGCCTTTATCAAATAAATGCGACTCAAATCTATTGCTTTTCTTTTTTAAACCGTCTACTATGCCTTCCATGCCCGGCACGGCTTCATCTGTCCTGCTTCCTGTCAGCAATACGGGCATTTTAATTTCCTCCAGGTCCTTGTGATATAATTTTTGCCCTGTTTTTGCGGCGTTTAGGAGCATTTGAGTGTCCATGTCCACTACTTTTTCCCACTTAAAACCGTGAAGCATGAACCATGCAAATCCCATTTCGCCGTTTTTCTCCGCGAGCCTTGCCTGCTTTATACTGCCCGCCATTTCAACCGGGATTTTTTCTCCTATGAAACTGTCGCAGATGAGTTTTATTACAAGCCCGGGCCTTTCCAGGGCCAGGTTCAAACCGACTAAAGCGCCTCCGCTTGTGCCTATGACATACGCGCGGTCAACCCCGAGCCTTTCAAACAGGGCCGCCGCGACTTTTGAATTCTCGAACCAGAAATCCTGCGGCAGAGTTTCAGCCTTTTCCGATTTGCCGTGACCCGGATAATCAAAAGTAAATACCTTAAAACGTTTCCCATAAAATCTTTTTATTTCTTTTTTAAACATGGCAGATGCCGTGGAATTGCCGTGAAGAAGCAGAAGATAGGGCCCCTTCTTCCCATAGGTGTTGAAATACACTTTCTTTTCATTGTACTTAAAAAAAGGCATTTATGTCTCCTTAAAAATAAACGGTCATTTGTTTATGTTTTATTGTATAACGAAAAACGGGATTTGTAAATTTATTTAGACACTACCGTAAAGACATCCTCCGGCGTGGGTAATTTTTACATATGAATCAGGCGCATGTGTACCTGGGCAAATAAGCAAACAGGCCGGCGGCTGTTTCTGGCCGCCGGCCTGTTTTTAATGGGATTATATGGATTAAAACATCATGAATTCAAATTTAAAAGCCGGATCGCAGCCTGTGCTTCCGCCGCGTTTTTATAGATCCATTTTAAGTATTGTGTGCCTTGTCCATTAATAACCAGCCTGTATTTCTGCCATCCATTATCCTTATATTGTATGGCCTGGATCCTCCCGTTTAAAGTAAAAATCATTACACCTGCGTCAGAACCCCTCCACCAGAATTCAAGCTCCGTGGGCCCTTCCACAACCACCGGTATGTTCCCAAAAACAGCGCAGCTGACCGCGTCTATGCCGTCGGGCATGGGACTGTCATTTTTAAGAATAGGTTTATTTTCCGCAGGATCTTCGTTCTCGGAAACTGGCTGATATCCCATAGAACTGTCATATTGCCCGATACTTGCCATCTGTACCGGCTCTTCGGCGCGCAGGACTGCCGCAGACAAAAACATTAAAAACGCGGCTGAGACCAATACTGCCGCCGTTAATATACTGCCGTTTGTTCCCTTAATTGCCGGTCTTTCATCCGCTTGCATCATTTTTATCCACCGCCGTTATTTGATTTGTTAGGTGAATAATAGCAATTAGCATGCCATGACGAAAACCTTTAAAACAATAGTATTTGTTGCGGATAGAAAAGGGTTTATTATCATTTATGATAACAGGTATGAGAATTAAGAAATGTTGTGCTTTTTTATTTTCCTGTAAAGGTTGGCAACACTTATATGCAAGGATTCCGCAGTTCTTATCCTGTCATTACCGCATTTAATCATCACTGATCTTATAAACTCTTTTTCCATAAACCCCATATAATCATCCAGACTCATATTTTCCTCGCTTCCGGAAATCGGCGCTAAACAGACGTTATTTATCGAAGTTTCTCTGTCCTGTATATACTGCGGCAGGTCCTCGGGGGTAATGACAATCCTGTTTTCCGACAACACTACAGCCCTCTCAATGACATTTAAAAGTTCCCTCACGTTCCCGGGCCAATCATAGGCGCATAACGCGTCCAACGCATGCTGGTTTATTTGCTTGAAACATGCCGCCTCAGGCAGTACCCTGCTATGTTTTAAAAAATAATCGCAAAGCATCGGTACATCATCAATGCGGTCTTTCAATAAAGGGAGTTTTATCATTATGGCGGAAAGCCTGTAGAAAAGATCCTTCCTGAATCTTCCGGCGCGCATCTCTTCTTTAACGTTCTTGTTCGTCGCCGCCACGATCCTTACATTCACTTTTATTTCCTTGTCCCCGCCGATACGCATGAACTTCCCGGTTTCAAGAGCTCGAAGAAGCTTTGCCTGGGCAGATGGGTCTATTTCGCCTATCTCATCTATGAAAAGCGTGCCTTTATCCGCCACTTCAAAGAGCCCCCTTTTTTCCCCATAGGCACCGGTGTAAGCGCCCTTTTCATGACCGAAGAACTCGTTTTCCAGCAGTTCCTTGGGGATTGCGCCGCAGTTAACCGGTATGAAAGGCTCTTCAGCGCGGGCGCTGGCTTTATGTATGCCGTAGGCCACAAGTTCCTTGCCTGTTCCGCTTTCCCCCTCTATGAGCACGGATATGTCGGATGGGGCTACTTTGCTTATAAAATTTATTATAAATTTTATTTTATCATTATTGCCTATAATGCCGAAATCAGCCATAGAAGGAACAATTACGCAGTTGTGAATTTCCTTAATGTGTTTTTCCATGATACTTTTAAAATGCGTTATACCGCATTGCGGCATAACGCATTCATCTGCGCCGGATTTAAGTATACGGTTTATGAGGTCCCCGTCCGTAGATTCAGGCAGGATAAAGATGATGGAGGTATCGGGAATACGGTGCTTTATATCAAGAAATGCATCGACAGCCTCTTCGTTTTTCCCAATATCAGCTTCAACAATAATGATATCACCGGGAATGATGCGCTTCTCATCCATGGGCCATTGAACCTTTTCAACCTTAATGTCGGTATTTAAGTGCATAAAATACACACCCAAAAAATCAAACTTTGCTGCCACATCCCCTACTTGCAGTATCCTCATTTTACCCGCCTTATTGCCTAATAACAGCTAAAAATTATAATAGCATACTATCGCGGATAGGCAGATAAGCTGGAATTTTAAGGCTGTATTGAAGCGTACCCTTCTGCCGAGGCTTTATAAACCCACTTCAAGTGCTGCGCACCCTTTTTATTAATAGTTAATTTGTATTTTATCCATCCATTGTCCTTATACTGTACCGCCTGAATACTGCCGTTTAAAACAAAAAGCATTGTTCCCGCGTTAGAACCCCTCCACCAGAACTCAATCACTGTGGGGCCATCCACAACTACCGGTATGTTCCCAAAAATAGCGCAACTGGAAGCGTCTATACCGGCGGGCATGGAACTGAAATTCTCAGCAGGAGGCGTGTTTCCGGTTGAATCATTATTTTCCGTGGCAGCCGTATACCGCATCGAACCGTCATATTGCCCGACGTTTGCCAGCTGTACCGGTTCTTCGGCGCGCAGGAGTACCGTAGGTAAAAAGTCCGTAAGAACTGCCGCGGACAATACCATAATTAATAATATACTGTTTCCGGTCTTTTTCATTTTCACATTTTTATTCGTTTGCATTACATATATCCGTCAGGGATTATTTTTCAATTTCATCGCCAAAACGCGGAAAAATTGTGTTTTTCCGGCCGTTTGCTGATTGATGTTCCATTTTTTTTGCATCGGCGCTTTTCTCCGGATAATCCGCTTTAAACCGGGACGCGCCGCAGTCAGTTGATAATTTTGCCCTATTATGCTTATGAGTATACCCGGACACGACCTGCTGATAAAGAACGATATTCGTCTTTATTCGGACTTTTTTCACCTGCGGTTAACCCTTTCGGATTGCTTTTTGGCCGATGAGTTTTTGATCACCATGGATTTTACGGCATAAAAAAAACCCGCTTTTGCGGGTTTTTTTACTTATATTATCTGTTTTCCGGTTATTTAAGTATTTTTTGAATATCCTTTGCTCTTCACTATGCGTTTCCCCGCGGCCTTTGCTATTGCCGTTGTGCAGCCGGCGCACTTGCCGTATTCTTCCGAAATACAAATCTTATTATCATAAAGTTTATAACTTTCCCTGTACTTTGAAGGCGTGAAATTCGGCATTATCACATTTGCGCCGATTTTCAGCGCCTGCTGGCGCCCGTCAGGCGCTATTGTTCCCATGGCGGTTGTTGCAGGCAGGTTGGATTTTGGCAATATGAGCCTTATCAAAGCAAGTGTCTTTAGCGTCGGAAATATATCCGTGTTTTTATGGTTTCTTAGGGGCGTATCCTGGTGGGCAAGAAACGGGCCTATGCCCACCATGGCAGGGTTGAGCTTAATAAAATATAACAGGTCATCTGCAATGGCTCCTACAGACTGGCCGGGCAGGCCCACCATAATGCCCGTACCAACCTCATACCCGAGTTTTTTAAGCGTGATTAGGCATTTTTTTCTGTATTCCAGGTCATCATCGGGGTGAAGTCGCCTGAACAGATCATGGTCAGTGGTCTCTATGCGCAACAGATACCTGTCGGCGCCCGCCTTTATAAATTCCCTGTAAACCGCAGGTTCCCTCTCTCCTATTGAAAGTGTTATTGCCATGTTTAAATCTTCATGGATCCTTTTAACCGCCTCGAGCACAACCTTATCATATCCCGGGTCCTCGCCTGACTGCAGCACAGCCGTAAGCGAACCGCATTTTTTCATGTAAGAGGCGGCTTCCAAAATTTCCTCAAGCGTCATCCTGTAACGCCCGACTTTCCTGTTTGCTTTATTAATACCGCAGTATAGGCAGCTCTTACGGCAATAATTTGAAAATTCTATGATGCCGCGTATATAAACTTTATCGCCGAAGTGGCGCCTGCATACAAGCGCGGATTCGTCAAAAACAGGCTTAAACTCCTCCCGTGTAGGTATGGAAAGAAGAAAAGTCAAGCCGTCTTTTGTTATATTGCCGTCTTTGATACCTTTCAGTGTTTTTTCAATTCCAGTCATTTTTATTTCTCCGTTTTCTCCCGGCATACCCGGCAGCGCCTTCAAATCCGCAATCCAAAAATCCACATTCCACGATCAAAATATCCCCTGCGTTTCCGGAAACGGCGCAATCACCCGTTTTAAAACGCCCTGAACATACGAGATTGCAACCCCGTAATTGGTTATTGGAATACCCAAGGTCCTGCAATCCGATATCCTTGCCATCATTTCCTGTTTGTTTATCATACAGCCGCCGCAGGCTATTGCAAGTTTATACTGATTAACGTCACGGCTTAAATACGGTCCTGCATTGACCTCAAACTCTATATTTTTCCCTGTATACTGCCTTATCCAACGTGGTATTTTTACCCTTCCTATATCGTCTGCCTGGCTGTGATGAGAACAGGCCTCAAGCATTAAAACCTTATCTCCGTCCTGAAGCCGGTCTATGGCTTTAACACCCCTGACAAATTCAGCCAAATCACCCTTAAGTCTTGAAAAAAGTATTGAAAATGTGGATAACTTTATGTCAACAGGAACATCACCTGCAGTCTTAAGAACTACCTGCGAATCGCATATGACAAGACCCGGTTTTGTGGATAAGTTTTGAAGCGCAAACTGAAGTTCCCTGTCCTTCACTACCATGGGCACAGCATCATTATCAAGGCAGTCCCTTATGACCTGTACCTGTGGTAAGATCAGCCGTCCTTTCGGAGCCCCAAGGTCGATTGGGACAACCAAGACAACAAAATCACCCGGGCTAATCAGGTCCCCTATTATTGATTTGTTTTCAACTGAAATTTTTGACCCTATTTTTATCAATATTTCCCTTGCTTCGTCAATGTTTTTTCCTAATGTACAGCTTAAAGAAAAAAATATAACCCCCCTTTCTTTTAAGGCATTTTCTTTTTGTTCATCCTTTGCTTCAACATCAATTTTATTGAAGAATACCACGACTTCTTTAACCTTGGATTTGAGTTCTTTTATGAGGTCATCATCATACGAATTATAGCCGAGATAAGTGGTAATTATAACCGCGAGATTGATGTGCCGGATTATCTCCCTTGTCTTTGCCACCCTCTTGTCCCCAAGCTCGCCTTCATCATCTATGCCAGCAGTATCATAGATGTAAACCGGCCCTAAACCAGCCACTTCCATAGCCTTACCAACCGGGTCGGTTGTAGTGCCTGGAGACTTATCCACAATGGCCAAATCCTGCCCTGTCAGAGCATTAATAAATGAGGATTTTCCGGCATTTCGCCTGCCGAAAATACCTATATGAAGCCTGTTAGCTATTGGGGTCTCATTCATGGCATTACACCTCTCCATAGAGTATTAAAGACAAGAGATTGGTAACTGGAGGACAAATTAAGCCTCAAACAATATTATTCCTTCTTAAAACCCAGCATCATCATCCTGTCGGATCTCACCAACTCATCATACTTTTGAGCAGTTAAAATTCCGTCTTCGGCCAATATGTCCCTTACCGGCCTGTTGGTTTTTTTATGTTTCTCATAGGCCAAAGCCGCCCTGTCATGGCCTATGTATTGACTTAAATAAGTCATAATGGCGATTGAATTGGCCAGGTTTTTTGTTATTTTCGACTCATTAAGTTTGATTCCCCTGACAACCTTCATATCCAGCGCCAGCGCCGCCTCTTTGATAAGCCTTAAGTTTTTAAGTATAAGATGCGCGACAAGCGGATAAAACTGGTTCAGTTCCATATTTCCCATGGCAGATGCCATGGATAATGTCAGGTCATTTGCCATGACCTGCAGGCATGACTGTGTGACGTATTCAGGGATAACAGGGTTTACTTTACCGGGCATTATGGTTGACCCTTCCTGCATGGCCGGCAGTATAAATTCGCCAATACCGCCTTCAGGGCCGGATGAGAGAATCCGGAAATCCTCGGAAATTTTCATAAGATTAACGGCCGCCGCTTTTATGATGCCTGAAACTTCCACAATAGAGTCGAGGTTCTGCGTGGCGTCAATCAGGTTTTCAGCCCTGGAAATATTCAGGCCCGTGAGTTCCTTTAGTTTTTCCGCAGCTAAAAATATGTATTCTTTTGGCGCGTTAAAACCCGTGCCTATGGCAGTGCCGCCAAGATTGACCGTCTTGATCCTTTCCCTGCACTTGAAGACCCGCCATCTGTCGCGGCCTATGGCCTCGGCATAAGCCGAGAACTGCATGCCCACTGTCAGGGGAAGCGCGTCCTGCATTTCCGTGCGTCCGAGTTTCACTATGTTTGAAAATTCCTTTTCTTTTGCCTGAAGGCTTTCCTGCATTGACATAAATACAGCTTCAAGGTCATTTAAGTAAAATAACACCGCTGTCCTTAAAGCCGTGGGAAAAGTGTCGTTTGTTGACTGGTGCATGTTTACATCGTCCAGCGGGCTTAAAAAAGAATATTCCCCTTTGTCCATGCCTGCCATGGAAAGGGCGCGGTTTGCTATCACTTCATTTATATTCATGTTCACAGACGTTCCTGCGCCGCCGGATAACGGATTAACGACTATATCGCCGTATGTTTCATGTTCCAGCATATCGTCTATCGCCGACAAGATCGCGTCTGCTTTGTCTGCGTCAAGCGATTTGATCTCTTTGTTTGCAAGCACGCATGCTTTTTTGACAAGAAAATATGACTTTATGAAGTACCTGTCAATTTCTTCGCCTTTGCCGAAGTTCTCAAGTGCGCGAACAGTGTTTATGCCGTAATAACAGTCATCGGGGATGTCTTTTGTCCCGAGAAAATCCTTTTCCTGCCTCATGCGCCCATCTCCAATATTATTGGTTTAAAAATACAGGTCCCTCTCGCCTTTTCTTATCCTTGCCAGGTAATCTTCAACCTGCTTATGCATAGCGGGCGTTGCATTACCCCTGACAAATTCAACATATTTATTGAGAAGTTTTTCGCCTTTAACTTTGACTGCTGGCGACGCGTAATCAAGCAGATATTCCTCAAATGTCAGGACCGCGTTCGGTATGCAAAGTTTTTTCATCTTGCCGGTCTTGGCAAGCGCCATAAAATCGCACCCCACCCTGCCGCACCTGTAATCAGCCGTACAAAACGAAGGTATATATCCGTCGTCAACGAGTTCCGATATATACTCGTCAAGTGAACGCTTGTCGCCTATCTCAAACTGCTGCTTTTCCATGACTTTATTGACCTGGTCCTGCCCGTTCGTGTAGCCGCCTATGGCAATATTTGTACCCGCGTCTGTCTGTGACACACCGAGCTGTATGAGTTCGCGCCTGAATTCGGGTGTCTCACGGGCGGTCAATATCATGCCTGTATATGGGACGGAAAGCCTAAGCACAGTAACGATCCTGCGCATGTCGTCATCCGTGACCTTATACTTGTTGTTATTGTAAAAGGGCGTGTTAATAGCCGGTTCAAAACGCGGAAATGATATTGTATGCGTGCCTACGCCGAATTCCCTGTCCATGTCGGCTGCGTGGTACATCAAGCCAAGCACTTCAAATCTCCAGTCGTATATGCCGAACAGCGCGCCTATGGCAACATCTGAAATACCTGCTTCCTGAGCGCGGTGCAGCGCAAATAGACGCCACTTATATATGGATTTTATGTGGTCCTTGCCGTGAAGCTGTTTGTACCGTTCCTTATTGTAAGTTTCCTGAAAAACCTGGTATGTCCCTATCTGCGCCTGTTTGATCATTTTATACTCATCGACAAACTGAGGCGCCGCATTTATATTTACGCGCCTTATCTCATCATTGCCGTTCTTTACGGCATATATGGTTTTCATGGACCCCGCTATATAATTGGCGTCCGAGTTCGGCCCTTCACCGAACACCGTAAGTACCCTTTTATGCCCCACGCTTGTAAAAGCCTTTACTTCCTCTTTTATCTCATCATAAGACATTACCTTATCCTTCATAGCGTCGTTGCTTTCCCTGAACCCGCAGTATACGCAGTCATTGACGCATTCGTTTGACAGGTACATCGGCGCAAACAAGACGATCCTGTTACCATACACTTCGTTTTTGACGTATCTTGCCGCTTCATAAAGCCCTTCCCATACATCCTTATCATCTATATTTATCAAGTAAGCCGCGTCTTCGGGTGATAATCCCTTTATGGTCTTGGACCTTGCTATCAATTCAGCGATCCTGGGCTTGTCAACGGTTGATCTTTTATTTATCAGGGATGTTATATATGTGTCATCTATAAAATCCTTCCTGTTTTCCGTTTCCAGGTACTTATTGATCTTGGCGATACGTTCCTGTTTCCATGTCAGTTCTTTCAGGGTATTCATGTTTATCACATCCTTTGTATGATTAAAACTTTATATTATGGGCATTTTAACCCATTTGTTCATTGTTTTCAAACTAATTCAGTCCTGTCTGGACTTTTCCGACAGTCTCTAAATGGTGATGGCGGAAACCCCCTAAAAGCCATCGTTGTTGGCCGAATAATCCTGTCAACACACTTTGTGTGTTGCCGGACTTCGTATTCGGCCACTACATATATCTGCCTGCACTTGTAGGGGCAGCATATCATGCTGCCCGCCCCTTGCGGGCTTTTTCGGCGGTCTCTAAATACAGGTTTAATCGTTACTTATAATACAATGGCCTTGCTTTATAATGGTTATGCAGCAGTTTATGGGCCTTTGGAGACAACGGTTTATCAAGGAAATCCCTGTAAAGCTGCTGCACATCCGGATTTTCATGCGACCGCCTTAACTTGGACTTCTTGTCATCGGTGTATATTCCTTCCGTTCTCTTCCTTCTTATCGCGTTTGTGACCTGGTACGGCTGGCCCCCGCCCGCTATGCATCCGCCTTCGCATGCCATGACCTCGATGAAATCATAAGGCATGGGCGTCCCGGCTTTTTTTGCGGCACGGAGTTCATCCATGACGGCGCGGACATTGCCTGTGCCATGCGCCACTGCCACGCGTATTTTTTTCCCGTTTATGTCTATTTCCCCGCTCTTTACGCCTTTTAACCCCCTTACTGCGTCAACATCAATTTTATCAAGATTTCTGCCTGTCAAAAAGAAATACGCGGTCCTGATAGCGGCTTCCATGACCCCGCCTGTCACGCCGAATATCGTACCGGCTCCTGTATATGTGCCGAGTGCGCTATCCGCTTCTTCGTCTTCCAGTTCCAAAAGCTGTATGCCGCTTGATTTTATCATCCTTACAAGCTCCCTTGTGGTGATGGAAACGTCCACATCCTGATACCCGGATGAACTCATGTCTTCTGTCCTTGAGACCTCGTATTTCTTGGCCGTGCAGGGCATGACAGATACCACGAACATGGTTGCCGGATCTATTTTCATTTTTTGCGCATAATATGTCTTTGCCATGGCGCCTACCATTTCATGAGGTGATTTTGCCGAGGAAAAATGCTCAATTAAGTCTGGATAATATTTTTCAAGGAAGTCAACCCAGGCCGGACAGCAGCTTGTGATCATGGGCATGGCGCCTTTTCCCGTATTTATCCTGCTTATTAATTCGGAACTTTCTTCCATAATCGTCAAATCAGCGCCAAAATTTGTGTCAAATACGGCTTTAAACCCCAGCCTCCTGAATAACGCATAAAGTTTCTTTGTCAATATGGTGCCTGAAGGCAGGCCAAAGGCTTCGCCTATGGCCACCCTGACCGCCGGCGCTACCTGTACTATTGGGAATATTTCAGGTTTCCCAAGCGCATCCCAGACTTTAGGTATCTCGCTGAATTCAACCAGCGCGCCAACCGGGCAATGCGCAGAACACTGTCCGCATTTTATGCACGGGCTGTCAGCCAGGGATATATCCCCGGCCGGCGCTATACGGGACTCAAACCCGCGGTTTACAAATTCAAGCGCGTAAACTTTCTGTATGTTCTGGCAGACTTCAACGCACCGCCCGCAATGTATGCATTTTACGGGTTCAAGCACTATCGCCTTTGTGGATGCGTCCTTTGGCGCCTGTTGAAGCATTTCCTTATACGGCCTGGACCTTATCCCGAATTCCTCCGATAATGTCTGCAGTTCGCAATCGCCGTTCCTTAAGCAGGTGAGGCATAAAAAAGGATGCGTTGACAGGATAAGGTCAAGCACACTTTTCCTGACCTGGTATAATTCTCCGTCATGTGTCGTAATATCCATGCCCGGTTCGACGTAAGTGCAGCACGCGCGAAGGAGTTTTCTGTTCCCCTTTATCTTTACAACACATATTCCGCAGGATGCGGTCGCGGGAAGGTCGTCGTGCTTGCAAAGCGTGGGTATCTTCACATGCGCGAGCCTTGCCGCTTCAAGTATGGTCATACCCTGGTCCACATTAAAATCCTTCCCGTTTATCTTTATATCCACCATTTTTCCGGTCACTTTTTCCATGTACATGATCGTTATCCTCTCTTGACTGCGGAAAACTTGCAGACATTGTAGCATTCGCCGCATTTTATGCAGGCTTTTTGGTCTATTAGATACGGTTTTCTCTTCTCTCCGGTTATGCATTTTACGGGGCACCTGACGGCGCATAGTCCACAGCCGATGCATTTATCCGTGATTATGACATACTCGACAAGATCCCGGCATTTGCCGGTTAAGCACTTCTTGTCCTCTATGTGCATCACGTATTCGTCTTCAAAATACTGCAGCGCCGAAATTACGGGGTTTGGCGTGGTCTGTCCGAGCGCGCAAAGCGAGGCTTTCTGCATGGCAAGCGATATCGACCTGATCTTTTCAATATCCTCTTTTTCGCCGCTGCCTTTTGTTATTTTCTCAAGCAGTTGCAGTATCTGCTTTCCGCCGATCCTGCAAGGCGAACATTTACCGCATGACTCGTCAACCGAGAACTGGAGGTAGAATTTATTGACATCCACCATGCAGTCATCCTCGTCCATTACTATCATGCCGCCGGACCCCATGATCGAACCTATGGACTGCAAAGATTCATAGTCGATCGGCATGTCAAGATATTTTTCCGGGATCACGCCGCCTGACGGCCCGCCGGTCTGGACTGCCTTAAATTTTTTGTTGTGCTGTATTCCTCCGCATATATCAAATACAATTTCCCTGATAGTCGTGCCCATGGGAACTTCAACAAGTCCGGGGTTTGTGACTTTCCCTGTTACGGCAAATACTTTTGTCCCTTTTGATTTTTCGGTCCCTATGGAAGAGAACCAGGCCCCGCCTTTTTCAATGATCACAGGCACGTTTGCCCATGTTTCCACATTGTTGATAAAAGTAGGCTTGCCCCATAACCCCGATACGGACGGGAATGGCGGCCTGGGCCTGGGATTTCCCCTTTTGCCTTCAATGGAAGCGATAAGCGCGGTTTCCTCCCCGCACACAAAAGCGCCTGCTCCCCAACGCAGTTCTATCTCAAAAGAAAAATCCGAACCAAGAATATTCCGCCCGAGAAGCCCTTTTTCCTTTGCCGCAGCTATGGCTTTTTCAAGCCTTTCAATAGCCAGTGGATATTCCGCCCTTATGTATATGTATCCCTGGTCGGCGCCTATTGTGTAACCGCCGATCATCATGCCTTCAATTACCGAGTGCGGATCGCCTTCAAGAACGCTCCTGTCCATGTAGGCGCCAGGATCGCCTTCATCGGCATTGCATATAACATATTTCTGCGGGCCAGGTTCCTTTTTTGTAAGCTCCCACTTCAACCCGGCCGGAAAACCGGCCCCTCCCCTGCCGCGGACACCGGACGCTTTCATTTCGGTTATTATCTTATCCGGGTTCAGGTCAAATATAGCCTTTTCAAGGGCTTTATAACCGCCCCTCATGATGTATTCATCGATCGATTCCGGGTCCATGTATCCTATGTTCCTTAAAACTATCTTAAACTGCTTGCTGGTGGTGTCTTTTTCCGGGATCGGCAGATGCTTGTTGTCATAAGACAAAATGAACTTATCAAGCCTTTTCCACTTTAAGTGTGCGTCTATTATGGCTTCAACGTCCTCCGGTTTAAACCTGGTATATATCACATTTTCAGGCATTATCCTCACTATGGGCCCGTCCGTCGTAAAACCTATGAAAGGGCTCCTTATCACCTCAAAACGTTCCGTGAGGCTTTTTTCATTTATGATCTTCACGAGAGTGTTGTATATGGGCCTTTCCTTTTGGGTTTCAGGCTCCCATACGAATATATATTGTTTATTCACCGTAGACCTCCTAGTCTTTGAATATATTCATGCCGGTATCTTTCGACGGCATGAATATAACATAGTTGTTCAGTATGTTCTTTTTTATCACGTGTTCGCTTACTATGGAATGCGCGGCTTTTTCGTCCACATTACCGTACAGTATTTCCGGCATGCCTTCGAGTTTTACCACAAGGTTCGGCTCGCAAAAACACATGCCCAAACAGCCTGTCTTTTTTAATTTAATATTCTCAAGCCCTTTATTTTTAAGTTCCTCTTCAAATATCCTGTAGACAGTGTCACCGCCTGCCGCGATCCCGCAGGTTCCCATGGATATCATTATCTCGCCTTTGTGACCGGGCTTGTAAGCTTTCCTGAATTTTTCAAGGTCTCCCTTTTTCATTTTAGGCATTTACCCCCACCTCCCCGGCTTTGCTGTATTCGCCGAGTATCTTCGGAAGTTCGGTTTTTTGCAGGTTGCCGAATGTCCTGCCGTTGATGACCATGACAGGCGCCAGCCCGCAGCAGCCGACACACCTTACGATCTCAAGTGAAAACAATCCGTCATCGCTTGTATTATTCACTCCGACGCCGAGGATATTCTCTATTTCCTGTATAATGTCGTTACCGCCCTTTAAGTAACACGCCGTGCCCATACACACGGATATCATGTTCTTACCCGGCTGCTTTAACTTAAAAAGATGATAAAAAGTAATTATGCCGTATATCTTTGCAAGCGGTATGTCAAGCTGCACAGAGACTTCCATGGCAATCTTTCTCGGGACATACCCGTAAATCTCCTGTATTTTGTGCAGGATCATTATTTCCTTACCCGGCTTGTCTTTCCATTTGTCCATAAAGTCAAGCAGGCCCTGGTCCAACTTTACAGTTTCCTTTTCCAGCATCATTTGCTTTATACCTCCACGGTTTGTATGTGAAATATTTCACTTGCTTTGGTAAGAAAAACAGAGAGCAAGTTAAACGCTCTCCCTTTGAGGCTCACCTGTTTATGTTCACAAATTAAATATACACTTTTACTCTATATTTGTCAATACATATTATCAGTAATTTTACATCATACAAATATGGTTAAAAATAAGCAAAATTTTATAAATGCTACCAAATTAGTTTCCGCTGAAAAATACATTGTGAAATAAAGTCTTTGAATATGACTGAAAAACGTAAATAGTCGGTATTTATTGAGCTTTTTACGCAAAACAATTCCGATTGTGTGTTGCCGGACTTCGTATTCGGCCCCTACAAATATCTGTCTGCATTTGTAGGGGCAGCATATCATGCTGCCCGCCCTTTGCGGGCATGTCCGACAGCACCACAACGACAATAAGCCGGGCCTTAAAGGCCCCGGCTTATTGTTTAACAAATGTGGCTTGTACTCAAAACTATTTAAACGAAGATACCCCGTTTTGTGTATTCCGTATGCAGCAGCTCATGGGACAGGTGCCCAAGCGGTTCTTTTAAAAAATCCTTGTACAAGGCCGCGACTTCAGGATTCTCGTGTGACTTACGCAGTCCCTTTTTCCTGTCTTCCGAATATATCGAATCCGCCCTTTTCTGCCTTATGGCCCAAGTGGTGGGTATTGGCTGTCCGCCTCCGCCCAGGCAGCCGCCCGGGCAGGTCATTACTTCAATAAAGTGATAAGGCGACTCCCCTTTCTCTATCTGCTCCATAAGCGTGCGGGCATTTTTCAGCGTGTGGGCCACAGCGACTTTAACCTTGGTTCCGTTTAAATCCAGCTCTGCTTCCTTTATCCCTTCAAAACCCCTGACCACTTTCAGGTCCAGACTGGGAAGCGGCTTGCCCACCACAACTTCATACGCGGTCCTGACAGCGGCTTCCATGACGCCGCCTGTCGCCCCGAATAAAACCGCGGCTCCGGTCGATGCGCCGAGCGGGCTGTCAAATTCCTCTTCTGCCAGGCCCGCAAAGTTAATGCCTGCTTCCTTGAACATCCTGGAGAGTTCACGCGTCGTCAATACATGGTCAATGTCGTAGAACTTTTCATCTTCATTGAGGTTCATTTTTTCCTTCCAAAAGTCAAAAGCCCCCATCATCTCCGGCCTTTTTGCCTCGTATTTCTTTGCCGTACACGGCATTATGGATACAACCGATATTTTTCTCGGGTCTATGTGCATTTTTTCCGCGTAGAATGTTTTTGCCAGCGACCCGAACATCTGCTGGGGGGATTTGCATGTTGAAAGATGGTCAAGTTGCTCCGGGAAGAAATGCTCGATGAATTTTATCCAGCCCGGCGAACATGACGTGATCATGGGCAGTGTCCCGCCTTTGGTCAGTCTTTTTATCAATTCATGCCCTTCTTCCATGATCGTAAGGTCCGCAGTAAAATCCGTGTCAAAAACCTTGTTGAAACCCAGCTTTCTCAATGCGGAAACCATCTTGCCGGTCACAAGCGCGCCCTGTTCCATTCCCATTGCCTCTCCTATGGCCACCCTGATAGCCGGAGCAGTCTGTACCAGCACCACTTTATCCGGATTCTGAAGGTCGCTCCATACTTCGGCGGTATTGTCAACTTCAGTAATGGCCCCTGTCGGGCAGACAAGCGCGCACTGGCCGCAGTTTGTACAGGCCACATTTCCTATGCCTTTATCCATATAAGGCGCAACTTTGCTCTTTAAACCCCTGTTTACGATATCTATGGCAAAAACAGTCTGCGTGTAAGCGCAGACATTAACGCATCTCTTGCACAGTATGCATTTATTCGGGTCCCTGGTTATTGAAAGCGATGATTCATCAAGCATATCCATGGGTTTGGTACGGACAAACCTGCCTTCCTTAATGCCTAAATTCGCGGCCATTGTCTGAAGTTCGCAGTTCTGGTTGCGCAGGCAGTTTAAGCAGTCATTGGGATGGTTCGCCAAAATAAGCTCCAGGTTCATTTTTCTCGCTTCCCTGACCTTTATGGAATTTGTCGATATTTCCATGTTTTCAAATACTTCAGTAATACAGGACCGTATCAGCGATTTTCCGCCTTTTACCTCCACTACGCAGATGCCGCACGATGCGTTCTGTGAGACATCCTCAAGAAAGCATAACGTCGGGACGTCCACGCCCGCCCCCTTGCATGCGTTAAGTATCGTGGACCCTTTTGGAACCGAATAAGCAAGACCGTTGATCTTTACATTTACCTGATTTTTGTTTTCCATGTGTTTTCTCCTTGGTTATTCTTCGTAGTGGTCTTCGTGCCCGGGTTTTATATCGCATCTTAGGCACCTTACTGCTTCGCACTTAGCCTGCTCGCCGGAATAACCGGAAAGTATTTCCTGGAAATTATTAACCCTTTCCCTTGCCGCAACCTTTTTTGGTTTTGTATTCTTTCCGCCCTCGGGTTTCAGGGAAACTTCATTTTTAAAAGTGAATTTCCTGAAAAGTTTTGAAAAGCGCCTTTCCTTTGTAAGTTCAAAATCCACCGCTTCAGACGCGGTCTTTGCGATGCCCATGGCTTCGGCCGCTGTTGCCGGGCCCGTTACCGAATCGCCTATGGCGTAGAACTTGTCATTGGTGGTAAGATAAGTGAACGGGTTGACCTTAAATGTCCCGTTTTTATTCACGGCAATGCCGTACTCCTGCGCGAATCCGGATTCCACCTGTTCGCCGATGGCCAGGATCACGGTGTCGCATTCCACTGTCTCATACTCGCCCGTGCCGACAGGTTTTCTCCTGCCTGACCTGTCTATGGAGCCAAGCTTCATTTTCTCGACTTCCACGCCTTTTATGCCGCCTTTGCCGTCGCCGACTATCTTGCTCGGCCCGGACATAAGCTTGAATTTTATCTTCTCGTCTTCGGCATCCGCAATTTCATGGATATTGGCCGGCATTTCATTTTTGTCCCTGCGGTAAACTATTGTGACATCTGCTCCCAGCCTGAGAGCGGTCCTTGCTGCGTCTATTGACACATTGCCGGCCCCTATTACCGCGACTTTCTTCCCGATCTTTATTTTTTTGCCGTTCGCAAAATTTTCAAGGAACTCATAACCGGGCATCACGCCTTTTAAATCCGCTCCCGGTATATCCAGTTTCTGGTCTTTTTGCGCGCCTATCGAGATCATTACCTTATCATAGTCCTTTGCGAGTGATTTATAGGTGACATCTTTTCCCACGGCGGTATTCATGATGAATTTAACGCCGAGTTTTTTGATCATGTCTATTTCCTTCGCAAGGACGTCCTTTGGCAGCCTGTAAGCCGGAATACCGTAATGCAGTATACCTCCCGGCAAAGAATGAGCGTCGTATATGGTTACCGTATGTCCAAGCCTGACAAGATAATAAGCTGCTGTAAGTCCGGCCGGCCCGGCGCCTATTATGGCTATCTTTTTACCCGTCGGGGCAAGCCTTTCCTTTATCAATTTATTGTAAATTTGTTTTTCTTTTCCCATTTTATACATGGTATCGGCGAGATAACGGTGTATCTCACCCTGTGCCACTGATTCGTCTATGGAATCCCTCCTGCACCTCATTTTGCAGTGGAAGTGGCATATCCTGCCCATGGTACCCGGCAGCGGGTTGTCCCTCAGGGTTGATTCAAAAGCTTCTTCAAGCCGGCCTTCTTTGACCATCTGAATATAAGCAGGTATGTTCATATGCAAGGGGCAGCTATTCTCGCACAGCGCCATGAAAAGATTTTCACACACGCCTGATTTGCAGCGTTTCTCAATAATATGCGCCTTGTATTCGTCCCTGAAATAACGCAGTGTGGTAAGCACCGGATTTGCGCTTGTCTGTCCGAGCCCGCAAAGTGATGAATCCTTTATCACATTTGCAAGCCTTTCAAGAGTCTCTAAGTCTTCGAGTTTTCCATTGCCTTTTGTTATCCTGTTCAGGATCTCCATTGATTGCGACAGGCCTTCCCTGCAGGTCGTGCATTTTCCGCAGGATTCAGAAGCCGTAAATTCCACAAAATACCTCGCTACATCCACCATGCAGTTGTCCTGGTCCATTACAACCATTCCGCCGGAACCCATAATGGCGCCGAGCGAATTTAATGACTCATAATCAACCGGCGTATTGAAATGCTCGACGGGTATGCATCCTCCCGAAGGCCCGCCTGTCTGTACGGCGCGTATCTTCTTGTTCTTGCCCGCGCCTTCGCCCATCTCGTAAATAATGCTTTCAAGCGGTGTTCCCAGCGGAAGCTCCACCAACCCCGTGTTCTTGATCTTGCCTACGAGCGAAAACACTTTGGTTCCGGAACTTTTCTCGGTCCCGGTTTTTGCGAAAAATTCCCCGCCCCGGTATATGATTACCGGCACATTGCACCACGACTCGACATTATTAATATTTGTAGGTTTTCCCCAAAGCCCTTTTTGCGCCGGATATGGCGGCCGTGGTTTGGAACGGCCCGCATGGCCCTCTATTGAGGACATAAGGGCGGTTTCCTCGCCGCAAACAAAAGCTCCCGCGCCTTCGACACACTCGATGTCAAAATTAAAACCTGAACCGAATATGTTATCTCCTATGATCCCCATTTCCTTGGCGGCTTCTATGGCTTTCTTTAAGCGCTGTACAGCAAGGGGATATTCAGCCCTTACGTAAACTATGCCTTTTGTGGCGCCCATGGTATAAGCGCCTATGATCATTCCTTCAAGCAGTGAATGAGGGTCGCTTTCGATCTCGTTCCTGTTCATGTACGCGCCCGGATCGCCTTCGTCGGCATTGCATATTATGTATTTCTGGTCCGCATTGACCGCGCTCATCATCTCCCATTTCCTGCCCACCGGAAAACCCGCGCCGCCGCGGCCGCGGAGTTTGGATTTTTTCATCTCATCAATGATGCTTTCAGGTTTCATGCTTTTCAGGGCTTTAAAAAGCGCCTGATAACCGCCGACCGCTATATACTCATCTATGTCTTCGGGATTGATCAGCCCTGCTTCACGTAGCACGATTTTTTTCTGCCCCTTGAAAAACGACATTTCATCCCATGACGGGATCTTTTCAAGCCCCTTGCCATAGACTATCTGTGATGTAAGAAAATCCCACTCTTCGATCTTGCACATTGCTTTCTTCATCGGCATAACTCCTTTTGAAACACTGCCGACTATGCCCGCCGCGTCCTTGACATTTACCTTGCTCAGTATCACAAGGGGCATACCGGGTATATAGATATTTACCAGCGGCTCATTTGCGCAAAATCCGAAACATCCGGTGATCTTAAGCTTTATGCCGGCCTTTTCAGTTTTAATCGCCTTCGCAAGCGCCAGGTAAAGTTCGTCCGCGCCGTTCCCTATTCCGCAGGTGCCCATCCCAACCGCGATCACAGGCGTGTCTGGAAGGATTTTTTTCATTGATTTTTTCTGAAGAGAGTTAAGTGCGTCAAGTTCGGTGATTTTCATCTTAAATTCCTCCCTTTCGATATCTTGGAAACGAGTTTGCGCATTTGTATGGTTGTTACATTGCTGTGGATCACGCCGTCTATGGCAACAACGGGCGCAAGCGCGCACTGGCCAAAACACGCCACTGTCCTTACGGTAAACTCATTATCAGATGTTGTAAATGTCGGTTCCCCGCCTTCAAGTTCCTTTTCCCCGCCCATTAACACGGCCACGTCGTCAAGCAGGGCCTTTGAGCCTTTTGTGTGGCAGGCTGTCCCCCTGCAGACCACTATGTTATGTTTGCCCTGCGGCTTTAAGTTAAAGAATGAATAAAACGTGACTACGCTGTATATCCTGGACAAAGGCACCTTTGTCTTAAAAGAAATATAAGTCAATACCTCCTCTGACAAATAACTGTTTTTGTTCTGTTTCTGGGATTCCTCAAGAATACCCAAAAGAGCGCCCTGCCTGTCCTTAAATTTATTAACAATAGCATCTATCTTTGCCCTGTCTGTTGCCGCCAAATCCGGTGCTGTAATTGTGCCCATAACGTCCTCCTTTTTAGTATGAATATTTTAGACTTTTATCATCATTTATCAGACCATTTTGCGCTTATCATGTGATTATTTTCACCTAAATATCATAAATCCTACTAATCCACTGTTATTTAGTGTTTATTTCCTTCTGCTTGTGAATAATCTTACTATTTGTGAATATACTGCCTTTGTTTGCTGGTGTCAATAATATTGTGTATTGACAGGCTAACACGTGTTAGGTTATAATCAATTATCGACTGCATTTTGAATATAGTCAACTTAAGTTAAAATTACACATAACAGGGGTTTTTTATGCTAAAAAGCAAAGTAAATGTACAGGAAAAGAGAGGGCAGGACACAAAAGAAAGGATCATTGCGGCAGCCATAGACCTGTTCTCGCAGGAAGGATATACCGGAGCGTCCATACGCGACATTACAGGCGCTGTAGGCATAAAGGAAAGTTCGCTTTACCACTATTTCTCCAGCAAACAGGAAATTATAGAGATCATATACGCGTCATTTAAAAACGCGCTGGCCCTGGAAAGGCAGGCACATGAATCCATTCCGACAGTGATCAAACCGTATGACTCCTATTTGCTGCTCCAAAATAACCTGATCTTTCTTAAGAAAATGTTCGATAAACCTTTCATGAGAAAAGTTTACAGGGTAATATCCATGGAAAGATACAGGGATAAACAGGCTTTTGAGATAATGTCATATGACATATACCAGTCAATCGCGGCCACTCATGAAATTATGTTCAAGAAAATGATAGCCGCAGGGATCATGAAACCGCTTTTGGACCCGGACATACTGTCGATCGAGTATACGTACGCTGTCATGGGAATATTCGGGGATTACAACATTTTAAAATACTATGAAAAAAGCACCACGGCAATAGAAGACCTGATGTTTGAGTATGTGAAGTTTTTCTGGGACAGGGTGAAGAACATATAACAAGTTCGGAGTTCGGGGTTCGGAATTCGGAGTTTTTCAGTTATTTGGGGTTGTAAATAAGTACGGGGTTTTTAACATCGGCTTGATAAATTCCAATGCCATATTCATGTTAGCCCGGGCCTCATTGGTCAATTCACCGTTAATATCCCATTCTTTCGCTTTGATCGACATAATAAAAGTTAATGGTTTTTTTGAATACATCTCCCAGCAAAAAGCCAGCAATGATTCCGGAGACATGGAGTGGGTTGAAAAAGATATTTTATCACCGGCCTGGATCTGCCGGAATTTATAGGGTTCTTCCTGCTTTGCGGCTGCGTCCGAAAATATTACAATATCATTTTCTTTAAGCATAAGCGCGTCTTCCGCGTTCAACTGGTAATTGGAATCAAAAGTCAGTCCTTCCAGCTTTTCCCCGGCGGCCCAAGCCTCAAGCTCTTCGGCAAAAAAAATACCCAGGCCGTCGTCCTGACGGCCCGGGTTCCCAAAACCGTATATTAGGATCTTCAATTATTTTGCTTTCTTGTCCAGTATCATGCCATTTGGATCAATTAAAGTGATCTCAAGCGGCATTTGTCCGTACGCGTGCGTGGCGCAGGACAAACACGGGTCATACGCGCGTATAGCCACTTCAACCGCATTCATCATGCCCTCTGTTATTTCTTTTTTTCCGTTCATCATGGCCTTTGCCACAAAATTAACCGCCCTGTTCATGGGTTCATTGTTATTTGTTGTTGAAACGATCATGTTGCACTCAGTTATCTGGTCATTGTTATTGACGCTGTATTCGTGGAATAAGGTCCCGCGCGGGGCTTCTATCACGCCCACTCCCCTTGCCTGCCTTGTTCCGCTTGTAACCAGATTGTCACTCTGCAGGTCGGAATCATTTAAAAGGTCCCTTATCATTTCCGCGGCGTGTATAGTTTCTATAAGCCTTGCCCAGTGCGTATGCATGCACCTGTTATTTACTTTGCCGGTTAAACTCTTATACTCCTCAAATTCCTTCTGTGCAATCGGGGACGGGATAAAATCAGCCGTATTCAAACGCGCCAGCGGTCCCACCCTGTACCAGCCTTTTTCTTTTCCCATGGACATCATGTAAGGGAACTTCATATAACTCCATGACTTGACTTCTTCCCTTATGTATTTAAGGTAATCCTGATAATCAACGTCATGCAGAACTTTCCTACCGTCGGCGTCTACGGCCCTTAAAACCCCGTGGTACAGGTCAAGCGCCCCGTCTTTTCTGACCAAAGACATGTGATTTGACGGGAAATATGAGAAGTTATCAATAAAATCCTTGTTCTTTTTATAATAACCTTTAAAAAAATCAAGCGCGCCTTGGGCCCATTTTACCATATAATCCGCGTTGTTCGGGTCCGCAGCCTTTAAGAATGAATCCCTTTCGGCAACACTCAGGTTCTTATTTATCCCGCCCGGTATGGCGCCTGTCCCGTGTATTTTTTTCCCGGCAGTCGCTTTTATTATTTCCTGGCCGAATTTTCTCATCAATACAGCCTGTACTGCCAGTTCTTTGTTGGCCATGGCAATGCCTATCACGTTCCTCAGCGCCGGGTCGGAATCATAGCCAAAAAGAAGATCAGGCGCTGCGAGATGAAAAAAATGCAGCGAGTGTGACTGGAATATTTGCCCGTAATGCATCAGCCTGCGCATTTTTTCTCCGGCCGGTGTCAATCCTGTGCCGGTTCCCGCCCCTACTATCACGTCTATGGCCTTGGCGGACGCTAGGTGATGTGATACCGGGCATATGCCGCAAAGCCTCTGTACCAACACGGGCGCTTCCCAGTACGGCCTGCCCTGAACAAACCGCTCAAAACCGCGGAATTCGACTATGTGCAATCTTGACTGTTCCACTTCGCCTTTATCATTTATGTTTATCGTAACCTTGCCATGCCCTTCAACTCTGGTTACCGGTTCAATTGTTATTTTTTTTCCCATTTTTTGTTCTCCTAAGGATTAGTCAAATCTTACGGATTCATAAGGCAATTTCAACTCGGCGCCCGTTGCAAGGGTAACAAGAGCGTTCCAGATGAGTTCGGCCGTGGGCGGGCATCCCGGCAGGAAATAATCTATCTTCACGATCTCATGGCATGGATAAACTTTATTCAGGATCTTGGGTAATTCAGGGTCGTTCGGTATTATTTTATTTTCGTTGCAGTCGCGGACCGTGGGTCCGTTTAAATACGCTTCTTCAAGACATTCCTGCAGGGGCACCATGTTCCTAAGCGCCGGCAGCCCGCCCATAATGGCGCATTCGCCCACGGAAACCAGCACTTTGCAATTTTTTCTAAAATCCAGCAGATTATGGACGTTCTCATCATTGCAGCATCCGCCTTCTATCAATCCGATGTCACACTGTTTTGTGAATTTTTTTATATCGTCAATCGGGGATTTATTGAATTCAACCAATTCAATCAGATCCAGTATTTTAGCGTCAATGTCAAGAAACGACATGTGGCATCCAAAACATCCCGAGAGTGAAGCTGTAGCAATTATTTTCTTCGCCATTAAGATCCTCCGTTTCCCTTATGTCAGGGTTATTCTTCCACATCGCTGCCTATCGGCATCTTGTCATATTTCCTGCGGCCTATCGGCACGGCAAAACCTTTTTCTTTTCTTATTATCGCGCCCACGGGACACATATCCATGGCCTGCTGGGCCAGCTCATCGCTTATGTCCTTTGATGTTTCAGGATCTATGTTAATTAAAAGTTTGTCGCCTCTTTTGCCGTACGCAAATAATGTCTTTCCGTCATTATTATGTATGCCCCTTATGCAGCGTTTGCATAATATGCATCTGTTGTGGTCCTTCAGCAGTTTCGGGTGCCATGCTTCAACTTCGCGTTTAGGGAACATGTAAGGAAAGTCAGGGACCATCATGGTGTATTTGTAGCCTAAAGCCTGCAGCTCGCAGTTCCCGGACTTTTCACACGAAGGGCAGAAATGGTTCCCTTCGGCAAACAGTATTTCAACAACCGATTTCCTGAAACTTTCCAGTTCCGGCACAGCTGACTGTATATCCATGCCTTCCGTAACCTTGGTTGTGCAGGCTGTTGCCGGCCGCCCGGAAATTAAAACAGTGCATATCCTGCACGAACCTTTGGGCGGGATGCCGGGATAGTTGCATAATGTGGGTATATATATATTATTTTCCTTTGCAGCTTCCACCAGCTGTTTTCCCTCTTCTGACATGCATTCCTTGCCGTCCACTATGAATTTAACAAATGCCATTTTATCTGCCTCCCCGGTTAATTTTTAACGGCTGCCTCGTAGTCGGCGGTTGCCGCTGCGAGGTTGAAAGCCGGGTTGATTATTTCCGAATTGCCTTTTACTTTTTCATCATACAGGTGCCTGAAATTCTTTATGGTCGTAAGTATCGGATTTAAGGCGGTCTGACCCAGCCCGCACCTGTTCTTTTTCATTATAGGCGCCCAGGAAACAAGCCTGTCTATATCGGAAACCGTGGCTTTCCCGCTGACTATCTTTTCCATTACAAGTTTGCTCATGCCGGTTAAGGCCCTGCATGGAACGCATGACCCGCATGATTCCTCCCTGAAAAATTCCGCAAAATTCAAAACTACATCCTTTAACAGGTCCCTGTTTTTGCCTATTATAATAAGCGATCCGCCTGTGGCCAGATCCTCATATGCAAGGGTCCTTCCGAATTCATTTGCCGCTATACATGACCCTGAAGGGCCTCCCACCTGGACCGCCTGCACATCCCTGGCGCCGGTCATTTTCAGTATGTCATTTACGGAAAACCCCCAAGGTATTTCATAAATTCCGGGTTCTTCACAGTCTCCCGATATGGAAAGGACCTTTGTCCCGCGTGATTCTCTTGTGCCTATTGTATTGTACCACTCATGGCCTTTTGTGATTATCTTAACCACGGTGCACAATGTTTCCACGTTGTTCACAACAGTGGGTTTCTGCAGGTATCCTTTTTCAACGGGAAATGGCGGCCTGTCACGGGGCTCCCCGCGCTTGCCTTCAGCCGATTCTATGAGGGCCGACTCTTCCCCGCATACGTAAGCTCCTCCGCCGAACTGTATACGTATGTCGAAATTAAACCCGTTTTTCCCGCCTATTGCGGTTCCAAGCAGGTTGTCCCTTTCCATATCCTGCAGGATGCTCACAAGGTACTTTTTCATATACATGTATTCATTTCTTAAATATAATATGCCATACCTGGCGCCCACAGCGTAACCGGCTATAGTCATTCCTTCAAAAACAAGTTTTGGTTCTTCAGTGAGGATAACCCTGTCTTTAAACGTGCCCGGTTCGCCTTCATCGGCATTGCAGAATATGTACTTGGGCTCTCCCTGGGCTTTCCTTGCGACTTCCCATTTCATTCCTGTCGGAAAACCCGCTCCGCCCCTGCCGCGGACAGATGATTTCTTTACTATGTCTATGACGTCATTTGAGCTCATTTTCGCCGACTTTATTTTTCTTAACGCATCACCGGCCGTATAATCGCCGGAAAAAATAACCTCGCCCTTTTTTCTTATGTGGTTCTTCACCGTTGCTTTCATGAGCGGATTTGCGTTCTGCCCGTCCCCATATGAACTGCCTTTGAGTTGTTCAATCGTCTTCCCGTCTTTCATCCCGGCGATCAGGGTTTTAACCTTGTCGGGCGTAAGCCTGGTAAATACCTGTTCATTGATTATGGCAGCGGGTTCCTGGTCGCTCATACCTATGCATGCGGTGCTGAACAAACCAATAAGCCCGTCCGGCGATACCCTGCCAAAGGAACAACCGGCTTCTTTTTCAAATGTTTTTACGATCTCGTCAACTTTATAGAATCCGGTAACCACGCTGTTATTAAGGTAAACAGTGTATTTACCCCTCGGTTCTTTTGTGAAAAAATGATAAAAAGAAACTGTCTGCTCCACATCAATTTTGGGTATATCGAGTGATTTTGCGATCTGCTCTATGGTCCACTCGGACAGATAACCCAGCTGCGACTGGATATCTATAAGAATATCCATTAAACGTGTTGGATCCCCGTTGTAATTCCTGATAATTGCATGCACTGTTTCGCCCATAATCCGCCTCCTCAGAAGAATATAAGATATTTTGTCTTTATTTTCCAAGTGAAATTTTTCACTCAAAATGCCGCCTGAAAATTTATTCCACTTTTAAGATAGTAACAAATTTTTATTTGCCTGTCAAGCCTAACATTCGTTCGGTAGCAATATATTTTTTGGCATACATATATGAGTTTTATCTGGCAGCGTGCTTGTGAAAAAAATATCAAATGCTATCAACTTGGTAGGATTAAGGTTATTATCAGCTGATTATTGGCAATTTTTCGTTACTGCCCGGTTTTAAACAAATAGGAATTTCAACCGTTATCTTTGTGCCTTTGCCTTCTGTCGAAATAATTGAAATATTCCCTCCCGCCCTTTCAACCGCCTGCTTTACCATGGAAAGCCCGAGGCCGCTTCCGCCGGTATTGTTCTCCAGCTTGAGCGCATTTGTGGCGCGGTAAAATTCCGCAAAAACTTTTTCAATTTCATTTGCAGGGATCCCTATGCCGCTGTCCGATATTTCAACAACAACATTCCTGTTTTTCTGCGCCAGGGCCAGCGTCACGACACCCCTTTCAGGCGTATAACGAATGGCATTTGACAGCAATTCTATCAGGACCGCCTGTATTTCCGACTCTGAAGCTTCTATAGCCATAGCCTGTCCGCTGTATACGATCTTTAGGTCTATGTTTTTTGCCGCGGAGTTTGGCTTTACAAAATTAACCGACTTTTTTACAGCTTCCGCAATATCAAAGACTTTCTTTTCCACATTGCTATTAAGCTTCATTATCGTGAGGTTAAGAAGGGATTTTGTAAATGCCATTAATTTCTCGGTCCTGTCATCCGCCCTTCCCAATAAATTGGATTGCTTATCGTTAAGAACCCCGGTTATTCCCGCCCTGACCGGATGTATGCAGCTTTGTATCGCCGCTATGTGCCCTTTTATGTCATGTGTAACCCTAAGCACGTATTCGCTCTTTATCTTGTCTTTTTCCTCAAGCGTCTTATTTATGGCCTCAAGTCTTTTCTCACGGTCCTTTAAGTTCATCGATATTGATGACGCCATATACAGCGATATGTACAGGGTGGTAATGAATATAAAAGACACGCTGGCCGCGTAAAGGCCGTTGTTATATAAAGGGATCTTCAAATAATTGCCGATTGGCCAGTGTTTAATAATGCCCGCATATTCCGCCAGTATCATGGCGTTGATGAGTATCATGGCCAGGGTTGTCTGCATTATAGCCTGCATACGCGGGAGTAATATTCCCGATATGATTATATGAAAAATGATGTAGAAAATAAACGGGTTCTCGATGCCGCCCGAGCTATGCAGGATCAAGGTCAGCATGATAAGGTCAAGGGATATCTGGATATTGTCGATCACGGTTATCTTATTTTCAATATCCTTATATTTTTTCGAGACATAGTGGACATATTTGAATAATAAAATATTGTAAACGAGTATAAACACTGCGCAGGCGTATATCGGGAACAAATTGATTTCCAGGGTGAAAAAATAGCCGATAAACGCGGGGAATGTAAAAAGGCCCATTATAGCGATCCATCTTAACCTTATCAACCACAGCGTTCTGTCATAGAATCCTGACTGCATTTACAACATCCGGCTAATCTTTGTTAAGGAGTTGTTTTATTTTTTTGAGCAATTCTTCAGGCTTGATCGGTTTCTCATAGAACGCCTCCACACGGAGGTTGTCGATATTTTTGCTGTCTGTGACATTCGGGTCCGAAAAGTAATCCGGCGGCAGCTGATCCGTATATGTATTGCCGGCGTTAAAATTAATATCCGTAACTTCCTTTATGGCTGTCAACATCAGGATGGGTATATCGCGGTGCTTAGGGTCGGCTTTAAGCTGCTTGGCGACATCAAAACCTTTATCAATCGACTCAAGCATTACATCGAGCACGATCAGGTCGTATTTCGTTGAATTTATCTTTTTAACGCCTTCTTCACCGCTTGAAGCCGATGATACATCATATCCGTTGCTTTCAAGCACTATTTTCATGGATTCCACAATATCATAATCGTCATCGATGATCAGGATTTTTCCGGGCACTTTTCACCTCCATTTTTTAATATCACTGGAACTATAGGCTTTTAAAACCAAAAAGTCAAGATTTTTTTTCTTCCATCCATTGTTTCAGTATATCATACCAGTTTGACATGCCGGTATTTGCCTGGACGGAAAGGTCCAGGACAATGGCTTTTTTATTTACCCTGCGTATGTTTGACATGGCCTTTTTCATGCTGAAATTCAGGTGCTTTAAAAGGTCTGTTTTATTCAGTATTATCAGGTCCGCCGCTTCAAACATGCCCGGGTATTTGACGGGTTTGTCATCACCTTCGGTAACGGAAAGCATGACGACCTTTTTATCTTCGCCGAGGGAAAAATCTGCCGGGCATATGAGGTTACCCACGTTCTCAAATATTATTATGTCATAATTTCTATTTGCAGCTTTGATCTTTGCCAGCCCGTATGATACCATTTTCGCGTCAAGGTGGCATCCTCCGCCGTAGTTTTCGGTCTTTATCTGGTAAACAGCCGATTTAGGGGCGTATTTCATGATCCTTTCCGCGTCATTTGAGGTTGCTACATCGCCTTCAATTACCCCGATGCGGTACTTTTTGCCTATTGACTTCAGCGTCATTTCCAGAAGGCTTGTTTTGCCGGCGCCGGGCGAACTCATTAAATTCAACGCAAGGGTTTTTTTTATCATTTTTTTATTATCAGCAGCAATAGCGTCATTACGCTTCATTATAGATTCAAAAACCCTGATTTCCGGCATTTTTCACTCCATATCTATAGTTTGTACGATCATTTCCCTGCCTGCCGTTATTTTGATGTCAGCGGAGGAACATTCCGGGCATATATAAGCAAGGTCTTTTATCCTGAAATTTTTACCGCACGAATTGCATAGTGCTTTTGACCTTATCATTTTTATCCGTATTTTAGCGCCTGACATGGGCGTCTTTTCGGATATTGAAGCGAAAGCAAACCTTATCGCTTCAGGTACAACCGACGTCATCTCTCCAAAAACGAGTTTTATGCCTGTTACTTTTGATAATTTATGTTCCTTAAGTTTCGCAAGCACAATATCTTTTATTTCCCCGGCAATGGCCAGTTCATGCATAATTAACTCCGTATGAAAATATTATTATAAAAATCATTTTTTGTCCACATCATTAATACGCCGGCAAGATGTTTCAGCATATTCTCGGCAGTTGTTCGCCCTCGGGCATAAGGACTATACGCTCACCGCCTGATGTTGTCTGCATTGTTACAAGCGGTTTTTTATTCTTTCCCGTCACACTGCCTATTATTGCTGCAAAAATGCCTTGTGGGGATTTTTTAAGCAGTTTTAAGGCTTTCTCAGCGTGTTTTGAACCGCAGAATATTACCATTTTGCCCTCGTTCGCCAGAAATAAAGGGTCAAAACCCAGCATTGAACAGGCTGTTTTTACGGCTCTGTTCAAAGGGATCGCATCCTGGAAAATCTTTATATCAACACCGGACGCAAAAGATATTTCATTTAATACTGCTGCCAGGCCGCCTCTGGTCGGATCCCGCATTACATGCAGATCTATCTTGGCGTCGAGCAGCGGTTTGATCATCCGAAATAACGGCGCGCAGTCGCTGGAAATAGATGTCCGCATTTTCAGGTTCTCTCTTTCCTTTAATATGGCTATTTCGTGGTCGCCAAGATTGCCGGTCAGTATCACAACGTCGCCGGGCCGGGCGTTTACTGAAGAAATTTTTGTTTTTCCGCCGTAAACCGCTCCTATGCCCGCGGTGTTTATGAATATTTTATCAGCCTTTCCCCGCTCAACTACTTTTGTGTCGCCTGCGGCTATTACTACCCCGGCTTCCACAGCCGTTCTCTTCATGGACGCAAGTATCTTTTCCAGATCTAAAACCGGGAATCCTTCTTCTATTATAAGAGCGGCAGTAATGTATAAAGGCTTCGCGCCCATGGCTGTCAGATCATTTACCGTCCCGCACACGGCCAGCCTTCCTATGTCACCCCCGGAAAAGAAAACCGGGGTTACCACAAATGAATCCGTGGTAAATACAAGCCTTCCTTTTGTTGCCGGAAGCAGCGCACTGTCATCCATTCTATCGAGTATAGGGTTGGAAAAATATTTTTTTATTATTGCTGATATGAACTCCTGCATTTTCCTTCCGCCGGCGCCGTGCGCCATGGTGATAACGTTGTCTTTCATTTACGAACTACCTCCTAATTGTGGGGCAATCATTTTTTAGGGCTTGTTCTGTGTTCTCTGTTCTGTGTTCTCTGTTCCGGTTAAAATCGAAACACAGAACAGAGAACACAGAACACAGAACAAACGAAAACTACCGTTCATATTTAAAATACGCGGCGCAGCTGCCTTCCGCTGATACCATGCAGGCGCCGATCGGATGCTCAGGCGTGCATTTCTTCGCAAAAAGGCCGCATTGTTTTGGTTTTATAATGCCTTTAAGCACCTCGCCGCACCTGCACCCTGCGGGTTCTTTGGAATAAGAAATATCGATCTTGAACTTATTTAACGCGTTATATCCGGCGTAGGAAGCGCGGAAACTTAACCCGCTTTTGGGTATAACGCCTATACCCCTCCAGTTGGAGTCTACTGCCTCAAACACTTCAGCCATTACAGCCGTAGCTATGGGATTGCCTTCGTATTTAACTATTCTCTTGTACTGTATCTCCACCTTGCCTTCATTTTTCATGTGCTGACGGACAATCATCTTGATACCCTGGAGAATATCAAGCGCTTCAAATCCCGTAATTACGCATGGTTTTTTGTATTTGGATGTCAGGTATTCATAAGGTTTTGCGCCTATTATGGCGCTTACGTGGCCTGGCGCTATGAATCCGTCAAGTTTCAGTTCAGGGTCGGACAACAGGGCTTCCATGGGCGGGATCACTGTTTTAAACATTGGAATTACGAAAAAATTATTTATGCCTTTTTGTTTTGCTTCCTTTACGGTTATCGCAATCGCGGGAGAAGTCGTTTCAAATCCAATCCCTATGAAAACTACATTTTTACCCGGATTTTTTTGCGCGATATCAAGCGAATCTTCAGGCGAATAAAGTATCCTGATGTCCGCGCCTTTTGATTTTTCCGCATTCAGCGTGGATCTTGTCCCGGGAACCCTCATCATATCGCCAAAGGTAGTTGTTATTGTATCTTTTTGTACGGCAATTTCTATGGCGCGGTCTATATCTTCGATAGGCGTGACGCAAACGGGACAGCCCGGCCCTGATATGAGATTTACAGTCGGCGGCAGAAGCTTGCGCAGGCCGTACCTTGATATATCCATGGTGTGGGTGCCGCATATCTCCATTATGTTAACCGGCTTTTTTATTCCCTTTGTTTCGCCCTTGATCACTTCAATGAGGCGCCTGACCTCGTCTTTTTCATTTAATTTCAGGGTCGCCATCACGGATCTCCTTTAGATACTTCCGGGTTTCAAGCGCGTAATCCTCGTCTATCTGTTCTATGGCAAATCCGGCGTGTATCAGGCAGTATCCGCCTATTTTAATATCCGGTACAAGGGTTATGTTGGTTCTTATCATGATCCCGTCCAGGTCAACTTCCGCCATGTTTTCATTAATAGATAAGACCTTCCCGGGAACCGCAAGGCACATGTTATCGTCTCCTTCATGTTTTCAAATTTTCCGCAGCGTATACGGCTTGTCCCAAAGCTATGGAACTGTCATTTGGCGATAAGTTCACGTGTATTAAAACATTATAATTTAATTTTTTCAACTGATTAAAGACGCTCTCCAGCATTATGGTGTTTTGAAAGACACCTCCCGACAGTACAACATCCTTTATTCCTGTTTCAGCGGATATGCGCGATACCGCGTCAATTAATGCCGCACAAATAGTCGCGTGGAAATTTGCTGCCGCGGTCCTGGCTGTTTTTTGCCGCCACAAATCCTTAAAAGCCGGCGCAAGGTCCAGTTCAAATACCCCGTTGTTCTTCACAATATCATATTCATACACGGCTGTCGGCTTTATCCCATGCGCGGCAGCTTCAAGCTTCATCGGGGCTTCCGCATCATAAGTTGATTCATGGCATATGTTGAGTATTGAAGCGGCCGCGTCAAACAAGCGCCCGGCTCCTGACGATAAGGATGTATTAATATTTTTTTTAAGGGATTGAAGAATAATGCCTGGGGCATAATCACTGTATGTCTTTATTATCTCTTTTTCCGCCAGAAACGAGGATAACACGCTTATTGCGGGCCTGTAGCACTGTTTTGCCGCAAGGTCCCCGCCCGCAAGTTTTAAATATTTAAAGTGCGCCTTTCTTTCATACGATGAAAAATCCCCCGTAAATATCTCGCCGCCCCAGGTATTCCCGTCGTCTCCATAGCCTGTCCCGTCAAGGATGACGCCTATTGCCCTGCTGTAATGTCCATGCTCGGCCATCACAGACAGCATGTGCGCATAGTGATGCTGTACCTGCACGAGCGGTATCCCCGCTTTCCGTGAATATTCAATTGCAAATCTTGTTGTCAGATAATCGGGGTGCTTGTCGCATGCAATAACTTTTGGTTTTATCCCGTAGAATTTCAGGAAGTTATTCACGGTGGATTTGAAATAATCGTACGCCCGCTTATTTTCGAGGTCGCCTATATGCTGGGACATAATGCCGTAATTGGAAGCCAGAAAGCAAACGGTGTTTTTTAATAAAGGGCCGGTTCCGATCACGGGCAAATACTTTTTTTTAAGTATAAGCGGCGCGGGCACATAACCACGCGAACGCCGGATAAAGACCGCGGAGGATGCATAAGGCTTTAACACTGAATCATCGGCGGGAATGACTATGTTCCTGTCGTGAAACAAGAAATAATCAGCGATACCTGACAGCGATTTTAAAGCCTGTTTATTATCGTATTGTATTGGTTCTTCCGCGATATTTGCGCTGGTCATGACAAGCACGGTCAAAAAACCGTCAAACAGCAGGTAATGAAGGGGCGTGTACGGCAGAAAAACGCCTATATGTTCCAGGCCTTTTGCCGCGTTGTCCGTTATGACTGATGTCCCCTTTTTTTTCAGCAGCACAACGGGGGCGGCCGGATCAGCAAGCATTGCCGCCTCAAAATGTCCAACTTCGGCAAAACCGCGAATTGTCCCAATTGAATCAGCCATGACAGCAAAAGGCTTGTCGGACCTTTTTTTCCTGCGCTTCAATTCAAGCACAGCCTTTTCATTTGAAGCATCAACCGCGATATGAAAACCGCCAAGTCCTTTGACTGCTAAAATCCCGCCGTTTTTCAGCAACTGCCGGGCTTTTATAAAAACGGCTTCGCTATCCGTGGATATTTTATTTCCCTGAGGATCCGCAAGCCACGTCTTTGGCCCGCATTTGGGGCAGGCATTTGGTTCGGCATGGTATCTGCGGTCGGTCATGTTTAAATATTCGCGTCCGCAGTCTTCACACATTACAAAATCTTTCATTGAAGTGTTTTCCCTGTCATAAGGCGTGTCTTTGATGATGGTAAAACGCGGGCCGCAGTTTGTGCAGTTTATAAAGGGATAATGAAAGCGCCTGTTATTAATATCATTGAATTCATCCAGGCATTGCGGGCAAACCCTGATATCCGGTGGTATGGATTTAAGCTCTGCTGATTTTTTGCTTTTGATTATTTTAAAATTGCGAAATTTATTTGTTTGTGCAACAAATTTAATCGATATTTCGTTTATTATTGCGGGAACGGGCTTGTTTTTTATTATTGACGCATAAAACTCCTTTATATCAACGGCCCTGCCTGACGCTTCTATTATGACGCTTCCCGAAAGGTTCCTGACTGTTCCGGTAATTGAATGTTTTACGGCCGCCCTGTAAACAAACGGCCTGAAACCTACTCCCTGTACGGTTCCCTTTACTTTTATAAGAGCAGTTTTTAATGGCATTTTTTTTCCTTTTGATTTGCCTTGTTCCTCAGTATCAAGCCCTGCCTTACATGCAAGAACCGCAACCTGGGCTTCGACTGAGCTCAGCCGAAGTCAAGGTTGCGCCTACATAATCAAATACTGACCAACCCGCCGGACTTCGTTTACTGTTTTGCCTGTGTAGCCGCAACCTTTATCCGTAACACTTTGCTTATACGGACTATAGCGTTGCGGCCTTTGTTCTAACGCAGCAGTTGCGGGGATTTTGAACCGCCCGCATATAATTAAAAGAAAACCAGGATACTTAAGAGATTGCTTGCCCCGTTATCTCCGGTTCCGCTTATCTTTACCGAATAAGCGTAATCCAGCCTGGTTTTAATGCCGTAAAAATCATAATTAAAACCCGCGCCCCAGCTTATGAAATCCAAGCCTTTTGCATCCACATTGTCGCCGAATCTTGCCGTGATCATGTTTTGAAAGACATATTCCATCCCTATTGCCGCGGCATACCTGCTTTCATTAACGTGATAGAAACAATCCGCTGAAAAAGAAATCGAATTTATGTTATCAATTGGAAGATCATAATTAAGGCCCACGCCCAGTTTCAGGGGCAGGATTTCATGACTAAGCAGGCTGAGTGGATCGGTATACAAAAACTGATCGCCAAGATTCAGGATCGATACGGAACTGGTGAGGCCGAAGTCCCCGGTGAAAACAGCGCCCGCGTCAAATGCCATATACGATGTTTTATTTGAAACGATTGTCGAGTCCAGATACTTTACCGCCGCTCCAAGTTTGATATTTTCCGCCGCGGAAAACGCGTAAGCCGCCGTGACAATACGGTTGTACCTGCTCAAGTCCGACGCGCCATACGGGGCGTCCGTTACGCCTGACTGCCTGTCGAAAACATAGGACAAGGCGAACGTGCAGTCATTCTGTCCGGGAATCACTATTGTAGTCAGCGTAGAACTTGAATTAATCAATGAATTATTGTCATATGTAAACATGGCTGTAACATTGTGTATCCCGTAAATCGCGGCAGGGTTATAAGTCAGTGCGTTAATGTCGGATTGTTTTGCGCTGCAAGCTCCAGAAATACCGGCGGATGACGCGGTGGAAACCTCCGGGAACGCAGCGGTATTGCGGCCGCAATAACTTTCAGCAAAGGAAAAAACAAGGATAACAAATACCATTGAATATATTTTCATGACTTCCCTCCTGTATTTTTGAATATTATATCATAACATTTTAAATTTGTCCAACTTCACGATCAAAAAATATACATTGACATGCTGCTATATTATGCTATAATTTGCTATATGAAGAATATAATCAAAGAACTGGAAAAATACAGGCTTGAAAACAGGATCACCCAGGTAAAACTTGCGGATGATCTTGATGTGGCGTTTTGCACCGTTAACAGGTGGTTTAAGGACAGAAATGAACCGAATCAGATCCAGGAATTTCATATAAGAAAGATTCTAAAAAACAGGAGGGTTCAAAATGACAAAGAAAGAAGACGCACTCACTAAGATGTCGGACACGGACAATTACGAGGGAATACAGGCCGGGAAAGAGCATCTGGAACTGCTTTCAAAAACAAAGGCTTTAATGTCCTACGAAAGAAGCGAGTCACACAAAAGAAGCGGTTCCATAGACAACCTTCTAGTAAAATTGTATTTAGCGCTGTAAAAGTCCCGCCATATCGCAATAGCCGGTAAAGGAAGGCATACTTAAACCTTCTTATATCGCATTATCTTACGAGATTTAGGAGCCCCTCGGATTGCTGTAATTCCATGCCTTCCTGGACTTTTACAAGGTTAAAAAAGTCGCATGAGACGCAGGCCCTTTTATGCTTGTCACCCGTCTCATTTCCGTTTAATCCGCATTGCGTGCCTACAATTATCCAGCATGCCCTGCCGCCTTTAATGCCTCCGTGTATGCCTTCCATGATTGAAGTTGTTGCTGCCGCACAAAGCCCGAGATCTTCGACATTTTCTCCACCGGGTTGCCTACCGCAATTTCTGAACTCCCAACAATTGACTTTGTTCATGCCAACCTCCATGCCTGATTTAAATGCTACCAATTTAGTATAGATATAACATATCAAGAGGCATAAATCAACTATTATTGGGATATATTTGGAGACTGCGAGACTGTCGGAAAAGCCCGCAAAGGGCGGGCAGCATGATATGCTGCCCCTACAAATGCAGGTAGATATTTGTAGGGGCCGAATACGAAATCCGGCAATATTATCAGGAATTAATAAACTTACAAGTACCCTGGATTTTCCGGAAATGCTTTATCTTGCGTATATCAACATCAATTTCGTCCTTAAGCTCGGCTATTTCATTGGTTACTTCTTTTACTTCCTTGAATTCATCCTTAAACTGCGAAACGACTTCGTCATAATAAGCTTTCATCATTTTGCTGTTCCCTTTAATGTCCCTTTTCAAATGCGCGCAGATCGACCCTCCGACCGCTATCTCATTTTCCTCGATAAAAGGTTCGGCCCCTTCAAGGGCAAGCAGGTATATGGAATCCGTGCCTTCTATGTCGGGAAATTTCGTCGAGAGCAGACTTATCATATGTCCCGTGAAAACCCCTCTGCGGCTTATACCGGCTTTCCACTTTTCGATTTTTCCATACAATTCGGGAAAATGGTTGTTTAAATCCTCATACAGTTCTTTATTTATTTTTTCAGGATGGTACCAGATGTTATGCCAGTCATCCAGAACATGGGCCTCAATGTCCTCAAAATGATTCTGGTTTGTGCCACCTGAAGACGCTTTTTTACGCGCATCCATGATTTCAGCCTGCTTGCCGATTAAACCCGCGATCATAAACACAGCCAGCGCCAAAGCGATAACAGCCGCTGTAACAAAAGGGATTATCATGGAATCTTTTTCTTTTTTAAGTTTCTTGATATCCGTTTCGAGCCTGACAGTTTTAGCGGTCAGGGATACTTTCTGGGCCGTAAGTTCCTCAATGTTAATATTTGCAGATTTTAACTCTTTCGCAAGGCTTGTCACCGTGACTTTGGGTGGTTTCGCCGTTTTAACTTTCTTTTTAACAGCGGCCGTAAATAAAATAAACATAAAAACACACAGTGCTATTGTCACCAATTTTTTCATTTCTATATTCCTCCGTTTGATATATATATGTTGCTGCCGGAAAACCCTAAAAACCATCGTTGTGGGCCGAATAATCCTGTCAACACACTTTGTGTGTTGCCGGACTTCGTATTCGGCCCCTACAAATACCTGATTGCATTTGTAGGGGCAGCATATCATGCTGCCCGCCCCTTGCGGGCTTTTCCAACAGTCTAAAAATACTTTCAAAAATACTATTTAAACAAAAATATTATATCACAAACTACAGCAAACCGTAATCCCTCATCTTTGCCTTAAGCGTGTTCCTGTTGATCCCGAGTTTTTGGGATGTTTTAAGCTTGTTATTTCCGGTCTCCACGAGCAATTCCTCTATCAGCCACTTTTCGAGGTCGCCTATTACCTCCTTGTATATGGAACCATCCGCTTTTTTTCTCATTTCCGACTTTATATATGCCTTTATGTTAAAACCTTCATCCCTATTTTTGGCGGGATTTATGGAATCCGGCAGGAGTGAGACGTCAATAATATTGCCTTTCGCCATGATAACAGCGCGTTCTATGACGTTTTCCAGTTCCCTTATATTACCGGGCCAGTCATATGAATTCATAATTTCTTCCGCGGGTTTATCCATGCCCGCGATCTGTTTTTTATAAAGGTCATTATAACGTTTTATAAAGAAATCCACAAGCAGGGGCATATCATCTTTTCTTTCATTCAGCGATGGCATATGCACATTTATCACATTCAGCCTGAAATACAGGTCTGCCCTGAATTTCCCCTCGTCAACAAGTTTCTTTAGGTCCCTGTTCGTGGCCGCAAGTATCCGTATGTCCACTTTAAGTGTTTTTTCCGAGCCTAAAGGCTCTATTTCTTTTTCCTGTATGGCGCGCAGTATTTTTGACTGCAGCTGCAAAGGCATATCGCCTATTTCATCAAGGAATAAGGTTCCCTTATCCGCAAGCTCAAATTTTCCTTTTTTACTGCCCACAGCGCCTGTAAAAGCTCCTTTTTCATATCCGAATAGTTCGGACTCCAGCAGATTTTCGGGAATAGCCGCGCAATTAACGCTGATAAATTTGTTGTCCCGCCTGTCGCTGAGCAGATGGACTATCTTGGCGATGAGTTCCTTTCCTGTCCCTGTTTCTCCCGTAATCAACACGGGAACTACAGTATTGGAAACTGTCTTAACCTGTTCTATCACCATTCTTACCTTTTCGCTCTTGCCGACTATATTTTTAAAACTGAATTCTTTTTTTAATTCTTTCCTTAACTCTATATTTTCGCTTATCAGCTTCTGCGTTTCTTCCTGCCGCCTCTGAAAACTGCGTACCCTGTAAGCTATAAGTGACGATAACAGGGTTATAGTGTCTACTCCATCCTGGAAAGTTTCTTTATTTTCAAATATTTTCTCGATTACAAGCACCCCGAGCACGCGCGGACCAGCCTTGATAGGCGCGGCAATCAGAGAAATCCTTTCGGGCCTTTGTATTTTCAGCCGGTTCAAAAACATAGGGTCATTTGTCAGATCCTCCACGGCGATCGTTTGCCCCGTTAATACCGCATTGCCTATAATACCTTCTCCGATCTTATAGACCCCGTTTTTAATCGCATCCTCGCTTATCTTATATCCGCTGTATACTTTCAGCGAGTCCGGATTTTCCTTGTCAAACAGCACAAGCATGCCGCGTGATATGTTCATCCTGTCTTTAAGCATTTCCATAACCTTGTTGAAAATATCATTCAGGGATTCTTCCGCTTCTATAATGTGAAAAGTTCCGATAAGCACTTCCTGTAAATTGATTTTTGAACTGAGCCTTTCCTGTATCCTGTCCCTTGATATTATCTGCGCGGAGAGTTCAGCTACCATGAGCAGGAGTTCCAGGTCGTCTTCGGTAAAAGCATTTTCTTTATTTGAATCAACGCTTATAACCCCGATGATCTTATTCTCGGTTTTGATAGGCACGGCAAGCTCTGAAAGGAGGTCCTCCCTTACCTTTATATATATGGGTTCCTGCCGTGTATTATTCACCAGTTTGGGATTGCCCGTCATCGCCACCCACCCGGTTATGCCTTCGCCAAGTTTCAATTTTGTGGATTCAGCGGCCTTAGCCGGCAGGTTTTTAAATGCCACAATATCGAGGACTTTTTCTTTTTCATTGATAAGCATGACGCTGCCTGTCTTGGCGCCCGTAAGTTCGAGGCACCTTTCAAGTATAAGCGTAAGGAGTGTTTTCGCGGAGTGCGGCTTGTTCATCTCAAATGAAATATAATGCACCAACTTTAATTTATTGATCTTTGACTCATAATTGCTATCAGGCAAATTATGCGTAATTTCCATCCTCTTTTTCATGATATTCTCCGGTTTTTGCAATATTATTCCTGCCAATATTGGTCATATTTTAATCATGTGGTTATTATATATCATCATATAATCCAGTCAAGTAAAATGATTGTTTATTGACCATTAAATAATAGTAAATGATAAGAATCTGACCATATCGTTCTATAAACACCCTTGTTTTTAAGGCTTAATATTTGGTATGGTTCTTGCTATAAAGTTATACAAAGCCTTAATGGCTACAGAGGATAATGAGTCGGATCATTACGAAGTTGAAGGGACTTCCACAAATCTATACTCATATCCCCAAAAACGAGAGGAGATATTTTTATGGAAAAGAATGTTGCAGGAGTGACGGAAATTTTTGGATGTAATGTATTCAGCGACAGAGTAATGAAAGAAAGGCTTCCCAAGGCGGTCTACAAATCATTCAAAAAGTCAATTGATGAGGGCAAACAGCTTACGCCGGATGTTGCGAATGTTATAGCAAATTCGATGAAGGACTGGGCCGTGGAAAAAGGCGCCACCCACTACACACACTGGTTCCAGCCTTTAACGGGCATCACAGCTGAAAAACATGATGCTTTCATCTCTCCTGTCGGCGACGGTGAGATTGTTCTTGAGTTCTCGGGAAAACAGCTCATACAGGGCGAACCTGATGCTTCTTCATTTCCCTCAGGCGGACTGCGCGCCACATTTGAGGCCCGCGGATACACGGCATGGGACCCTACAGTACCTGCATTCGTTAAAGATAACGCGGTCGGCGACGTTACCTTATTCATACCAACAGCTTTTTATTCTTACACCGGCGTTGCGCTCGATAAAAAAATTCCTGTACTACGTTCTATTGACGCAGTTTCAAAACAGGCGTTAAGAGTGCTAAAAGCCCTCGGCAATACAGTAACCAAAAAAGTTGTCGCGACACTCGGACCTGAACAGGAATACTTCCTGGTTGACAAAAGCTTGTTCTTAAAGAGACTTGATCTTCAATTGACCGGCAGAACGCTTTTCGGCGCCCCTTCTCCCAAAGGACAGGAGCTCGAGGACCAGTATTTTGGCACCATAAAAGACAATGTATCGGCATTCATGGCCGATCTGGACACTGAAATGTGGAAACTCGGTATTTATTCAAAAACAAGACATAACGAAGTGGCTCCCGCGCAGTTTGAGAATGCGCCTGTGTTCTCGACGCTCAATATGGCTGTTGATCATAACCAGCTGACCATGGAACTTATGCAGAAGATAGCATTAAGACATGATCTGGTATGCCTGCTCCACGAGAAACCCTACCGGGGCATTAACGGCTCGGGCAAGCATAATAACTGGTCCCTGGGAACAGACGATGGATTGAACCTGCTTGAACCGGGAGACAACCCGCATGACAACATGCAGTTCCTTACATTCTTAGCGGGCGTTATCAGGGCCGTTGACAGGCACGCTGACATGCTGCGCGGCGCCTGCGCAACAGCCGGACAGGACCACAGGCTCGGCGCCAACGAAGCCCCCCCCGCCATTATCTCAGTGTTCCTTGGGGACATGCTCGGCGAGATATTTGAGAAACTTGGCAAAGGCGAAAAGTATGTCTCAAAAGGCGTTGCATTTACAGACGTCGGAGTTGACGCGCTGCCTTCCTTCCCCAAAGATAATTCCGACAGGAACAGGACGTCGCCTTTTGCTTTCACCGGGAACAAATTCGAGTTCAGGATGGTGGGATCCGCAATGTCATGCGCCGGCCCCATGCTGATACTGAATACCGCTGTTGCCGAGTCGCTCGATGATATAGCGAACAGGCTTGAAAAATCAAAAGATGTAAAGGCCGAAGTTGCGGCGATCCTGAAAGAAGTTTACAAGGAAAACAGCAGGATCATATTCAACGGCAACAACTATTCGGCCGAATGGGAAAAAGAAGCCGCAAAACGCGGCCTGCCGAACGTGAAAAATTCGGTTGACGCCCACAAGGCCCTTATTACCGCTAAAGCCGAGGGTGTTCTTGTAAAATACGGAGTGCTTTCAAAAGAAGAACTGCACAGCCGCTACGAGATCTATATTGAGACATATTCCAAAGTCATTAACATCGAGGCAAACACCGCTATTAACATGGTAAGCACGCTGTTTATACCGGCCGCGATCAAATACACAACTATACTTGCCGATTCCATAGCCAAAGTTAAATCCGCCGGCGGCAGCGCGTCAACCCAGGAGGCTATTTTAAAAATGGTTTCTTCCCTGCTTGACTCAGTTTCCAAAAAACTCATGTCCACTATCGACGCGAGGGCCAAAGCCGCTGATATTTCGGATGCAGTGAAAAAAGCAGAAGCATATAGGGATAATGTTTTCTCAGTCTATACTTCTTTGAGGGACGATGTTGACGCCCTTGAAGCGCTGGTTCCCGCGGAATTATGGCCTGTGCCGACTTACGCGGACCTGCTGTTTAAACTGTAGAACCATAAAAGCTATAACCCCGGGGCGGTGATGAACTGCCCCGGGGATTATGTTCTTGTTTGATATAAAAACTAAGGCAAAACATCCAGCAGCGGGCCGACACATAGGTCGGCCCCTACACAGGTAAAACATCCAGGTAATATTATGGATATTTCATATCCATAATATTACCTGGATCCCTTCTACTTCGACGCCGACTTGGCCCCGCAGTGCCGACACTGCGGGGCCGCTAATTTTCGTTTGAAGTGGAAGGACTTAGAGAGGCCCTGTCGGAAGGGCCGTTGAATCCTAAAATTTCTTTATTTGGTTCCGTCGAATGTCAGAAGGGACACTACATCGGGGAGGAACAATAATGAAGAGATTTTTGTTCGTTTTATCTTTATTTGTATTGGTTTTATCGTCCTGTTTGTCAGCGGAAACAGCCGCACCTGTAACCGGCAATTCCGGCAACATCGCATGGATGCTCGTTTCATCCGCGCTGGTGCTTCTCATGACGCCCGGGCTTGCTTTTTTCTACGGCGGGCTTGTACGCAGAAAGAACATTTTGGGCATTCTTATGCAGTGTTTCATGGCTGTCGCCCTCATCAGTATTCAATGGGTGCTGTTTGGCTATTCCCTCGCGTTTGCGCCCGGCAATGATTTTATCGGCGGATTATCCTATCTTGGACTTAAACATGTAGGCATGGAACCCGGCCCTTTTTCACCGGCAATACCACATCAGGCATTCATGATCTTCCAGATGATGTTTGCCATCATTACCCCCGCGCTTATTATCGGCGCATTTGCGGAAAGAATGAAGTTCTCCGCTTATCTTATATTTTCCCTCCTATGGGCCACGCTTGTTTATGACCCTCTCTGCCACTGGGTCTGGGGCGGAGGCTGGATGGCGAAAATGGGCGTCATGGATTTTGCCGGCGGCATAGTGGTTCATATCAGCGCGGGTTTTGCCGCGCTTGTAACTGCGATTGTGATCGGTAAAAGACGGAACCACACCGCGGTTCCCACACCGCACAATATGCCTTTTACGGTTTTAGGGGCCGGTCTTTTATGGTTCGGATGGTTCGGCTTTAATGCCGGAAGCGCTCTCGCCGCCAACGGCGTCGCCATAAGCGCGTTTTTATCCACAAACACCGCAGCCGCGGCCGCTGCGCTTACCTGGGCATTTATTGAATGGAAAACAACAGGCAGGCCCACCATGCTTGGCACCGCAACAGGCGCCATAGCGGGCCTTGCGACAGTAACACCGGCCTCAGGTTTTATCAGCGTTATTCCGGCTATTATTATAGGCATCACAACATCCATAATATGTTACATGGCTGTCAGTATAATAAAACCAATGTTCAACTATGACGATACTCTCGACGCGTTTGGAGTACACGGCATCGGCGGGCTGGTCGGGACACTGATGACCGGTTTATTTGCATCAACCGCCATAAACCCCGCCGGAGCAAACGGCCTTTTTTACGGCAACGCAAAACAGTTCGGTATACAGTGTATAGCGGTATTAACCTCTGTCGGCTTTACGGTCATAATGACATTTGTCCTTTATAAACTTGTTGATCTTACTATCGGGGTAAGGGTTGAAGATAAAAAAGAAGTGCTCGGCCTTGACGTCAGCGAACATAATGAAAGAGCGTATACGTTAATTGAATAACCCATTCTGTATCCGGCATTTTTAGCCACATAATTTAAAATGGAGGTGTAGTATATGAAACTCGTTATCGCCATCATCCAGCCCCATAAGCTGGAGGAAGTAAAACAGGAGCTATATAAAGCCGATGTCCATCTTTTAACGGTTAATGAAGTGCTCGGCCACGGAAGGCAAAAAGGCATCACTGAAGTGTACAGGGGCGTCAGGGAATCAGGAAATCTGCTAAGGAAAATACGCCTGGAAATCGCGGTTAACGACGACTTTTTAAAACCAACTATCGAAGCGATAACCAAAGGCGCCTATACGGGAGAGACCGGCGACGGCAAAATATTCGTGCTGCCGCTTGAAGAGTGCATAAGGATAAGGACAAATGAAACCGGGAATGTGGCGATAGGTTAATAGGTTTTATTATAATAACCTTCCAAGCATGCTGATCAAATCTCGAATTTCAAATCTCAAACGGGACGAGTAGGCTAAAAGGCCAGTTTCAAACAAGGCTCGAAATTTGAGAGTCGAGATTTGACCGCGCCGACTTCGAATTATAATATATTATTGAAGTCGGTGCTAGGCCATAAAAAAATCCCGCGCAAGCGGGCTTTTTTTATGGCGGGGGTGACGAGGATCGAACTCACACTTTGCTGCTTAAAAATACAGATTTCAGTCAATATAGACTCAAACATGTGCCAACCATTTAATCGAAAACAAATATATCAGTTATAAAAACCTTGAATTTTTGCCTATATTTTAATCATTTTTTATGCTGTTGTCTATAATTTAACCACATGTTTGTTAATTGTATGCTAATTAACCGTGATTTTACAGCGTTTTCAATTTGTGGCACGCTATATGCTTTATTCATCGTGTGCTTTCAAATAAATTTAAGGAGGTGCTGTAATGAAGATGTTACTGAACCTGCTGATCTTTCTCAAGGATTATTTCGCTGTATATTAAGACAAAAAAAACTAAAAAGGAGGCAAGAAAATGGACAAAAAAGCGTTAAGAAATCTGACTTATGCTTTAGCTTTTGCAACACTGCTTTCAGGGAGCCTGTTGGAGGCCACGCCCTCGACAGTCTACTGGACCCCCTGCACGACCTATTTCCAGCCCTTTATGAAGGGGCACATAGGGTACGATACTTATGTCAGGGACATCAACATGCTCCCGGTCGATTATGGTTTTACCGTGGGAGTGCTTCCTTTTAAGGAAATACAGGCTGAGATCGGTTATGACGCGCTGCTCCCGTCAGGCCTGGGCATCTCAACGCAGACGGTACATTACGTCAACGCGAAGATCGGGTGGGGCGAAAATGCCCTGCTTCCCGTGGGATTTGCGGCGGGTATTTTCAATGTTGGTTTTGTCAAAGACGTGACTGATTACAATGTTTGCTACGCTGTAATCCAGAAAACATTTGACAATATCGGCACATTTGCGGCCGGCGGATACACGGGTAATAAAAAACTGCTTGTGGACGAGAGCGGCAACCCGGACAATAACGGGTTCATGCTCGCGTACACGTCACCACAATTCAGCAAGTTCATCATTGCCGCCGACTATTTCAGCGGCAAGAACACACTGTCGGCTGTCGGCGGCGGGGTATATATATACTTCGCTGATAACGTAACACTTCTTACCGGTCCCGTATTCCCGCTTGCAAAGACATTTGTCGGCGGAAGCAATATGACCTGGACTGTCCAGCTTGATATTGATTTTGACATGATGCCCGCGCAAACGGCGTCAAAATAAAATGAAAGGAAGGCGATTAACATGAAAAAAATTCTTATGTTCCTTATGTTGACGGTTTCAATTCTTGGTTTTACGGGTTTGGTTATGGCTGATACCACAACCGCACCAGCCACGATGGCAACTGCTGCCCCGGTAACGGCTCCCGCGCCTGTAATCAGCGCCGGAGACACCGCCTGGGTGCTTATGTCTGCGGCACTGGTTATGCTTATGACTCCCGGGCTTGCTTTCTTTTACGGCGGATTGGTCCGCAAAAAGAACATGCTCAGCGTGTTAATGCAGTGCATGCTTGCTCTCGCAGTAATAAGCGTTCAGTGGGTTTTGTACGGTTATTCGCTTGCGTTCCACCCCGGTGACGGCTTCTGGGGCGGGTTTGGCTGGGCCGGGCTGCATGGGGTTGGATTTGAACCATACGCTGATTACTCCGCGACTATTCCCCACCAGGCTTTTATGATATTCCAGGCTATGTTCGCTATTATCACGCCTGCGCTTATCATAGGTGCTTTCGCGGAAAGAATGAAATTTTCGTCCTTTATAATTTTCCTGCTCGCCTGGGCCACATTTGTGTACGACCCGGTTTGCCACTGGGTATGGGGCGTGGGAGGATTTGTCAGGAAGTTAGGAGCCCTTGATTTTGCAGGAGGCACGGTTGTCCACATAAACGCAGGCATCGCGGCCATAGTCACGGCTTTGTATCTTGGAAAAAGAAAAGGCCTTGCAAGCACTCCGCCGCCCCACAACCTCCCGCTGTCTGTTTTGGGTGCGGCTTTGCTCTGGTTTGGATGGTTTGGATTCAACTCGGGAAGCGCGCTTGCCGCAAACGGCCTGGCTGTAAACGCTTTTGTTGTGACCAATACGGCCGCCGCAATGGCAGGCTTAACATGGGCCCTGCTTGACTGGATGATAATAGGCAAACCCACAATGCTCGGCACCATCACAGGAGCGGTCGCTGGCCTTGTCGCCATCACCCCTGCCGCGGGTTTTGTCGATATAACAGGTTCGATCGCTATCGGCGCCCTGGTAAGTTTGGGATGCTACTTTATGTTATCCGTAGTCAAGCCCAAGTTTGGATATGACGACTCGCTTGACGCGTTTGGCGTACACGGAATAGGCGGTATGATCGGAGCTTTAGCGACAGGATTGTTCGCCACAACCGCGGTCAATTCCGCGGGCGCAAACGGCCTGTTTAACGGCAACCCCAAACAGCTGCTGATACAGGCAATCGCAGTGGGTGTGACCGTAGTATATTCCCTGGTTATGACATTCATAATCCTTAAAGTTATAGACATGGTTATGGGCGTAAGGGTCAAGGAAAAAGATGAAGCTGTCGGCCTTGACCTCACCCAGCACCATGAAAGCGCGTATACACTTATCGAGTAAAGCCAAAATACGGATAGGAGTATGTATCACCCGGCACCCGGCACTGGATAAGCACCACATTAAATAATGGAGGTATAAAAAAATGAAACTGCTCATCGCGATAATCCAGCCACATAAGCTGGAAGAGGTAAAACAGGAACTGTATAAGGAAGAAGTGCACCTTTTAACGGTGAATGAAGTACTGGGTCACGGCAGACAAAAAGGCATAACCGAGGTTTATAGAGGAGTACGGGAGTCTGGTAATTTATTGAGAAAAATAAGGCTTGAAATCGCGGTTAACGATAATTTTGTCCAGCCGGCAATCAACGCCATCATGAAAGGCGCCCAGTCCGGAGAAACAGGCGACGGCAAAATATTCGTACTGCCAATGGAAGAATGCATAAGGATAAGGACAGGAGAAAAAGGAAATTTAGCCATAGGATAATCTCACTTCCCTCCCCGATAAGTCGGTTGTGAGTAAAGCCCCCGCGGTCCGCAAGGACCGCGGGGTTTTGTTTTTATGATATGTCCCTCTCCAGCTCGACTGTTTTTCCCCCGTCCCTGCTTAGAGGGGGCAAGCCCCCTCTCTACGAAGTCTAAAGCGACTTAAGTCCTTCTATAATACCTACCAAGCTTGCTAAATCTACTCTCGACTATCTACTCTCT
>CALAOR010000080.1 GCA_937889595.1 uncultured bacterium
AAAGCCGCTGCGGGTTTTTTGTACTCCGAATCCTCAAACATATTCTCAATCAAAACTCCTATTATAGCCATATCAGCATCCTTTATCACTTTCTAAAATCTTATATCTGCCACAAACTAAATTCAGGATCACAATTTCTTTATTCTGGTATCAATGCCCCGGTTTAAGAACGACCTTGGTCCAGCCATCCTTGCGCGCATCAAAGTTTTTGTAGGCTTCGGCCGCCCGGTCGAGTGGCAGTTCGTGCGAGATGATGAAGGACGGTTTTGCCTTTCCCTCTGCGATCAGCTTACACAACTTGCGGTTATATGCTTTTACATTTGCCTGGCCAGTCCCGATGTGCTGGCCCTTGATCCAAAACTGGCCAAAATCGAACTCAATCCGGCCTTGTTTGGCCAATTTCTTTGGGCATTCCTCTTACCTCTGACCATCTCCTGTTACCATCCGGAATGACCCCGATATGCGCTGGCAATCTTGTGCCAACAGCCTCAACTGTGCTTGTGTGCATCTCTGCCTCCTTTCACAGCGTTGTGCCATATCTCTATTCCGTAGTTTTGCCGTTGAAGTGCTCGTTGTCGGCTTCCGCCTCGGCGCGGGTATGGTGGACAACGTCTTCCCTATGATTCGGTGGCGCATAGAGCGTATAGAGCTTCATTGGAACGCTGCCGGTGTTGATGATGTTGTGTTTCGTTCCACCCGGAATGACTACCGCGAAGCCCGCGCTAATCGTAGTCCGAACGCCATCGAGAACCGCCTCACCGGAACCCGCTTCCACACGAAAGAACTGGTCGGACTTGTGGACTTCCGCCCCAATATCTTCCCCGGGCTTTAACGCCATAACAACGAGCTGACATTGTTTTGTCGTGTAAAGAACCCGGCGGAAATCAATGTTTTTGATTGCGATACCTTTGATGTCTTGCACATATCCTTTCATAACGACTCCATTTTCGTTCTTGTTAAGTGATTTTTCTGTCTCGTGTCCTTTCCCCCCGAAACCCTGGGCTAACAAAGTGACTATTCCAAAAAACATTACAACCATGACACATCCAAAAATTCTCTTCATAAGACATTCCTCCTTTGAAAAAAAATATTTTTATACGATTAACCTAAACCTTTTTAAGAAACCTGTATTCTGCCACGCGTTACTCAGATTGCTCTTATTATCATCAACTGCCAATACTTTCTGCTTCATCTGACACTACCACCACGGGATACAACCGGCAGGGTAAACTTAACCGATGTGCCTTTATTTAAACCCATGGATTCCACGGAAAGTTTCCCCCCGTGCAGTTCAACCAACTTTCTAGACAGCGGCAAGCCAAGTCCTGTCCCTTCGGTTACCCGGGAAAATGGGGTATCGACACGGAAAAAACCTTCAAATATTTTATCCATATTTTCAACTGCGATACCCACTCCAGTATCCCATACCGTTACTTCTATATCTGAACCGGTTTTCTTCGCCCTCATGCCGATCTTACCGCCCTCGGGTGTGAATTTAACCGCGTTTGAAAGCAGGTTGTAAACTATCTCTTTTACCTTGAGCTCATCAGCCTCAATATCCGGCAGATCCGCGGCTATTTCAAGCTGCATATTAAGTTTCTTTTTATCTACAGTATCAGCCAGCAGGCATGAAATTTCATTTAACAAATTTTTCATGGGTAATCTGGATAATGCCAGATTCATCTTTCCGGATTCAACTTTTGCCATATCAAGTATCTGATTAATCAGCAATCGCAGGTGATTCCCGCTGGTTAAAACATTATTAACGTAATTCTTCTGTTTCTCATTGAGCGGCCCGAAAATCTCGTCGTATAATATCTCGGAGAAACCATTAATGGAGTTAAGCGGGGTCCTGAGTTCATGCGACATGTTTGCCAAAAACTCGGATTTTGCCCGGGCTGTGCGTTTTAACTCGATGGTCAGCGCTTCCAGGTCTTCATGGGCTTTTTTCAGGCCATTTTCCACTTCCCTGCGGTCCGTGATATCATCTATGGCAAGGAGTATTATCCTTTCCTTTCCCAGCACCCTTTCGATCTGCCGGGCATTCAAAAGCATTATGCGCCTGCCTATGCCGGCAAAATCATGTTCCACCTCATAGTCATCAAATGACGTTTTCTGGGGAAGGATGGTTTCGAGGAGTTCCCGGAGTTTGGGGATATCCCACTGCTTGTTCCCAAGGTCATAAATAAGCTGGTCTATCGTCTCCTCGGGTTTTACCTTAAAAAATTTATAAAAGGATCGGCTGGCAGTGACTATCCTTAAGTCCTGGTCCAGCGCTATCAGGGGTTCGCGTATGGTGTTGATCATGCTTTCGGCGTATTCGCGCGCCGCTTCTTCGGATATCTTGGTCTTCACCAGTTCTTTCCAGGTCTTTTCCAGACCGTTTTCTATTTCCCTGCGACCGGTAATGTCCTCGATGGCCAGCAGGATTATCCGCTCTTTTCCCGACGCTCTTTTGATCTGCCGGGCATTCAAAAGCATTATGCGCCTGCCTATGCCTGCAAAATCGTGTTCCACCTCATAGTTGTCAAAGGTGGCTTTCTGGGGAAGTATGGTTTCAAGGAGTTCCCGAAGTTTGGGGATGTCCCACTGCTTGTTTCCAAGGTCATAAATAAGATGTCCCACTGTCTCCGCGGGCTTTACCTTAAAGACTTCATAGAAAGAACGGCTTACGGATACCACCCTTAAATCCTTGTCCAGCGTTATCAAAGGCTCGCGCACCGTGTCGATGATGCTCTCGGCGTATTCCCGGGCTTCATCCTCAAGCATGGACACTCTGTGTTTCTTTGCCATATTGAACCCCTTTTATTCCGCGTTGTGAATTCCCCGGGCTTCAGCCCGGGGATGAACATACGCTAAATATCGCACGCTTCTTCAGAAGCGTGCGCACCAATCGGATCAAAATACCCCGGACTTCAGTCCGGGGTATTTTATATTTCTTCCTGTTTTCCGTTTTTTCTGCAAAGTTCCAATATTAATCCTGCTATGTCAGACGGCGGCGCCACGTAATCAGCCGCGCCTATGTCTATTGCGGCCTTAGGCATGCCAAATACAACCGAGCTTTTCTCGTCCTGCGCCACTGTTAAAGCGCCTGCTTTTTTCATGTTCAGGAGCCCTTCTGCGCCGTCTTTTCCCATCCCTGTCAGCAGGACCCCTACGGCATTTGCGCCGGCATACAGGGCAGCGGATGAAAACAGCACGTCTACAGACGGCCTGTGCCTGTTTACCCTGGGCCCGTCTTTTATTTCTATATAATAATCCCTGCCCATGCGTTTTAAAAGCATGTGCCGGTTTCCGGGTGCAATGAATACCTTCCCGGGTGATGCTTTATCTCCGTTTTGCGCTTCTTTTATCTCAGGCCTGCATACATTATTTAAATGCGCGGCAAAACTGGTCGTGAACTTCTCAGGCATGTGCTGGGTAATCAGAATAGCAGGTATGTCTTCAGTGTACTGTATTAAAATATCCCTGATGGCATCTGTGCCGCCTGTGGAAGCGCCCATTACCACTATTTTTTCAGTTGTCTTGTTCATGGCAAGAGTGGCCGGTTTTGTTTCCTGCGCTTCTCGGGTTTTTTCCCTGATTCTTACCTTTGCAGCGGCTTTTATCTTGCTTATGAGGTCAACTGCCATATCACCAACTGTATACGACGGCCCGGGCTTGCAAAGCACCTCAATTGCGCCGGACTGCAGCGCTTCTATGGCCAGACTGCCGGCTTTTTCAGTCAGGGAAGAAACCACTATGACCGGCATGGGATGATAATGCATGATTTTTTTCAGGAAAGTAATGCCGTCCATCCCGGGTAGTTCTATGTCCAGAGTCACCACATCCGGCTTTAACGTTACTATTTTATCACGCGCCACATAGGCGTCAGAAGCCGTGCCTATGACCTCAATATCAGGGTCGTGGCCAAGCTCTGCGGCCAGGATTTTCCTGACAACTGCCGAGTCGTCTACAATGAGGACTTTTATCACAGTTACCCCTTTTCAAAATAGTAATATACAGGATGCCCTTCCACTAAAAAACCTATACCGTCCTTTTTCAGCAGCTCTTTCCATTTTTCTGCGCTGATTTCCTTTATCTGCGGGAGGCCGATTTTGCCCTCAAATCCCTTTTTCCTGAATGTTGCTATGAAATTCCCGCAAATCAGGTTCATGAGTTCCATGCAGGCGTCATATTTGTTAGCCTGGGCAACCGGGTCCTTTTCATTTGTCCCGAGGGAACTGGCTGCAAGCATGGTAATAAATTCTTCATCCGCCGCCAAACCGATCTTACTTTCCGCGCCTTTTTCACAGTTAATTTCAATGCTTCTGAATTTGTGCCCTGACGGCTGAAGTTCATCCGCGGTCACAATATCACCGAAAACCAGTGCAAACTTGGCCATTACCTCTGTTGCCACCTGCGCCAGCACTGTTTTTTCATTCATTTGAGCCTCCCAGGATCTCAAAAAGAATCTTTTTAATGGACTCAGGCGTAAACGGTTTGCGCAGGTAAGCCTTTACTCCGGCGGCCATCATTTCCTCCACCATGATTTCACTGCCGTCGCTTGAGATAATAACCACGGGCATTTTTTTCAGCAGGCCGTGCTTTGACATTATCTTTATCATTTCATGGCCGGACATCACAGGCATATTTATGTCCGCAAAGACCAGATCAATCCATTCCTTGTCGAGGATTTTCAGGCCTTCCTGCCCGTTTTCCGCCTCGTAAATACCGCCCACTCCCACTTTTGAGAGCCCGATGATTTTTTTTATTATCATCCTCGCAGTTGAAGAATCGTCAACAATCAGAAAATTATATGCCATTTTTCGCCTCCTTGGATTATTATATCGCCACTTCGCGTTTTCCGGATCTTACTGTCAGCATGCCTGTGGCCACGTCCAGCGATAATGACCTGGGCATGGCACCGCCCACGTCTTCGGCGGATATGAGCACGTCATTTTTCCACAACAACTTGCGCGCCAGTATGTAATTGCGCTCGCCTATGTTATAAATTGAATCCTTATTGCCCACATGGCTGCACCCTGTTAACTTGACTATGGCCCTTTCCTTTTTCAGGCCCAGCTTGTAGGACTGTTCAAAAAGGTACGGTATGCCCGTGTCCACGAACATGCACGGGTTCTTTTTTGCTTTTTCCGGCGACACGCTTGAGAGCGGCAGTTGCGAGTGAAGCATGCCTGCCACGCCCGCCACAGGGTCATAAACGGTAATGCCCAGGCATGACCCGAGCGCGTATGTGACTATGGAGTCGCCTTTTTTTGTGGATATCTTCATGTCGCTTACTTCCACTGTTACTTTCATGCTCCTGCTCCCGCGTCTTTTATATGAATCGAGTTCACTGCCCTCTTAAAGTGCGTCTTAAAACCTATCAGGCCCTCTGTATTCCCGAGCATCAAATACCCTCCCGGCTTTAACAGCCGGTAAAATTCATTTACAAGCTTTTCCTTGAAGGCATTGTCAAAATATATCATCACATTCCTGCAGAATATGAAATCCATGTTTCCCTTCATCGGGAAAGGAATAGCGCATAAATTCAGCCTTTTAATCATTACCAATTCCCTTATTTCATTTTTTATCGAGTAAAAATTCTTTTTATTCGTTCCTTTGATCAGGGACATATGCTCTTTTATGTATTTTAGCGGCATCTCGCTTTTTACCCTTGCCTCCGGATAAATCGCCTGCTTTGCCTTGCCGAGCGCCGTTGCTGAGATGTCGGTGGCCAAAATTTTAAATTTCGACGGCATGTTTCCCGCTGCTTCTTTCAGTGCAAATGCTATGGAATACGGTTCTTCGCCCGTGGAGCACCCGGCTGACCATATCCTGAATTTTTCCTGTCCCCTTTTGGCCCATGCGGATATTTTTTCCATGAAAAAATCAAACTGCGCAGGCTCCCTGAAAAACGAGGTCACGTTAGTGGCAATGGAATCCATCAGTATCACAAGCTCCATGCCCGACCTGTCTTTTATCACGTGGTCGTAATATTCGCGGGGTCCATTCATGCCCAAAAGCCGCATGCGTTTTGATATGCGCGCCGCCACGAGCATTTTCTTGCTGTCATTGAGCGAAATGCCGCAGTTATTATATATTACTTCCCGCATGTCATTAAATGTCTGCACGTCTATCATAGAGCCTCCAAACGCCTTCTATTTCGTCGTTTACAGTAATTCATATCAGAAATTCTTCAGGTCCTTATCCTCTTCCATGGGTATTATCTGTTCCGGTGTCAACGCAGGCTTCTTTATCTTGACAACGGCTTTTTTCAGCAGTGCCTTTGCCCCCGGCGCATGCTGCATGGCATGCAGGGGCTTATCAGCAAAAACTTTTTTATCTACTGTCTCGCCAGCCACTGCCGCGAGTTTTGCGACAAGCTCATTTAACTCCAGTGTCTGCGACGCCAGTTCCTCGCTGGCTGACGCTGTTTCCTCAGCGCCTGATGAATTCCGCTGGGTCACGGTGTCCATATCCGCCACTGCTGAGTTTACCTGTTCCAAGCCCCTGGTTTGCTCTTCTGAAGCGGCAGCCACTTCAGCGGCAAGCCCTCCTGTTTTAGCCGCAACTTCGCTTATTTTTGCAAGGATATTTTTTACATCCTCTGTTATCTTTGAACCGGTCTCCACATTTTTCTGTGATTTCGCGATTAACTCGCCTGTATACTTCGCGGAATCCGCGCTTCTCCTGGCAAGGTTCCTTACTTCTTCTGCGATTACGGCAAAACCCTTGCCTGCTTCCCCGGCGCGGGCCGCTTCCACTGACGCGTTTAGGGCAAGGAGGTTGACCTGGAAAGCTATATCTTCAACTGTTTTGACAATTTTAGAACTCTCCACAGAATCATCCGTGATATCAGCGATGGTTTTTACCATTTTTTCCACCGATGCCTGCGCGTCATCAATTGTCTTTTTTGACTCTCTCATCATTATATTTACCTGCCGGGAATTATCAGCGTTCTGGATGACCATTGACGTTATTTCCTCCATTGATGACGTGGTCTCTTCCAGGGAGGCAGCCTGCTCTGACGCACCCTGAGCTATTTCCTGGCTGGACTGGGTTATCTGCCCTGCCGCGGCAGCCACCTGCTCTGAACCTGCGGTTAACCCCTTTATTACCTCGCTGATCGGCCCGGCTATAGAACCGGCTGTCAAAACACCTGCAAGCGTGATTAATAAGGCTGAAATCGATACAAGCACCCATATAAACATATTCAGATTGTTTACCGGCTCGAAAATTTCATTGCTTAAAACTTTGGCAAGTACTGCCCATTTTTCACCAAGTATTTCCACGGGTTTGTAAACCCATATCACCTTATCCCCCACGTAGCCTGTGCCTTCCATTTTTCCGGACTTGCCTGCGAGGGCTTCCCTTACGCTTTCATTGTCAATTCCATTATTTTGGACATTGCCTTTAAAAGACGCTTCAATTGAGTGGTTAACCGGATCCGAGTGCGAAGTACTGCGCATTTTGAAATCTGGCCCCACAAGCACTGTCTCGCCCATCTTTCCCATGCCTATGCGGGACTGCATCATTGCATCAATCTCGGCAAGCGTGAGTTTCAACGCAAAAACCCCGATTATCTTATTGTTTTTCCTGACAACCGCCGCTACAAAACAAGCGGGTGTATTTCCTGAAGGCGCGTATAAAGCATATTCACCAAAGCCGCTGCCGCCGTTCATAGCGCTGTTAAAAGCCGCTGCGAGGGGTGAATCTTTATACGGGCCTGTTTTCAGGTTTGTCCCAAAATCAGATTCCTTTGTAACTGAATAAACAACATCGCCGTCCATGCCTATGAGTTTAAGGTCGTCAAAACCGCGTTCCTTGATATATTGCGGGAAATAATTTTTTATGTCAACCAGACGGGCTTTCAGGCCTGTGTTGTTCGATCCCGTATAGGACTTGTCAAACAATTCGAGCGATTCCACCACAAACGGGTTAATAGCCATACCCAGAACCGTGCCTTGCGAGCTTTTAAACCATTTTTCCACTTCGCTTTTCTTCAGGTCCGATATCGAGTCCAGCCTGTCAAAAATCATTGTTTCAACTGTGGCTCTTGAGCGGTTCAGGCTCATTATGCCTACCACGCACACGGGCAGCAGCCCTACCAGCAGGAACATCGCAATCAGTTTCACCCTCAGGTTAATTTTCTTAAACATTTTTCTCCTCCTTTTCGTTTCCTTCGTTGTTGTTTTCAATGCCGGCGTCAAATACGCCGGCAATTTCGTCCGTTGTCAGGACCTTGTCTATGTTTAAAAGGATTATTACTCCCTTGTCTGTTTTAGCCATGCCGTGAATGAACTCTGTATTAATTTCAACTCCAAAAGACGGCACTGCTTCTACGTCTTTTTCGTAAATATCCAGCACATCCTCCACCGAGTCCACCACTATTCCCATCTGCGCCTTACCGCCGCCTGTAGTTATTTCCAGCACGACTATGCAGGTTACCTTTTTGTCAGCCGCGTTTTCCATGCCGAACTTTATCCGCATGTCTATTACCGGCAGTATGGCGCCCCTTAAATTAATCACGCCCCTGACGAATTCAGGCGTGCGCGGCACTTTTGTGGCTTCCACTACACCCGTGATTTCCATTACGCGCATGACTTCCACGCCATAAATCTCGTTTGCCAGCCTGAAAGTCAGGTACTTGCCTTCTTTTACAGCCGCTTCTATGCTTTTTTTCTGCTTTTGTTCCGGTCCAAAATTCATATCAGAACCTCCTCTTTTTCCGTGCCGTCAGCAATCTTAATGGTTTCAGCCACGTCCAGTATCAGGCCTACCCTGCCGTCAGGCAGGACAGTGCACGCGGCAATGCCGTTTATCTTTCCCAACCCCGCTGGCATGCTTTTTATCACCACCTGCCGCGGTTCAAGTACATGGTCCACGAGCAGGGCTATCTTTTTATTATTGTTTTCCACTATTACGGCGATATTGCCCGCGAAATTATCTTTACTTTCTTCATGGAAAAGGCTTTCAAGGGAAAACACCGGCACAATCGCGTCCCTGAAAACGAGCATTCTGCCTTTTCCCGCCACCTGCGACACCATGCCCGGCTCTATTTTTATGGATTCCACAATGGACAGGGACGGGATTATGTAATGCTCTTTGCCTGACACTATGGTGAGGCCCTCGATTATTGCCGAAGTCAGCGGCAGTATTATCCTTATCGTGGAACCTTTGCCCTGTTCAGTGGCAAGCTCAAGACTGCCGTTTAACGTTTCCACTTCCCTTTTCACCACGTCCATGCCCACACCGCGGCCTGATATGTCTGTTATTTCTTCCGCTGTTGAAAAACCCGGCAGGCAGATTATTTCCAGCATTTTTGAATCGGTCATTTCCCCGTTTTCCTGGATGAGCTTCTTCCTGACAGCAGACTTTTTTACGGCCTCCCTGTCAAAGCCCCTGCCGTCGTCTGTCATTTCAATGAAAATATTGCCGCTCCGCTGGAACGCCCTGATGGCAATGTTCCCCTGCGGCGCCTTTCCCATCGCAGCCCTGGCTGTACTGTCTTTTTCAATGCCGTGGTCAATTGCGTTCCTTATCATGTGCAGAAGCGGGTCGCTCATGCGCTCCACTATGCTCCTGTCCATTTCTGTTTCCTCGCCTGAAAGCGTTATATTGACGTTTTTCGCGCAGGACACTGCCGCGTCCCTGCCTGTCCGCGCTATGCGCATGAAAAGCCGCTTCAAGCTGACCAGCCTTAGCGAAATGCCAAATTCCTGGAGCTGTTTTGTGGTCTTGCTTATCAAACGGAGCCGGTCAAGGAAAGGCCCCTGCATTTTAACCTGCTGCGCTTCCCTGCCGAACATGGCTTCGTTTATCACGAGCTCGCCTATGGAGTCAATCAGCCTGCCCAGCCTGCGCGAGTCAACCCTGAGTACGTCCTCGGAAGCCTGCTGTTTTTGAACCTCCCGGATTTCTTTTTCCGGGGCGCCGGTTTCTTCGCCGCCATCAAATCCTTCGAACTGCGTCAGGTCATTGTTGCCTGTTGCTCCGCGCATTTTGGCTATAATAGCGCCAGCCCCGGGACTGTTCAAAAACGGCTTTCCCTGTTTCCATCTTTCCCTGTGTTCAAGTATGATTGCCTTGAGCAAATCCACTGCTTCCAGGAACAGCCCTATGACGCCCGGCGTGACCGCGAGCTCCCCCCGCCTGATGTATTCAAGTATGTTCTCGGCTTCCCTTGAAATGGCGTGCACATCGGATATTTTCAGGAATCCCGAAACGCCTTTCATTGAATGAAAAGCGCGGAAAATAATGTTTACCGATTCCTTCAGGGATATGTCTTTTTCCAGCAGTAACAGCTGTTCCTCTGACGCGTCGAGGCGCTCCACAGACTCCTCGAAAAAGTCCTTTAAAATATCGTCATCCTGGCGCAGGGCTTTTTCTTCCGCTTCCGCAGTTTGCGCCGGCTCAATTTCATTTTCATGCTTCCCGTTTTTACCGTTTTCGATCGCGTCATTCTGCAGCTCATCCACCACGCTTATGATGGCTCCCAGCACATAGGGCACCAGGTTGTTGTCCTTTATGCGCCTGCTGAGTATCCTGTTTAATATCCTGGATGAGGACATGACCAGGCTGTAAATCCCGTCTTTTGTGGATTTTTTTGTTATCAGGGAAAATTCATAAAGGGCATTGTATATTTTTTCAATTGCTTCAGTCTCTGCCTGCTCCGGTATTATTATGCCGAGCTCGACGGGAAAATCAGAATCAGCCTCAGGCCGGTTTTCATCCACCACCATCTGTATCGCAGAAATTGTTTTTCCGGCAACTGCAAATACCGCTTCCGCACCGCCTGCGGCTTCCTGCAACGATAAGCCAAACAGGGCCGCTGCCTTAGCCGCGGCAGCAGCGCAGGCATGAAGCGACTCCGCAGCTGCCAGGCCGGATATTTCTTCAAGGCGGCCGGCAATGACGATGAGTGTTTCCCTGTCGCCTGAATCAGCCGCTATATAAAACTTCGCGAGTTGCTCAAGCTTTTTTGATAGTTCCTCATGCTTTGCCATTTTTCTCCTGTTTTAACTGCTGCGGCCGGTTGCCGCGAGGGCCGTTTTCTTGAATATTTCCACTTCAATGGGCTTTATAAAGTACGAACTGGTTTTTTATGGTTTAAAATGAATGTTTTTATTTGTTTTTAATCCTTAACTTGCGGTTTTTGACTTAATTCCCCGTAAATCCCGTGCTTTCCCCTTTTTAACACGTTCCGGTAATTTCTTTCCTTTACTGGCATTATTCCACTCATCCACATTTACGCCCTGGGATTCCAGTTTTTTCCTGTTTGAATTAAAATACCGTTCCTGCGCCTTGGATTTATATGGCAAGTTGGAAACCCCTAAAAGACATCGTTGTGGGCCGAATAGTATTCGGCCCCTACAAATATCTACCGCACTTGTAGGGGCAGCATATCATGCTGCCCGCCCCTTGCGGACTTTTCCGACAGTCTCCAAATGATGCTGGCCGAAAACCCTCATTAATATGACGTGTTTCCTTTCGTGTCCGGTGCAGGTCAAATTTTTCTATGGCCTGGCGCCACTAAAACCCTTATAATACCGGGCGGCCAATCCATAGAAAAATTTGACCTGTGCCGGACACGACCTATCATAAGGACTTTTTGGACAGTATCCAAATACCCATAGCAATATTTTAAGTATTTAACGCTCTTCCTTTTTCAACGTTTACAATATTCGCGCCCAACAACATTAACCGCCATGTACCATTCGCAGTAGCTCAGGTACATGGTATGCTATTATTTAAGTATTCTAAACACTATCCTTCTGTTCATTGCCCTGTCTTCCGGGGTCTTGCTGTCTTCAAGCGGATTTTTCATCCCGTAACCGGCTGTTGTCAGCCTGTTCGCGGCTATGCCTTTGGAAACGAGATAATCCTTGACCGACTCCGCCCTGTCTAACGCAAGCTTCCGGTTTGCCGCACCTGTTCCGGCATAGTCGGTGCATCCTTCAATTTCAACTTTCACATTGGGTTTGCTATTGAATAACTTTACCGCTTTATCAAGCACTGCGTTTGATTCCGGCAAAAGACGCGGGCTTCCCACCGCAAAATTTACGCCGGCTAAAAGCACCCTGTCGTCGGAGATCTGTATGATAAAGTTGTCGGCAACAGGTGTTATCGGCGGGATCTTCGCGTTCATATCCTCGATCTGCTCTTTTTCGGTCTGTGCGGATTTTTCCCTGCATGGGACGCATTTTTCCGATGGTTTGCCCTGGCCAAAAATATAATTTACGCCTGCGCTGAGCGCTATATATGAATCGCGCCCGTTCAGTTCGGTCTGGATTATACTGCCGTCAAGCGCTGAATTGGCCGTAACATAATAACCAAACTCCGTTACCAGGTTCCAATCCGGGGTCAGCTTTGCCTCGAAACCGCCGCCTATGTTTAATTGAAACCCGAGCCTGTCGTTGTCGGCAATTATCGTTTGCGCATAGCCTATGGTTTTGTAATTGCCTCCGACCCCCACAAATAAATATGGCGATATCGTTTCGCACGGGATGATATAATACAGCCAGTCAAGATCGGCTGTTATGAGGTTTGTTTTCTCGGTTACCAGATTAAGGGACGTATCGGTCCATTGCCCTTCTATGTGATAATAACCGCCTTTCAGCCGCAATCCCACATACTCGGTAAAATTCCGCTGGATCGAGATATATCCGCCATAATTGGAATTTAAAATATCAATGTTCACCGAGTAATACCTGGGATAACTTACGCCAAAACCCAATGCCCAGCTGTCGGCTGCTGTTTCAGCGTAAGACACGCCAAAACCTACCGCCAACAGCAACGTGAGCGCCATTAGAAATTTTTTCATTTTTTTCTCCTTTTATGTATGATTGAAATATATTTTATTGTGAATGCCAGACATCTCTTACATAACCGGGATTTATATATCCGCCGATAACCCACATCTGGGAATTAAATACCAGCGCCGTGTGCCCGTCCCTCGGCCCGAACGCCGTTGCTGCCGTTGCCTGCGCCCATATGACCCCGTCGCTTGACCACCAAACGTCATTTTGCAGGCTTCCGGTCGCGTACAGGCCGCCTATGACCCACATACTATTGTTAAATACAATGCTTGCGTGTGAATACCTTCCGCTGAACCCGGCTGATGCCGCGGCCAGCGTCCAGGTAAGACCGTCAGTGGACCACCATACGTCATTCCTGTAGCTTCCGTCCCATCCGCCGATTACCCACATCTTATTATTATATACAAGGCCCGTGAACCTGTCTCTCGTGCTGAATGCGGCATTTGGCTGCACGCACGTCCATGCAAGCCCGTCGCTGGAACTCCATACGTCATTTTTTAAGCCCCCAGTCCCGGCATTTCCACCGATCACCCACATCTTGCTGTTATATACCAAAGCCGTGAACCCGTCCCTCGCGCTGAATACGTTGGTTGTCGACGCCTGCGCCCAGGTAATACCGTCGCCGGAACTCCATACATCGTTTTGTAAACTTCCGTCCCATCCGCCGATTACCCACATCTTATTATTAAATACAACGCTCGAGTGCGCGTATCTCTTTGTGAATTCCGCCGTTCCTGTCACCTGCGTCCAATCTATGCCATTGCCCGATTGCCATACGTCATTCTTGGAACCGCCGTCATTTCCGCCTATGACCCACATCTGGTTGTTGAACACCACGCTCGAATGCAAGGCCCTGGCGCTGAATTGCGCCGTAATTGTCGAGTATATCCAATTCTGCCCGGGGACCGGGGTCGGTGTGGATGTCGGAGTAGTGGTTGGCGACCAAAAACTCGCGATATAAGTCTGCGTTTTCCGCGCTCCCTCCGTGCTTGTGGCATTTGCGTTCCCCACTACAGTCAATATTTCCCCGGCCGTTAATGTTAAATCCGGTGTTTGAGTGCTTGTACTTGTAATTGTAGGTGTAAAAGAACTCGCGATAAATGTTTGTGTTATACGCGCCGCTTCCGTCGCCGTCGCGTTGTCCGCCCCCACAGCCGTAATTATCGCGACTATTGTCTGTGTCATATTCGGCGATGATGTTATTGTGGGGGTAATAGTCGGTGAATATAACCTTGCTATCTGTGTTTGCGTGGCATTGGCGTTAATCGCCGCCGTCAATACGGCCACCAGCGTTTGCGCTACATTTGGCGTGGTTACCGTCACCACGGGAGCGGTAAGCGCGGGCCTTTGATCCTGACAGCCGAACATCATTAAGATAAAAACAATAATTGATAATGCAATTAAGACTTTTTTCATAAATTCCCGCCTCCTTGGATGATATTGCGCCTTGATTATTTAAGGATCCTGAACACTATCCTTCTGTTCATGGCCCTTCCTTCCGGTGTCTTGTTATCTTCGAGCGGGTTGTTCATCCCGTAGCCTATGGTTGTAAGCCTGGCTTCATCCACGCCCTTGGAGACAAGATATGTTTTAACTGTTTCAGCCCTTTCCAGTGAAAGTTTCTGGTTGTAGGACCCGGTGCCGACATAATCAGTGTATCCCTCTATCTCAACTTTCACCTCGGGCTTGGTATTCAATAACTTTACGGCCTGGTCAAGCACACCGTATGATTCCGGCAAAAGGCTTGATTTGTCGAATGCGAACTTTACACCGACTAAAAGCAGCCTGTCATCCGATATTTTCACTATATAGCTGTCGACAACAGGCTGTCTTGACATGTTTTTTATGATCAGGTCTTCGATCTTCCCATAGTCTATCTCTGCGGAGCCCGTCTTGCAGGGTCCGCACTGTTCTGACGGTGAACCCTGGCTAAAAAGATAATTGACGCCGGCGCTGAAAACAAGATATGAATCGTATCCGTTCAATTCTGCCGCGACAATGTCGCCGTCAAGCGCCGAATTTGCCGTAATGTGATAACCAAACTCGCCCGTTACATTCCATTCCGGGTTCAGCTTTACTTCCACGCCCAAGCCGGCATTCAGCTGGACGCCGGGTTTGTCCGCGTCCGGTATGGCCGTTTCCGCGCCCGATATCATTTTGTAATTGCCGCCGGCGCCTGCAAATATATAAGGAGAGATCAGTTCACATGGAATAACATAATACAGCAGGTCAAGGTCGGCTGTTATAAGGTTTGTTCCCTCGGTTACCAGGCTGTTGACCGGCCCGTTGAGCCATTGCCCTTCCATGTGCGAATAACCGGCTTTCAGCCTCAATCCCACATGCTCCGTGAAATTCCGCTGGATAGAAATATAACCGCCGTAATTGGAATTTAAAGCGTCAATATTCACCGAATAATACCTGGGATAGCTTAAGCCAAAACCCAGCGCCCAGCCGTCGGATGCTGTTTCTGCGTTAGACATGCCAACGCCTGCGGAAAGCAGCGCGAGTATCATAAAAATTTTTTTCATTTTGTTCTCCTTTTATGTATGATTGAAATATATTTTATTGTGAATGCCAGACATCGCTGACATAACCGGGATTTATATATCCGGCTATGACCCACATCTGGTTGTTATATACCACGCTTGTGTGCCCGTCTCTCGGGCTAAACTGTGCGGCCGCTGTGGCCTGAGTCCATACAACCCCGTCGCCCGACGACCATACGTCATTTTTTAAGTTCCCGACTATATCCAGACCGCCTATAACCCACATCTTGAGCCCGGAGCCGGTGCCGTCATCATATACCACGCTTGTGTGCAAACTTCTTCCGTTGAACCCCGATGTTGATACCTGAGTCCAGATAATTCCGTCGCTGGACCGCCACACGTCATTTTTATAACTCCCGTCATATCCGCCGATGACCCACATCTGATTATTATATACAAGGGCCGTAAACCTGGCCCTCGCGCTGAATTGCGCCGCTGCTGTCAGCTGAGTCCAGAAACTTCCGTCACTGGAACTCCATACGTCATTTCTATAACTCCCGTCATATCCGCCAATTACCCACATCTTATTATTAAATACAAGGGCCGCAAATCCGTCTCTCGCGGTGAATCCAGCAGCTAGTTGCACAGGCGACCAGTTAATCCCGTTGCTTGAATTCCATACGTCGTTTTTCAGGCTTAGGGTATCATCATATCCGCCGATAACCCACATCTTGAGCCCGGAGCCGTTATCATAAACAACACTCGAGTGGGAGTCTCTCGCGCTGAATCCCGCTGATAGAGTCGACCAGTTCCAGGTAATTCCGTCGCTGGAGCTCCATACGTCATTTTTTTTAGTCCCGTCATTTCCGCCTATAACCCACATCACGCCGTTATACACCAGGCTCGTATGCGAGTACCTGGGACTGAACTGCGTCACGGTCGTCGAGTATGTCCAATGTTCCCCGCCTACAGGCGTTGGTGTTAATGTCGGGGTACAGGTTGGCGTCCATAAACCCGCTACAAAGGTCTGTGTTAGCCGCGCTTCAGCCGTGCCTGTGGCATTCGCGTTGGCCACTATGGTCAATATTGCCTGGACCGTCAATGTCGCGTTCGGCGATTGAGTGATCGTGCTGGTAACTGTAGATGTATATAAACCGGCTGCGGCAGTCGCCGTTTTTTGCGCCGCTGCCGTGCCTGTGGCATTCGCTATTGCCGCGCTTGTCATAACTGCGGCTACCGTGCTTTCCACATTTGGCGGTGTCATTGTCCCCGCTGGAACGGTGGGTAAAGTCCTTTGATTTTGACAGCCAAACATCATTAAAATAAAAACACTGATAAATGATAAAATTGAAATCTTTTTCATAAATTCCAGCCTCCTCGAATTATGTCATGCTTTATTCAGGCGCTTATTTACGGATAATATACTTTAACCCGCGCCGCATACAGTTGTTAATTTTTGCCATATCTATATATAAAGAATACCCGTGCTAGACAGGAACCGCAAGAACGGTGTTCGTCAATATTCCGACTTTTTTCCACCAGCAGGTTATTGGCAGGTATTTTGATAATGTGGGAAAAGCCCGCAAGGGGCGGGCAGCATGATATGCTGCCCCTACAAATGCAGGCAGATATTTGTAGGGGCCGAATACGAAGTCCGGCAACACACAAAGTGTGTTGACAGGATTATTCGGCCCACCCACCGCGGCAAACCAAGGCGGCCGCGCTTTCATCGCGCCCCTGCTCCGCGTTTGCCTTGTAATAAATACAAAAAGCCCGGAGCGGTTGCTCCGGGCTTTTTGTATTTATTACAATATTTTTTTAAAACTTCATTAATAATACGGTGTTGGCGGAAAACCCTATAAAACCATGCCGTGTACACGGCATGGTTTTCCGACAGTGTCTAATACAACAACTGGCAGTGCAGGCCGCCCGCTCCCCAGGCGTATGTCGGTACTGTTACCACTTTAAAACCATACTTTTTGAACGCTTTTTCCCATTCGTCATATATGGGATTTTTGTCTTTTACCGATTCATCCATAATTGCCGATGTTGCCTTGATGCTGTCCTGCAGTTCATTATATGTGCCGCTGTCCGCGTTATCATACCAGACCTGATAGGCATTTTCCAAATTTTTATACGCCCTCATTATCTTTGCCTGAGTCGTATTGGGGTCGGTTATGGGCAGATGGTTCGGGTATTTTGCCAGCAGCACTGTTTCCTCACCCGTGTCCCGGTCGCGGTACCTGACTATATTGACCGGGCAGCGGACAGGATGGTCGGCAAAACGGAGCCTTTCTATTATATAACCGAGCTCTTTTAGCTGTCCGGCTACGGCGTCATATTCAGCCTGGCAATGGCTGACATAATCAGCGGAGAATTTTATCTGTGTTATCCCGTCATAACTATCCTTATCCATGGAGGGTATGAACGCTATTGGGCTGCCCCCCCTGGGGTTTGGAAGCACCGCGCACACCATGTCCAGGTGGAACAATTCATCGCTTCCCCTGTCATGATTTGCCAGCATTATTTCAGGCAGGAACATTATTTTCAGGCCGTAAACTGCCTGTGAAAAAGCCGAACGAGCCTCCTCTATGTAGTCATCGGAAATCGAACTTTTGTCAAAATATATACCCCTTGACCTGTTAAGGTAGCGTATTGCCCTGTGCCTTCCGGCGATAAATACTATATTATTATCCGGTGCAAACACCAGGTTCTCATCCCCGCCCTCCATGGAGATGCGGTCCCCGGTATCCTTCAATGTGAATTTATCGGGGAATGTTTGTGCTATTTTTTTCACGGCCTGCGGATATCCGTACATGTCCGCGTTGCTGTACCCGAGTATTTTCCTGCCTTTTTTGTCAAACCCCAGCACTTTGCAGATATCCTGCGGCCATTCGAGCCGCAAAGGCGCCTTGAAGAATTCGAATCTTTGCCTGATCTCTTTTTCAGTCATTCCGACATTTTTCTTCAGATATTCGATGAAATATTCCTTTTCCCTTCCCCTTGACTCGGGAACAAATTTTTTATCGGGCAGCCCCACATAAAAGTGTGCATATGACGGCAGGTTCGGGATGATGTCGCCGTGTGTCAATTCGAAATTAAGCCAGTAAAACTGTTCCTCGATATGCCTTTTTTGTTCCTCTGTGGCCAAAGCCGGCCATTTCATCGCAGGGAAAAAATAACCCGTTTCCTGGTTCGGCCATAAGCCCAGTACTGCAAACTCCATGAACCGTTCCGCTTCCGGCACGATCATTACCCGCCCGTTCTCCGCCATAATACCCCTGTGTTCCCTGACCGGTTTTACATCCGCCGCGGAAATACAGGCGCAAACAATTACGGAGAACATGATAATTACAATTTTTTTTAACAATCTTTTTACAGTCATCGGGCACCTGCTGTTATAGTTTTATTCCTTCTCCTTAAATTTTATCAGAATAAATATTGAACCGCAAGTTTAAAGTTTAAACTGTATTTTTTGTATTGTATATTCTATTTTATCTCCGGCCAGTATCCCTGCCGGACTTCGCTAAATCTTAAAAATCGAATCAGAGGTCTTGTTTGCGATTTTCAAGTGTGTAAAATCCATATAACAATAGGCTAAACACGGATAAAGAATCCGCCTAAAAATCAGCCAAGTGGTATCTTATCCTGAGGGGATTAAAAAAAAGATGAATATATTTGAAATACGCCTTAAACGCGAAGGCCCGGCCGGCCGCCGCTTTATTTGGAGCGTTTAAAAAGCGTTTTTAACAAATTAACCTTAAGCCCGGTTTTTTCAAGTATTTTCACTTCCTGGACAAACAGGTCTAGCGCTGTCAACAAGTGGAATGTCAAACCCTGGATGCCGTCTAAAAATCCAAGTTTAAAAAAATAATACTTTATAAACCGGTAAACCGGCCTTATAAATACGGTATAACCCGTTGGCATGCAACCGCAGCGTAGACGATGTTTCACTTCGAGATCCGTATATTCATTTATTGATGCCAGGTGGGTTGATATTTTTTCTTCCGCATGACGGATCAGCGGATTCCTGAAATGCCCTGTTTCGCCGTGTATTTGAAGCTTTTCATGAATATCACACGGCGGGTATTTGCCGCAGTGTTTCCTGAAAAACCTGACATTGCGGTCGGGGGAGAGCCCGCCGTGTCTTAACCACCTGCCGTAAAAAATATTATTCAGAGGCATGTCAAAAGCGTTTTTATCGGTGCCGTTTTTTAACACGGTCATTATTTCATATTTAAGCCCTTCGGTTATGACCTCGTCCGCATCGATATTTAATACCCATTTGCCTGTTGCTTTTGAAATAGCATAATTCTTTTGGGCCGCATAACCAGGCCATTTTTTGTAATAAACCTTTGCCCCGTATTTTTTTGCTATTTTCACGGTCTTATCCGTGGAACCGCAGTCAACTATTATTATTTCATCAACCCATTTGATGCCGTTAAGGCAAAACGTGAGCATCTTTTCTTCATTCTTTGTAATTATAACCGCAGAAACAAGTTTTGCCATTAAACCCCCAAATTAAAGATCAGCGGCAGCCTGAACACCGCCAAGTTAAAACGATACTGTCGGAAAACCCTATAAAACCATGAAATTTTTTATCGTGTCCGGCACGGATGAAATTTTTCTATGGCCTGTGCGCCACTAAAACCCTTAATATGTTTTGCGACCCATAAGGGGATCATATGAAAATCAAGGATTTATCATCCTCTCATATCAAGCTCCGCTTATAATACAAGCTTGCCATGAACCCGAGCCCAGCGAGTGGTTCATGGCGCACAATCCATAGAAAAATTTCATCCGTGCCGGACACGATCTATCATAAGGACTTTTCCGACAGTATAAAAGCAACAAAAAACGCTGTTTGCAAACGCGTTACCGCCGGTCTTCCTTTTGTGCCTCGAACCTGCTCAGTACACTGTAAACACAGGGCACTACAAATATCGTAAGGAATGTCGATACTATTACACCCCCTATAAGCGCAATTGCCATGGGTATGCGGCTTTCCGCGGACGGGCCTATGGACAGGGCTGCCGGTATGGCGCCGGCTATTGTGGCTATGGAAGTCATAAGTATGGGACGCAGCCTTATCGGGCACGCCGTAAGCAGCGCTTCTTTTACGGATGTTGCACCCTTTGCGCGGACCTGTTTCGTAAAGTCCACGAGAAGTATCGAGTTCTTTTTAACTATACCCATCAACAGTATGAAACCTATCATGCTGTATATATTCATTGAGCGGCCCGATAAGAGCAGCGCTATAAAGGCCCCCGATGCGGAAAACGGCAGCGCAATCAGCACTGAGAAAGGGTCGATAAAACTGTTAAACTGCACTGCCAGTATCATGTAAGCTATAAAAAGGCCCAGTATGAGCGCCATAATAAGGCTCTGAAATGATTCGTTGAAAGCCTGGGAACTTCCGCTCATTGTGATGTAATAATCCGCCGGAAGTATTTTCCCGGCAATGTCTTCCACTGCCTTGTAAGCATCCTGCTGGAATTTGCCCGGCTTCATATTGGCATAAATGGTGACGGCGCGGGCCCTGTTGTACCTGTTAATCCTCAGTTTCGAATTCATTTCTTTGATCGTCACAAGCTTGTCCAGCGGTATCCTGGTATTGTGGCTGTTCCAGAGGTACAGCCCCTTTATTTTGTCAGTGGGGGTCTGGCCCGTCTCCTCCAGCTTTATATTTATGTCGTAGCGGTGCCCTCCCTTTGGGTATGTTCCTACAATTATCCCGCCTATCATCGCATTGACAATTTGGTCTATGCCCGCTATGCTGACCCCGTATTCACCGGCTTTTGCCCTATCCGGTATGATGTCGAGCTCGGGCGCGCCTTCCTGATAATCAGAATCCAGGTCCATGACAAGCCCGGTTTTGTCGAGTTCGGCGATCATGCTGCGCGAATAACCGGCAAGCTTATCCCAGTCCGGCCCCTGCACGGTGAATTCAATTGGAAAACCGCGCGAAGCCACAAAACTCCTCATGGACAGATCCTGTATTACAGCATGAACATCCTGAATTTTATTGAACTTATCCCGGCACAGTGTCATAAATTCCTGCTGGCTCAGTTCGTGCCCTGTTTCTTTGTCCACGCCGCGTTTGCCGCGGTCCTTCATGGTTACAAGCACGCTGCCGCCGTTTGAGTCTCCGGGAGACCCGCCTCCGACCTGCAGCACATAGCGGTCGATTTCCGGCCGCGAGGCAAAGAACTTTTCCACTTCGGAAAATTTTGAATCGGAATAATCAAGAGCCGAACCTGTGGGCGTTTTCAGCCTGACATTGAAACGGCTCTGGTCCTCCGCGGGCAGGAATTCCTTGTTTATGAATTTTAACGCGACAAAACTCAGCCCGAAAAATATAAGAGCCGTAATTATAACCAGCGCCCTCCGGCTAAGAACCCATTTGAGCGTGCTTGTGTATGCTTTCGTGGTTTTATCCATGAGCCAGTCGACGGATTGCCCTATACGGGTCTTCCTTTTTCCGGCGTCAACGTAACGCGAACAGAACATCGGGGTCAGTGTAAGTGCATTCACGAGGGACAGCAGTACCGCCGCTGTTATAGTCACCCCGAACTGGAAAAAATACCTGCCTATTACGCCGGTCATGAAGGCTACAGGCAGGAAAATAGCCACTATGGAAATAGTCGCGGCAATGGCCGCAAAACTTATTTCCCTGGCCCCATCCATAGCCGCCTTGTACCTGTTTTTGCCGTTTTCCTGGTGCCGCACAATATTTTCAAGGACTATGATGGCATCATCAACCACAATACCCACAGAAAGGCTCAGCCCTAAAAGCGTGAAGGTATTCAGCGTAAAACCCGAGAAATACAATATTATAAATGTCCCGATAACCGATGTGGGCATGGACAGCAGGACGTTCACCGTAGACGACACTGTCCCGAGAAATATCCAGCAAATGAAAGCAGTAAGGATTATAGACAGCACAAGTATAAAATTAAGCTCACTGACCGACTGTTCTATATACTTGGTGCCGTCAAAATTAATGTCCAGGTGCATGCCCTCGGGCAGGGTTTTGCGTATCTCGTCGACCTTGGCGCGTATGGCTTTTGCGGTCGCGACCGCGTTCGCCCCGCGCTGCTTTAAGATACTCAATCCAACCCCCGGGACGCCGTTGCCCCGGCTTATCCTTGTGGCATCCGCCAGCCCTTCCTCAACTCGCGCAACTGACGAAAGCGGGATGTTTGCGTAATTCGGCTGGCCGTTGCGTGTATGTATCCTGATGTTCTCGAACTGCTCAACCGTATCCGCTTCACCCATAGTCCGGATGAAAAACTGTTTGTTGTTGCTGTTTATTATGCCTGCCGGAGATTCCGAACTTTCCTTCTGGACCGCGTTTACCACGTCGTTAACAGTAAGGTCGTATTTATTTAGATTTTTCTGGGAGAGCCATATCCTCAGGTTCGGGTCCGTATAACCGGCAAGGGTTATATCTCCCACACCTGAAACCATGGCAAATTGATCCTTAAGCCTGTCATATACATATTCCATCAGGTACCTGAGCGGATACTTGCCGCTGTTCAATGATATCAGCATTATGGGCTGGTCATTGGGGTTGACTTTCGATATACGGGGAGGTTTTGCATTGGCCGGAAGCCGCTGTTGTATCTGCGAAACTTTGGCCTGGACATCCTGTACGGCAATATCTATATTGCGGCTTAGATCGAACTCGATCGTCACTGTGCCTTCACTATTTTCCGATTCGGAGGAAACGTTGCGCACGCCCTGTATACCCATGACCGCGTCCTCGACAATATCCAGGATCTCGGTCTCTACAACCTCAGGTGCCGCGCCCTCAAACCTGATGTTTACTGAAACAACAGGAAAATCAACGTCAGGCAACTGGCTTATGCCCATCCTGTTAAATGAAATAGCGCCAAGAACGATGAGTCCGGTCATAAGCATCCAGGCAAAAAGCGGCCGCTTTATGGATAATTCGGATAAGGTCATGTTCTGTCCTTTATTGATAATTTTATAAAACCGTTAAAAACATGAAAATAAAATAACAGGAGCTTTACAATGCTTTTCCCGACACCGTAATTATATACCAATTGCCCTGTTTTTAAAACAATATAAAGCCCGGCGCTATAATGCGCCGGGCTTTATATACACCAATGCCTATTTCTCGGTTTTTTCTTCTTTGCCTTCCTTTTTCTCGCCTACTTCTGTTTTATCCGTTGTTGCTTCTTTTGTCTCTTCCGCCACTGCTTCATTTTTCTCCGCTTTTGCCGTGGTTGTTACTGATGCCGCAGCGTTTTTTACGGTTTTCTTGGCATGTTTTACCTTTTTCACGAGCTTTGCCGCCGTTGCAGCAGTTCCTGAAACAGCCGCAGGCGCCGGGTTGGTAACGACCGCTTTTACTTTGGACGACGTCGTTGTTGTCTGCTCCGCCGCGAATGCGATCGACGCCATAAACACAACTGCCAGTGCTGATATTATTATTTTTTTCATTTTGTCCGCCTCCTTTCTTTTAAATTTTATGCTTTTACAAAGTTGATTTTTGCGGTTTATCCGGTTTTTCTTAAACCTTTACTCATTACCTGGCTGCGGCTGTTTCATCGGGTTCGGGCGGAAGTTCGTCATTTTTCGTAACAGAGAGAAAAATAACCAGGACTAAGATCGTGGCCAGGAAAATTCCGCTTGTTACGGTCGGGCCGAGTGCCAGGCCGCCGGCGTCTTTGTCCTGCGAAAGGTAGTCCCCGATCGAGGCGCCGAGCGGACGGGTCAGGATATAGGCCAGCCAAAAAGCAAGTATGGCGTAAAAGGGCTGATGCCTGTGCTTTGCGCCCTGCATTTTCCTGAGAACCTGGTATACGGCCGTCACAACAGCTATCATGCCGCCGAATATATATATCGAGTTCAAATACCCGAATTTGAATTTTTCCGCGCTTAGATCGCCAGCTGCGGTACCCAGGGCAAAGGTGAACAGAATAGCCAGCCAGTAAAAAGTCTCGCGCCGTGACGTAACTATTGAATGCACCGACAAGGTCTTTTCAAACGCGAACCATATCGCGAACGTCAGCACAAGCGCGATGGAAAATATTATGGTCGTAGTCTCCAGCGGGACGCCCAGCTTGTCCGTCAGGTTGTCCGTGATCAAAGTCCCGACCACGCTGATGAAAACAACGGCCAGCCAGTAAATTGACGGGATATATTTTCTTACCCTGAACTGTAAGAATAAAACGACCAAAAGCAACACGCCCATGACAAGCGATGTCCCGGTTAGCCCGAAATGAAGCGTTTCATTCAGGTAGTCTGCCGCAGTCTCTCCTACCGTGGTGCATAAGACCTTTATAATCCAAAAATACAGGGTTATTCTCGGCACCTTGTTCAACATTTCCCTGATTTTCAATGTGTCCATTTGGCCCTTCCTTTCAATACGGGATATATTTCATATTCCTTTTTTATTTATTATTTACTTTTTGATTTCTTTATTCCTTCAGACAAATAATAACATATTGGGATTAAATCGGGATTAAAGCAGGATTAAGATTTCTTAATGCAGGCCGTGAGATCTATGCCTGTTTTAAAGGAAGCGAAATTATAAAAGTTGTGCCTTTACCAGGCATGCTTTCCACGTTTATCTTGCCGTTGTGCGAGTCAATAATTGATTTTGCTATGCTTAACCCGAGGCCATATCCGTACTCGCTGCGGGACCTGTCAACGCGGTAGAACCTGTCAAAAATATGCTGTAATTCATCCTGGGCAATGCCTGTGCCTGTATCTGTTATGAAAACTTCGGCATACGGATCTTTTTTTTGGATACCGATTGTTACTCTTCCCCCGGCCGGGGTGTACTTAACGGCATTATCAATAATATTTGAAAATACGCGTTTTATATTATCCGCGTCCGCATCCAGCCGTACGTCTATGCCCGGTTCAAGTATTAACGCGATGTTTTTCCTGTCTGCCAGCACTTTCATATTATATATCACCTGTCCGATCATTGCCCGCAGTTCAAACGGAAGCTGTTTGGCTGCGGGTTTATTTTCCTGCCGCGCCAGGAACAGAAGGTTCTCAACAAGCTGGCCCATACGGTCAATTTCTTCAAGGTTAATCCTTAATACACGTTCATATTCTTCAGGGCTGCGTTTTTTGTTCAGGGTTACTTCCTGATTGCCTTTTAAAGCGGTTAAGGGCGTTCTTAATTCATGGGAAATGTCCTGGACCAATTGCTGCTGGCTGGAAAATGCCTTATCTATTCGCGCCAACATGTCATTAAATGTCCCGGCTAAATCCTTTATTTCATCATTTTCGTCGGGCAGCACTATTTTATCCTTTAGGTTCCTTGAAGTGATCCGGTGTATGGCCGATGTCATATTAACTACGGGACTTAAAGCCATTTTTGTCAGGAATTGCCCCAATCCGACAATAATAAATATGGCAACCGGAAAAAACAGCAGCAGGGCGGTTATCAGCCTGTTCAACTCAACCTGCATGGGTTTTAAAGAAGTGGAAACCTGTATAAAATACGGGAATTTGTTCTCTTCCACGACGGGTATGGTGAATACTTTTAAAGGCGGGAGTTTGGTGTTTGGCGGTTTCAATTGCACAACATTAAAAACACCTGTATTTTCTTCCTTTGTTTTTTTGATGATCTTCGATAAAGGCAGGGAAAACAGCATATTCCCTGAATGTACAATTTCCGCTTTATCCGGCCTGAATATCTGGATAAAAATATTTTCGCCGGTATTTTCTTCAACAGCATACTTTGCGGCATTAATAAAATCGGCTTTAGGCGCGGACACGGAGGCATTGACGGTAATCTCGGATATATCTTCCTCATTATAGCTGGATATTACCTGCCCTATATCCCCGGCTTTTGACCTTAACAGATCATTCAGATTCTTATCGAGGCTCCTGGAAAAACTCCCGTATATGAAAAAGCTGAATATAAGGATAACAACGCCCAATACCAGCGTGTACCACAGCGTCATTTTAAAATGAATGGATTTTGTGAACACAGATCAACTCCTTATGATATAGCCCGAACCCCTGACCGTATGAATGATCTTTTTTTTGTGCTGCCTGTCTATCTTATTTCTAAGCGCATTTATATGCACATCCACAACATTGGTATCAGCGTCAAAATTCATGTCCCAGACATGCTCGGTAATGGCCGTTCGTGTCACTACCTGGCCGGAATTATACATCAGGTATTCCAAAAGGGCAAATTCTTTATTGGTTAACAGGATTTCCTTGTCTGACCTTGTCACTTTGCGTGCATGCAGATCCATAATAAGGTCATCAGCCTGAAGTTTCCCTGATTCTTTGCCGCTGTTCTTTCTAAGCAAAACCCGTATCCGCGCAAGCAATTCTTCAAACGCAAAAGGTTTTGTCAGGTAATCATCCGCCCCGCAATCCAAGCCGGTTACTTTATCATTCACGCTGTCTTTTGCCGATAATATAAGAATGGGGGTTTTATTCCCGTCAGATCTGATCTTTTTGCAGAGTGTTATTCCGTCCATTTTAGGGATCATTAAATCCAGAATAACCGTGTCGTACTTTTCCGTCGAGATGAGAAAGTACCCGTTTTCGCCGTCATTTGCCGTATCAACGGAATACCCGTTTTCTTTTAAGCCCTGCCTGATAAAATTCGCTATGTGTTTTTCATCCTCTATGACAAGTATGCGCATAATTCAAACCTCTTATCTTTACGCTTAAAATTGTGTTACACGCACATTTACCCGCATGTTCTGTACGCCGCAAGGGATCTAGTGTTGAGCATGAAGGTTGTTTTACTGTTTTTGACATTACCACTCCCCTTATTTTCCTGCCGTATACTATCAATTCATTTTATCGTTTGTTTCTTCAATTGCCGAAAACACTTGTTTAAGTATTTTTGGATGCAGTATCTTACCGGAATGAAATGGAAGGACAATGCGAGATGTTCCTTTTAAATATATCCTATGACTCCCTTTTTGTCTTAAAAAAACAAACCCGCCGGAAATTAAAAGTCTTTCAGCTTCTTTTGCGGTCAGCCTGTCTTGCTTAACCAACGGCAATCTCGAGTGAAGTTGTAAGTATTTCCTTGCTTGATATTTTTTTTCTTTCTTTCCTGGATAAAGTTTCTACATATAATTCTATAGCTTCCTTTATATTTTTCATAACCTCTTCAAGACTCTCGCCCTGCGTATGACAGCCTTTTAAATCCGGCACATATGCAAAATAACCAAAGTCGTCTTTTTCTATAACCACATTTACCTTGTATGTCACAAAACACCTCCAATGCTTTTTATAATTATACCATCAAAAATATGCTCATTCAAGAACAAATACCCGTCAGACCTGATTTTTTTGCAGAGTGTTATTCCGTTCATTTTAGGGATCATATATCCAGGATAACCGCGTCGTACTTTTGACACTGCCGAAACCCCTGCAAATAGTCATCGGTTTTTCCGTTAAGAACAGGCATAACAATACACACGCTTTGCGGGTTTACATGACTGGTTACAGTTTAAGGAACACTCTGTGTGTTTTATCAGCTTGATGACTTACTTTTATTATTGCGCCATCGTCCCGGCGGCCGGCGTAGTTTCGTGGAATTTATCAAGGACTTTTGCCTCTATCGACTTGCGCATGTCCGTGTTAAGCGGGTGCGCTATGTCCTTAAATGTCCCGTCCGAGAGCTTCCTGCTCGGCATGACCACAAAAAGTCCGTTCTTGCCGTCTATCACCTTTAATCCTCTTACAACAAACGAACTGTCAAAAGTGATGCTCGCGTACGCTTTCAGTTTCTGGTCCTCTGATGCGCCTGCTCCTCTTGGGAAAACTTTTACTTCTGTGATCTCCATACGGCACCTCCTGTTTTTTTGTCTGCTGATATTTTCATTTTGCGCTTTCTCTTTTTTCGGGATAAGCATACATAAAAGATCCGGGTCCGGGTATGCCGACTTTCCACTTTTTTTTGACTTTTTTCAACAAAGAAAACTTAAAGGCGTCAGCGCAGCACTATAAACTTCTTCAAACCGAATTTAACCACGTTTCCGTAATTGTAATCCAGCGTGAGAAAGTACATATATACACCGGGCGCCAATCTGGAAATATCGATCACAGAAATCTGCGGCCCTGCGGGCTTATTTTCGTCTTTTAGCGCAGCCAAATCGCCCGTCTCATTATAAATCCTGATCTTTACGTTTCCCTGGGCCACCATAGCATAGGATATATTAACCGTGTTCCGGGCCGGATTTGGATACAGAATATTTGTTCCCTGATTTACAGGCACGACGTCAGCCGCCGGCGTAACTGTTGCGGTAAAGGACGGCCCCGGAGTTGATGTCATGGTTGTTGTCTGCGCGGCCGTCATGGTCGGCGTTATAGTTCCACTTATTGTTTCCGTAATTCCCGGCGTTACATCCTGGGGCGTAGATGTCACTGTAGAAGTCGGGCTTTCAGTTCCAGTTGCCGCCGCAGTTCCATTTTCCGTCACACTATAAGTGGCTGTCTGCGTTATTGTGCCCGTGCCGGTGGCGGTATATGTCGCTGTCATAGTGGCTGTATTGGTTGCGGTCGCGGTCGGGGTGTTTGTTTGTGTGATCGTTCCGGTAAATGTCGGCGTGGCGGTTATTGTCGGCGTATAGGAGGATGTTTGCGTTATCGTCGGTGTTGCAGTCAATGTAATTGTGGCCGTATTGGTGCCTGTCATGGTTATTGTCGGCGTTACCGTGCTGCTTACGACCGGCGTCACTGTCGGTGTGTATGTCCTGGTCGATGTTTTGGTCACCGTATAAGTCGGCGCGATGACCCTGTTGTAGTTTATTATGACAGTATCTATAGACGGCGATTGAAAGTCGTCGTAAGCCGTAAACATTGCCCGCCATTTCAACTTGTCCCCCGCGTTAACGCCGGTAAAAGCAACGCCTATACCCGGTATTGCCGGGAGCCACGTCGACCCGTTATTGGCTGATAACCAGTAATCTATCTGCTGTCCGTTTAAGGCCTGTACCGAGGTGAGCGTCACGCTTGAGTATCCGGCAAACCACTGGTCTATCATCGTGGAATAAACCCAGCCAGGAGATACATATGAAAGGCCGTAACGGTTCAGTTTCGCGTTATCCCCCCCGATGATCCAGTAAACACCGTTAAATGCCACGGTATTAATGGCCGCCGAGTTGAAATTCACCAGATTACCGCTTTCATCCGTATAAACCCCGGCGCCGGCGCCCGACGCGATATTTATTTTCCCATTCTTCCCGCCTATTATCCATTGCTGCTGCGACGGGGAATAATCCATGTCATATATATCCGCTGTCCCGAAATTTACAAGCCTGCCGCTTATATTTGAAAAAGCTCCGGCCTCGTAATCAGCCATTTCAGCGCTGCCGCACCCTATCCTGATCTTTGAAAGACCGTCATATTTTAGCGTGTTTACGCTGTAATAGCCGCCCAGGCAGCTGTAAAGAGCGTTCTTTAAATCCGCATATGAATTCACTCCGTTGTACATGACCAGACCGCCGTTGCCGCCCCCGATGAACCACGATGATTGGCCCGGAATCCATTCAACTTTATTTACAGGATCATAGGCCCCAAAATAAGGCGATATATCCTTTGCCTGAAAATTATCGCCGTCCGCGCTGATGCTTAAGTTCCTGTTTCCCCCGCCTATGACCCACTGCGATCCGTTCCATTTGATCGTCTTGACGCCGATGTTGCCAAACCCGAGCGCACTGGTCCTGTCAAGAAAATTGGTCCCGTCAAATTTCGCGAGTTTGCCGCTGGTTCCCCCTATGAGCCAGTAATTATTGGCACTGTTCCACCCCGCGCACAGCACATCATCCGCGGTCCAGTTCAGCGCGGTCCAGCTCGGGTTCGCTTTCAGATCCGTGAAATTGGTCCCGTCATATGTATTCAGGGAGCCTTCTACGCCGCCCACGAGCCAGTAGGAATTATTGGACTCGGCAAAATTTATCGCGTTCGAACCGAAGTCCAGTGCATCGCGGGAGAAATCGGTATTTATGGGGGAGTTGTACGTACCCGTCCTCTTCATTAAACATCCGTTTTGGCCGCCGATCATATTAATTCCGTTGGCCTGCCCGTCGCTTGCTATCGCCCATATGGGATGCGCCGAGAAATATGCCGGGTTTGATTGCTCGGTGTATGGAGTGATGTTTGCGTCCGAAGTGGTGTAAAACACGGTTTGAGTCTGCAGTTTGGAACCGCCAATGAGCCAGTAATATCCGTTCCATTTTATGGACCATACAGTGTAAAGGGGGGTGCCGCTGGGATACGTGCTGGTATTGGTAAATGTTGTACCGTCATAAGTCGCGATCTTTCCCGCGCCGCCGCCCAACACCCAGTAACTGCCGTTCCAGTCCATGGTGTTAATGTCATAATAAACGCTTCCCCAGGCCGCATAAAGCTGCGCGGTCAGGTCCGTAAATGTGAATCCGTCATACTTGGCGATCTTTCCGTTTGCGCCCGCTATAAGCCAGTAAGAGCCGCTGTATCCGATCGTCTTGACGGCATTTGGCTGAAAATTCAGGTTGTATTTAAAATCAACCCACGACGTCCCGTCAAAACCGTTTAAGGACCCGGTTTCCCCGCCAAAAAGCCAGTAGTTGCCGCTTGGCGTGCAGTTGATCGCGTTAATGGCCCCGGAAAAATCAACGAGGCTGTTTTTAACATTGGTCCACGGCCCGTTATTGTCCCGCCTGTTTAAATTCGGGCCGTCGCCGCCTATAAACCAAGTGCTATTGTTGTGTTTAATCGCCCTTATATTGGAATTGTAAAATCCCACAAGGGTTGCGGTTCTGTCGATAAAATGCGTCCCGTCAAATTCATTCAGCTTTCCCTGCAGCCCGCCGATCATCCAGCTTGTCGGCGACCCGTATTCGATGGTGGTGATCCCGCCGCCCCAGTTTATTACATCCATTGTCTGGGCAAATTTGCTGACCCTTTGCAGCACGGCCCTGCTGTTTATGGTATCCCAGTTGGCCGTGGTATTTACCGTATCTTTATACGCGGCGGTGTCAAATGTTTCCGTAAAGGCAAAAACGCGGCCCGCGAAAACAACGGCGCATAAAAATGCCGTTGTGGCGAACACCGCCCTGCGTAATATCCGCGGGATCATAACAACCTCTTTTAATGGATGCGGTGTGTTTTTCATCACTGCTTCACGGTTTCAAACAACCCTCTCCTGTTTAATCTCGCCGCTTCTGAGTTTATATTTTTAGGATCGGACTCATACGCCGCCGAGTTGCTTTCGCCGAACCAGATTATAAAAACCCTGTCGGGAGATATGTCCCCTTCCCTTATAATGTAATTCCGGATGCCGTACGCCCTCTTTTCGCTGAGTTTCATGTTATAGACTTCCCCGCCGCTTATGGATGAGTAACCGGCTATGCGCACTTCTGTTTTGGGATTTTCTTTTAAGATCAAAATATTCCTTTTCAGCAGCACCAGCGCATCCTGGGAAAGGTCGGACTTCATATTATCAAAATAAACGGTTTCAGAAGTCATTACCCGCTTGTCTGACGCCGGTAAATAGTTCCTGTCCAGCGCCTTAAATGTGGAGGAGTATGTCAAACTGAGCCTGTGGGATGACCCGAGTTCTCCGGAAGGCACAAACGCGTAATCCAGCGTAAAGTCCTGGACTTTGATCCCTATGCCTGCGGTTATTCCCATAAGGCCCGAAAGTCCCTGATTCGAAAAGTTATATATATAGCCAAAACGCAGGGCAGGCATTGAAAATCCTGTAAATTCAATTCCCGTATTTAAACGGCTTAACCCGTTAGCCTGTGTCTCTCCGGAAAAAGCCAGCAAGAACCGGTTGCTTTTCCCGAAATCAAACCCGTACGAACCGCCCGCGCGGAAATCCGAGGCAACAGCGTAGTTTTCGATTTTCCCGCCCAAGTTTGAGTAAGCCGCGCCAAAAGTAAAAGAAGGGGTTGCTTTCCATAATAAGCCGATATCTCCGGTGAAGGCATAATATACCCTGTCTGCAAGGGTCTTTTGCGCGGCGTTAATTGCCACTCCCGCGTAAACGCCGGGCATCCATTCCCTGCCCCAGCCTGCCTTGATGCCTTTTTCTCCGGCATTGTTGGTACCCGCAAGAAGCTGCCCTGAGTTATCCCGTATGTCAAATATGCCGTTATCGGAGTAATTTATTGATATTGCAAGGCCCCCAAAAGTTCCGGCGGGTATTCCAATAACAGCTATCTCCTGCACAAGGTCCCCGGGCGAGCTGTTGTGATGTATGCCTATTTCCATATTTTCCATGACACCAAGCCCTGCCGGGTTCCATAGCAACGCGGATGAACCCTCTGCAACGCCCGTATAAGCGGAACCCATGGCCATGGCGCGCGCTGTTCCGTTTTGCTCGTCAAGAGGCATTGCCAGGCTGGCCGCAGGCAGTATGGTATCGGCAGGCAGTATCTGCGCGCCAATTAAGAAAACAAATATAACCCCTGATACAACCGCCTTGATTTTAATTTTAACCTCCATCACATCAGTTCCCAGTCTGCTTTTCGTGTATTTGATCTATCTGTTCTCTGTTCTTTGTTCTTTGTTCTTTGTTCTCTGTTCTTTGTTCTTTGCTATATGCTCTCCGCGCTTTTGATCTTAATTACAGTATCTGTCGATCGCAAGTTTGGTCTTTTTTCTCTGTATATGACCGTCATCTCCGCGGGCCTCTATTACGGCCACATAAACACCCATAGGGCACATATCCCCTGTATTATTGCGCAGATCCCAGGTCGCTTTGCCCGTTTTAAGGCTTGCACCTATTGTACGCACCTGTTCACCTGCTTTGTTTAATATAACAACATTGACACAGCCGTTTTTTTTCCTGATTTTTTCGGTATCCAGGTTTATTTCAATAACATCTTCCGGCCCATCGTCCGGCTTGGGCGCCGCCTCCAGTCCGATCAGCTGAAAAACGCCGTAAGAACTTGTCCCTTCCTTATAAATCCAGTGATTATACTTGTGCATTCAGATACCTCTTTAAAATTTTTAACTTCCCATGATACTGTCTGAAAACCACTAAAAACCATCGTTGTGGGCCGAATGATATTCGGCCCCTACAAATATCTAACTGCATTTGTAGGAGCAGCATATCATGCTGCCCGCCCCTTGCGGGCTTTTACGACAGTCTTCCCATAACCGCAAAAAAATCCGCAATCCGCAATCCCATATCCGCAATCATTAATCCTCATATGTTTCGTTGACGATCTTCAGCAGGCTGTTGTCGGTTTTATCACCGCGCAGCATTCTCAGGCAATTTTCGCAGACTATGTCTTTTCTCATGTATAATTTCACTCCGTAACCGTAACTCCGCGCCCGGTCGGATTCGTTCTGCGAGCCTGTTATTACTATGAAGTCTATACCGCCGGCTTTTTTGCTGTGCTTGATCTTTTCCAATATTTCAAAACCGCTTACTTTCGGCAGGGTCAGGTCAAGCAGTACAAGCATGACTTTTTTATCCGCGCTCTGCGTGTCTTTGACTTTATCCGACAGCAGGTATTTCAGCGCCTTTTCCCCGTCGTTTATCCATAAAATATGCTTGCCGGGATTATTTTTTTTTAAAGCGGTAAGCAAAAGCTTCGCTTCCTCCTGATTGTCTTCAACAAGCAATAGGTCCGCGGGTTTTTCCGCTGCCGTCATAAATCACCTCAAAGAACTGTTATTTTACACACTAAAGATTTCAGTACCAAAGTCGGCTTCCTGTTAAATCACCCCCGGCTTTTTAACCGGGAGGCTGTCTTTACTTTTTAGACGTTGTTTTGGGAGGGTGCACAAGTTCTGCGAATGTTTCCCTGCCTTCTTCTATCAATTCCCCTGTCTTTTCGCCTATGTCGTCAAAAAATATTTTAACCTTTTTTTTGCTCTCTGAACCCGACTGCGTCGCATAAAACAGGCCCAGTCCGACGCCTATTACGCCGCCCAAAAGCAGCGCCAGGATCGCGTCTCCGCCGTTATTTTCGCTCATTTTGATTTTCCTCCTTTCGTTTTTTTAAAAAGAATGTCTTTTATTTTATTGGTTATAGATGTAAGCATGCCGCCGCCCAGTAATACCAGGTTAAACAGGGGCGCCAGCATGTTGATGTTTTTCGCAAAACTTCCGATCTCTTTTGTAGCTTTCCTTATTTCTATCATCGCAAGCACAAAATACACGGTGCCGGCAAGTACGGCGGCTGTCGCAAGTATGACACACACGATCAGAACAGTTTGCATTGTATTGTCCTCTCCTAATTCATCGGCCCCGGTTGTCACAATTTATATTCCCCCGGAAAACCCGTATCCCTATACTATCCTGGCGGCAGCTCTTGTTTGCCTGACGCCGTAATTCTTTCCTATTCTGTCAAAATGAAACTGGCTGTGGGCGTCCCTGACAATATAAAATACCACAAAACTCATCACGGCCGCGAAAAAGCACCATACAGAAGTAAGGCACTGCATATAGAACACGGCCGATATTGCGAATGATAAGACCATAAGCACGCCAAGAATAGGGACCCTTTTGATACCCGAAACAAAAAGCGGAACCACAGTCACGGCCAGATAAAAAAACAGGGCTTTTTTGTCCAAAGTATCCGGCACATTGCTCTGATAAGCTATATGCCTGCCGCTGATCACCGCGTGTATGCCGTGCAAAACCAAGCTGTACAGATTATAAAAACAAATAGCGGCGCCTACCGCAAGCAGCGCGTAAAGAATTCTTTTCCTCGTTTTATTTTCTTCAAGCAATAAAACGGAGAGCGGTATCATAACGGGCCAGATGATCTGCGCCATGATCACAAAAAAGTACGAGGCTGCGGCCTCTACCCCCGCAAAACCCGCGCGCGTCATGCTCAGCCATAGAACGCCCTCTGTAAATTGCTGCAGCGCAAAAAATACGGGAATGACCGCAAAAACTATCTGTTGCGGTTTATGGACCTTTTTTATTGTTTCCGTACCGACAAACGTAAGCAACACGCCCGCCGTAAGACTTGCACTTGCCGAGAAACACACGTTTGTCTCCTTTTACCGGATCATATCCACGGTTTAAACAAAAGTAATAACAAGCTATTTTCGCTTATTTGCGGTTGAATATCATTTTTTCCGCTTCGAGCCAGTGCTTTTCGTCATTGCCGTGTATAAACCCGCTTTTTTCAAAAAGTGAATACGCTGCTTCACTGACAAGTTCCGGCAAATTGCGCGGTTTTTCCAAAACCGCGGTTTTTTCCGTTTTTGACGCGTGCTTTACCGCTTTTTTCGTTTCCATTTTGCACCTATCCTTCTTTGTACTGTAAGTTTACATAAAGACGGATAATTTAGGTATGCCGGTATTCCTCTTTTTTTGGACTTTTTTCAACAGGGAAAACGGGGTTAAAATGGATTTTGGGGAGGATGTTGGATGCTGGGGGCAACCTTCAATAATAAGACGATTAACTATTCGTATCCGGTACAAGCCGATTTTCTTTATTGCCTGTACGCCATAAGCCATGTAGTCGCGGGCCTGCGTTTCATCGGCCCGCGCCTAGATAAGGAAACTAAACAAGCAAACATTTAGATCGCCCACACAACCGTGTGATACAATGATTTAATTCCCGCAGGCGCACCCCGATGGATCGTAGAGGGTGCGACTACGAAGTCGTAGATTTTACACACGGCAGGATTGTGTAGTCGCGGGCCTGCGCCTCATCGGCCCGCGCCTAGATGAGGAAAATAAACAAGCAAACATTTAGATCGCCCACACAACCGTGTGATACAATGATTTAATTCCCGCAGGCGCACCCCGATGGATCGTAGAGGGTGCGACTACATTACAACCCGCTATTTTAAACGACCCGGTTTTTGCCCAATGTAAAATAAAACGTGCTGCCTTTTCCGGGTTTTGATTCAACCCATATTTTTCCGCCGTAGATTTGCGTTATTTTCTTGCAGGTGGCAAGGCCTATGCCGCTTCCCGGGTATTCATTTTCACCGTGAAGTTTTTGAAAAGCATCAAATAACCTGCCGTAGTCTTTTTCATCTATGCCTATGCCGTTGTCCTTAACCGAAAGAATATACTCCCCGTCTTTTTCCACAGCGCCCACATACACTTCGGGCACGACTTCCGGCGCGGTGAATTTTACCGCGTTATATATCAGGTTCTGGAACAGCTGCGTCATGTGCGCGTTGACCGCTTTGACGCGCGCAAGGCCGGTGCGGGTCAGGGAGGGTGTCTTTCCGTCTTTTTTCATTTCCAGCCTGACTTCGGAAAATATATTGTCCACTACGCCGTTCAGGTCAATAACCTGTAATGTCTTTCCCTCGTCCGTCATTGTCGCGTAGGACAAAAGATCCGCTATCAATTTGCTCATTTTCATCGCCGCGGTTGTTACAAATTCCATGTGTTCTTTGGCTTCGCTGCTTAAGACACCTTTATTCTGTTGCTCAAGGAGCGTGATAAAACCCGCTATCGTCCGCAGCGGAGACTGCAGATCATGCGCGACAGTGTAGGCGAACGCCTCAAGCGTTTTATTGGATTGTTCCAGTTTCAGTACAAGGCTTTGTATTTTTTCATCCGCCAGTTTCCTGTCCGTGATATCTATGACATTCATCGAACATTCGTTGTTGCCCCCGGAAACAATGCCCTCTATATATACATTTACCTGCGCGCCGTCCTTTTTTATGAGCACAGCCTCGCATGAAGTTTTGGCGCCGCCTTCAAAAGCCCCCTCGATAAAACCGTCAAAAGAATTCAACGTTCCCGTGGAAACAAACGTCCTGAAGTTCCTGCCTATCAAATTCGACCTTTCGATCCCCGTCAGCTTCGCGCCGCTTAAGTTCAGCCCTCGTATTATGCCTTCCTGGTTTATGGTAAAATATCCGACCGTTGAAAAATCATACAGATCCGTATATATCTTCCTGGCCGTTTCCACGGAGCTATTGGCTCTCTTTAACTCGTCATTTTGCATATCCAGCTCTATCTGGTGTATCTGCAATTCGTGGAGCATCCTGTCCTTATCCATCTTAGCCGGCGCCGCCCCGGCCTTACCCCGGTTTTTTTTCAGGAACGCTTCGGCTATCACGCGCAGCTTTTGGGCCGTGGGCGCCATCTTCCTGTTCTTTTTATTTTTCATCTTGCGCCGTTTTCATACCGACGATCATGACGCCTACAGCGGCGCCTTTTTCGTCCATCATCCTGCTTGCTTGCCATTTGACCGTTATCTCGCCCCCGGAAGCCGCCTTGATCCCGGTTTCATATTGGGCAGGCATGCCTCCTTCCAATACGGCCCGTATGTCCGTACGGATTTTTTCGCGGATCGGTTCGGGGACCAGCAGATCGAAATAATCTTTGCCTGCGGCTTCCTCGCGTTTAATGGCAAAATCCTTCTCAGCCACACTGTTAAACCCGAGTATTTTTCCGTCCTTTGACACGTTGATTATCGAAACCTCGCCGGAATCCATGAGCGACTGGAATATCCTTCCCGTTTCATGCAGGGCCGCTTCAAGATGTTTGGACGCTGTAATGCCGGTAAAGGTAAGCACAAAGCCGTCAATACGTTCGTCTATGGTCTTATAAGGCATGATACGCACCCTGAACCAGTCACCACCGCTTGTCGGGACATCTTTCTCCAGGACCGAGAGGGTCCGCATTACTTCCTTTATATCGCTGATTATGTCGGGATATACCATGCCGCTGTTAAAATCGGTAAAAGGCCTTCCGATATCGGCCGGTATTAGCCTGAATATCTTTGTCGCCGTGGATGTGAACCGTGTTATCCGCATTTCTTTGTCTATGAACAGCACGGCAATTTCAGTGCTGTTTAACAAATTTTTCATGTCATTATTGGTCCGCTCAAAAGTGTCCAGTTTTGACTGCATTTCGGCGTTTACAGTCTGGAGTTCCTCGTTTAAACTCTGCATTTCCTCTTTGGAAGTAGTCAGTTCCTCGTTAGTGGACTGCAGTTCCTCATTATTGGACTGCTGCTCCTCGTTCGCGCTCCTTAACTCTTCCTCGGACGTCTGCATTTCTTCCAGGTTTGCCTTAAGGTTGTCCCTGGTCCTCTGCAGCTCGGTTTCCAGCGCGGCTGAGGCGCCTTTCCTTCCGGTTTTGACTTTTTTCCCGGACAATAATTTTGCGGCGCTGTCCACGCGCACGTCCGTAAAAACCACAAGGATCAGCCCGCTTAATACCGACGGGTTTTCCAGGCGCTTTATTAAAACATCTGTATCCTGGGCCTCATGGAGATACTCCACATGGATGTTCCTGATAATAACCTGTTTTTTTTGTTTTACCGCCTTGCGGAAACCCTTGGAAAACTCATTAAGCATCCCTTCCCTGAGCATCGCGAATATGTTCCAGTTCGACTTGCCCGCGGCAGGTTCAAGGTATTTCCCCGTATGCCCTGTTATATATATGATATCCCCTTTTTCGTTAACCAGCACGCTCGCGGGGGAAAAATGGTTCAGGATAAGCTGCTCCGCCAGGTTCTGGATATTCTCGCCGCTTTTACCGGGTTCGGGTATTTTATTCAAACCGGGTTTATGGCTTAAAAGCACGGCTGGCGTATATGGAATTACCTCTTTACCGCCCCGCGCCGCACATTTATATATCTTATTTTGGGGATCAACGGACACAAATACCTGATCCTTATCGCCTATGGTTTCGGCGGAACCCAGCACCATGATCCCGTTTAAATTGATGGAATAATGGAACAGGGATATGAGTTTTTTCTGCAGACCGTTCTCAAGATATATCAATAAGTTCCTGCACGATATGATATCCAGGCTTGTAAACGGCGGGTCCTTGACCGCGTTCTGCGGCGCGAAGATTATCATTTCCCTTATTTCGGAATTCACACGGTAGCCGTTCTTTTCAGCCTTAAAGAACCTGCTTAAGCGCTCCGGCGACACGTCCGCGGCGATATTTTCCCTGAAAAATCCCTTCCTTGCCTTGTCTATGGCGTCGGTATCTATGTCTGTCGCGAATATCTGAAGCGACATTTTTTTGCCCGGCAGGGCCGCGTCAAGCGCTTCCTTGAAAATAATCGCGAGCGAATAAGCTTCTTCCCCCGTGGAACATGCGGGGACCCACCCCCGCAGCCGGCTCTTTCCGGCATTTTCAGCTATCAATTCGGGAATTATTTTTGTTTTCAGGCTTTCCCACACTTTCGGATCGCGAAAAAAATTGGTCACACCTATGAGCAGTTCCTTAAAGAGCAGCTGCACCTCGGCAGGATTTTCCCGCAAATACCTGACATAGTCCTCCATTTTGGCAAGCTGGTGAATACCCATACGCCGTTCAATACGGCGGCTGACCATGGTGTTTTTATACATTGAAAAATCGTTGCCTGTGCTGTCACGGATAAGGATTATTATTTTTTCCAGGTTGTTTACGGATTTAATTTCAATTTCCGGCCCTTCTTTGTCGGCCGGTAATATATTGAAAAAAGCGGCAAGCCTTCCCGGCAATTCATTTGCCGGCGCTGTTATGTCTATGATCACGGCTTCGGCCGCGTTTCTCGGCATGCTGTCGAATTTGGCGTTAGCGGGCTCCTGTATGGCGGTAATTCCGGATTTTTCCTTGATATCCCTCATGCCGTTAGAGCCGTCCGAACCCATGCCCGACAGTATGACGCCTATGGCGCGCTCATGCATGTCCTCGGCCAGCGAGCGTAAAAAAAAGTCGATCGGCAGGCGCAGACCGTCTTTTTCCACAGGTTCGAACAAATAAAGCGCTCCTTTTAATATGGACATGCTTTTGTTTGAAGGTATGACATACACGCAGTTTGGCATCACTTTGACGCCGTCCGTCACAGGGGCTACTTTCATTTTGGTCATGCGCTGGAGAAGTTCGGGCAGTATGCCTTCCCGTGTAGGGTCGAGATGCTGGATGACGACGTACGCCATGCCGCTGTTAATGTCTACATTTGCGAAAAACTGTTCCAAAGCCTCAAGCCCGCCCGCGGACGCGCCTATGCCCACAACCGGAAAAAGGGTTGCGTCTTTTGACAGGTCGTGACCCGGCCCGGCTGGAGCGGTTTTCACCTTATTTACGATTTTTATCTTTTTGCTTTTTTTTGTTTTTTTCAAGTTTTTTCCTCTGGGACGCAATTTCACTATGTTGATTGCATCATATATACTTCTAATTACAAGATACTGGAAAAACAATTTGTACGATTACGACTTTTAACTGCGCCGCTTTCCCTTCCCCCGACCCTCTCCCTGACCCTCTCCCGTTGAGGGAGAGGGAAATGCCGGACAAAATTTGTACACAAATATAGGCCGTATCAAACCAATCCGTTTTCCGCGTATCATGGATTTATCTCCGTGGATTTTTTGCCTATCACTACCTTCAGCCCGCCTGACCGCGACGGTTCCAGCTTCACTTCGCGGTTCACGGATTCAGTCAGCCTTTTGACTATGGAAAGCCCGAGGCCCACACCCGCGGTATTGCCAGAGGAATTCTTTGAAATCTGGTAAAATGTTTCAAATACTTTTTCGTATTCAGCGGCCGGTATCCCCGGCCCGTTGTCTTCCACAGTCAGGCCGTCCGCATCAACCTGGACGTTTAACACAAGTTTTTCCTTGTCATTGAATTTAAATGCGTTACCGATGAGTTCTTCAGCCGCTGTCGCCTGCCAGTATTTCACGTTCACGGATTCCACATCCGTTATCAATTCACACGGTTTTTTGTAAAGCAAGGCAAACCTGTCCGTTATTTCCCTTAAGTTCAGCGGGTTTAAAGAGCCGATCCTTGACGTATTTTCGATCTCCACAAAATACAGTATCCTTTTTATCAGGTTTTCCATGATGCCGCTGTTGCGTATTATCGCCTCCACCATATCCTTCAGCTTTTCATCGGGCGCAAAAGCGCCGAGCATTTTCGAGTAGCCGCTTATTACCGTAAGCGGGGTGCGCAGTTTATGCGATATCAGGGATAAAAAATCCACTTTCATTCTTTTTCTGGTATGTTCCTCGGTGACATCCCTGAAAATAAAGACATACGTGCCTTTCTCTCCGTTTGGCTGCGCGACCTTGCGGTATTCCACGGACAAAAACAGCGGCGGCCTGGATGTTGTCTCGGGCCTGCCGATTATAAACTCGCCTTTTTCCGTCTCTCTTTCAATGACGTGCCCGTGTTTTTCCAGGAGAAAGTCCGCGAAGTTGCCATGCGGGTCCTTTATGCCGAGAAGTTCCACGGCCGTATTATTCATCTGCTGTATGTTAAAATTATAATCCGTCACAGCCGCCCCTTCGAGCATAAGTTCCATGACGCTTATCAGTTTTTCTTTTTCATTTATCTGCCTTCTTAAAACCGATAATCCCATCTGGGTCCTTACCTTGAATACAAACTCGGCCTTGTCAAAAGGCTTGGATATGTAGTCATCGGCGCCCGCGTCTATGCCTTTTATCCTGTCTTCCCTGTCCGTAAGGGATGTGAGCAGGATCACGGGCACTATTTTGGTTCTTTCATTTTTCCTTATTTCCGCCAGCACGGTAAATCCCGATATGCCCGGCATCATGATATCAAGCAGGATCAGGTCCGGGACATTATCCGCCAGGTATTTAAGCGCTTCTTCCCCGTTCTTTGCCTTTATCAGGGTATATCCTTCAGGGGCAAGCAGCGCCCCGAGCAGTGCGATATTTGCCGGTTCGTCGTCAACCATAAGAATTGTTTTATTCATGTTTTTTAACCCCTTATCCGTTTAGTTTATTGTATATAAGTTCAAAATCCACCGCGTTGCTGATAAAAACAGACAACGCATCAGGATCAAAATGTTCGGGCTTTGTCCGGCCGTCGCCTTTGACAATTATTTCATATGTTTTTTCATGAGAAAACGCGGGCTTGTACGCCCTCGCGTTCCTGAGCGCGTCATACTGGTCCGCTATCGCGGTTATCCGCGCTTCAAGAGGTATTTCCACGCCTTTTAACCCGTCTGGATACCCGCTTCCGTCCCATTTTTCATGGTGAAAAGACGCTATTTTATTTGCCATGCTGAGCCTGTCGTGGCTGCCTATTATTTTGGCCCCGTATGCAGTGTGTAATTTCATGATATCAAACTCTTCCTTTGTCAAGACGCCGGGTTTCCTCAGGATCGCCGTCGGTATGTGTATCTTGCCGACGTCGTGCAGTTGTGCCTGCATCCTTATCATTTCCACGAACCTGGGTTCCAGCCCCATTTTTTCCGCCAGCAGGGCCGCGTATTCCCCGACCCTTATGACGTGCAGTCCCGTGTCTTCGTCATTTGCCTCGGCCACACGCGCAAGGGTAAACACTATATAGTCGTAAGCCTTTTCCGTTTCTTTTATCTGAAATGCGACATAACGCAGGAACATTATCTGCATGGTTATGGCCTTTAAAACCACGGTGTCCTCGTCATTAAGAGGCTTTAAAAAACCATAGGAAGCCACGCACAAGCCGCCTCCGGCCCGGCATATAAAGTTGCCGGCGTTTATCCCTTCTTTTGCAAATGCATCTGCCGTGCTTAAAACTTCACGGGATGCGGTTTCGCCTTTGTTTAAGTAAAAAACCCTGGACTGTCCGTCAAGTAAAAACGAGAAGTTTTCGCCTGAAAAGCTTTTTCCCGCCTTAAAAGCTTCAGGGTCGGTCATGTCATAGTTTATCCATCCCAGATCCTCGGTCCCGAGCAGCATCCCTCCCGGCCCGCGTCCCCGGCCCGCTGTCGCCCCCCTTATAAGCGCATCCACCTCGGAGAAGAAACTAAACCCGCCCTTTTTCAATGATTCCGCGGACCTATTCCCCCTTTCCGCAAGACCTGATAACATGCCAAATAATGAAATAATTTTCGAGTTTTGTTCTTTTATTTCAAGGAGTTTTTTTATACGCGTCAGCACTTCGATCTTTTCAAACGGCTTGGTTATGAAATCCTCGGCGCCCGCTTCAATGCTTTTTATCCTGTCTTCCTTTGAAGACAGCGCTGTTATCATGATAACAGGCACATGGGCGGTTTCCGCGGAAGCTTTTATAAGGCGGCAGGTTTCATACCCGTTAATGCCCGGCATCATGACATCCAAAAGCACAAGGTCTATAAGTTCGCGCTTAAGCGCCACGAGCGCCTCATGGCCGTCTTTTACGCTTACAACCTCGTAACCTTCGGGCTCAAGTATGGCTTCAAGCAGTTTCAAGTTCAAAGGTTCGTCATCCACGCACAATATTTTCGGTTTATATCCCGGACCCGCGTTTTTCTTGCGGAAATTGGCTATGAAATCCCTGAATTTACCAATGTCTATGGGCTTTGGAAGGTACCCGTCAAAACCCGCTGTTGCTATTTTCCCCGCGTCCTCTTTTATGTCCTGGGCGGTCATGGCAATAATTTTTACATTCCCGGTTCCGGCAGTCTGCCTGATACGGGTCAATGCCTCAAATCCGTCCATGACAGGCATATGGATATCCATAAGTATAAGATCGGGCCCGAATTCCGGTGTTTTTTCAAGCGCTTCCCTGCCGTCCTGCGCCAGCTCGACTTCACAGCCGCTTTTAACAAGCAAATCATTTATTAAAATCCTGTTTTGCGGGTCGTCATCCGCGACCAGTACTTTAAGCCACATTTTTTATATTCCTTTCTGCTTTACAGGCAGGGTGAATTTAAAACTGCTCCCCGCCCCGTAAACGCTCTCGGCCCATATTTTTCCGCCATGAAGCCCGATTATTTTTTGCGTCAGCACGAGCCCGAGCCCGGTGCCATCGATCTCCTTTAAGTACATGCCGTCTTTTATCTGGGAAAACGGCAAGAAAAGTTTTTCCAGGTCCTCTTTCTTTATCCCTATCCCCAGATCCTTTATGCAGAATTCGACTTCTTCGTTGTTTTTCGCCGTCAACAGTATGGTTATGACGCCGTCGGGTTTTGAAAATTTAACCGCGTTTCCTATAAGGTTAAAGAAAACCTGTTTGAGCCGCCTTGGATCCGCGGTTATAACGGCATTTTTTTCCGTATTTTCATCAAAAACAATGACAATATTGCTCCTGGCGGCATTTTCAGTGAACATTGACGCCACGCCCTTCGCTATCTCATAAGGGTTTGTTTCCGCGGGTTCCAGCACGATCTTCCCGCTGTCTATCTTTGACAGGTCCAGTATGTCATTGACCAGGGACAACAGTTTCCTCCCGCTTGTCAGTATAAAGCCGGCATATTCCTTTTGTTTTTCATTTAATCCGCCATAAATCCCGTCCTCCAGTATCTCGGAGAAACCTATGACCGAGTTTAAGGGCGTCCTCAGTTCGTGGCTCATATTTGCTATAAATTCGGATTTGGCCCTGTTTGACAGTTCTGCGGCGGTTTTTTCAATTTCCGACTGCCTTAAGAGTTCTTTTTCGTGTTTCTCATCCATGGCCCTGTTTATGGCGGGGATCAGTTTGGACAGTGTTTTTTTCGGCACATAGTCGACCGCGCCCATTTTCATGATCTTCACAGCGCGCTCGTCGTCCAATATGCCGCTTACGCATATGCAGATCGCTTCCGGGTATTTTGACTTTGCGTACTCCAGCGCCAAAATACCGTCATACCCCGGCAGACCGACATCAAATAAAATAATATTCGGATAAAAACTTTTCAGTAATCTCTCAAAGTCGCCTTTTGTCACGGCCCTTGATATTTCGTATTCCGCGCCACTTTTTTTCAGTTCCAGTTCCAAAAGCGCCGCATCCGCGTCCACATCCTCAAGTATAAGCACTTTTTGTTTTTTATCCACGTTTTGCTCCTTTGTTATAATTAAGCACGGACATAAATCCGGCATGTCCGAACCAAAATCTGCGTTTTAAAGTCACTTGATAAAACCTCTGATTTCCTTCGCAAAGGTGCGCGTATTTATAGGCTTGCCTATAAACCCGCTGTTGGATATGCCTTTTAACTCTTCCTTGCCTTCAGGCATCACGGAAGCAGTCACAAAAACTATGGGAATACTGGCTGTCTGAGTATCTTTGCGCAATATAACAGCGGCTTCGGAACCCCGCATGTCGGGAAGCCGTATATCCATAAGTATAACATCCGGTTTTTCTTTTTTTGCAATGGCAATTCCGGTGGCGGCGTCTTCAGCTTCCAGCACTTCGAAACCGGCGGCCTCCAGTATGTCTTTTTCCAGCATCAGATTGTTCGCGTTGTCATCAACTACCAATACTTTTT
>CALAOR010000081.1 GCA_937889595.1 uncultured bacterium
GGACTTCCACGGTAACGATGACAGTGACAAATACAAGGACGCAGACCGCGACGCCCACCGTGACGAGGACAATAACAGGAACGCCAACAGTGACGCCCACGCCCATGCCGTCGCCTGTAAACCTGGACATAAGCCTGAAAACATCAGGGGAGACCCCCAAGGCAGGGGCCCTTGTCACGTACACGATAAAGATAGAGAATAATACGGTATATCCCGTAAATAACATAGCAGTATGGGACACGCTGCCCGTGGACATGACGTTTGTATCGGGTAATATAGGGGGAACACCTGCGCAGACAGGCAATTACCTGTTCTGGGACCTAACAAATTCGGGAACGCCTTTCACACTGAATCCCGGCCAGCAGATAACAATAGAATTCACGGCAAGGATAGTGACCACGGACCCGTCGAGGCCGCTGCTGGTAAATACGGTAATGACGGATTACAATGACCCGTTTTATATCCCGTCAATAGGCAAACACCCACCGCTGTCGTCGGAACGGTCAATGTTCCCCATAGGAAAGCCGGTAGTGTTCCCGAACCCGTTTAACCTGGACACGAACAAAGAGGTTGTGTTTGACAATGTGGTGCCCGGCTCGCTCATACAGATATTCACGCTGTCCGGGGAAAGTGTAAGGGCGATATATACCGGGGTAAAAAGGGCAACATGGGACGGTAAGAACAGGAACGGCAGGCAGGTATCAGCCGGAATATATTTCTATGCGATAAGGAACCAATCGAATGGGGATGTGAAGGCAGGGAAGTTGTTTGTGGTGAGAGGGAATTAAAGGCCGGCCAATACCAAACGAAATGCGGAAAGCCGGATTAAAAAATGACCCATGTAGGCGCAACTTTTTTGTTGCGGATCTTTAATTGTTAAAAACGAAAGGATCTGGCGGAAGTGAAAAAATGGTATTTTTTGTTTATTGCGGCGCTTGTATCTGCCGGATATTGTTTTTCCGCTATTACGGTTGATATCAATTCATATTACCCTCTGGCTTCGGGGCCGAAAATGCCGTTTCCACAGTTTAACAACTATACTGCCGGCGGACAGCAGACCTTATATACCTTGTCCGACACAAACCACCAGCCTGACGGTGTGGCGCACGCCGAGATGGAAAAATGGATACGCGACGCGTGGCAGATAGACGCCAACAGGTTCTCGACAAACGGTGTTGCGAATTATCAGCTCGCCGGAGGCGGACCTGCACCCGTTACACTCATTGATTATAACTCAACGTGCGGCGACTGTTCCGAGAGCGCCGGGTATTACATGCTGTCTGCCGCGCTTATGGGCGATAAAAAAACTTTTGACGGCATATGGTTCAACCTTGTGGAAAACAACCGTCTTATGAACGCCTATAAATATTCCAATAACGTGTGGGTTTCGCGCGGAGTGGGGCGTGACGCTGAAGGGCTTCATTTTTTATCGGTATACGCGCCTCCGGGCGACTCTGCAACGGATGGCGACATGGATGTGGCCATGGCCATGCTCATCGCGTGGAAACAGTGGGGCGATTTTACCGGTTACTACGCGTTAGGCGGACAGGGGCCGGAAACAAATACGGGCGGATTAAAAGCCATAAAATACAAGGAAATGGCGCTGGCCTCGATGAGGTTTTTAGTCGCACTCGGTCTGCAGAACGCGCACGCAACTAATGTAAACGCATGGATGTCCGGCGATATAGGTTTTGATGGCTATCATAAAGGCGGCCAGACATGGGCTGAAGTGACAAATTTTTCCATTCCGTCAGGCACAGGCGGAACTTGCGGTCCTGTAAATGGCCCGTTCTATAACGGCCCCAGGCCGGCAAGTTGGTATGATTATACAGGCCCATCCTATTTGAGGGCATTTGCCAACGCCCTCACCGTGAACGCGGACCCGATCGATATGGCATCTCCTTTGACCTGGTGCAGCGGCGCGTCAACCGGAAATTGGAACGTGACGCAGTTCCTCAAAGGCGCGGCAGCCAACGCGTGGCTGCAGGGACAGCTGAATTCATACACTTTTCCCGTGGCAGGAGACATGACTATAAACGGCGCGGCAGCCACTTTTAACGCGACGATAGATTCCGAAGGCGAGGATTTCCGCAGCATATGGAGGCACAGCCTTGACTACATGCTTTACGGCACGCCGAAGGACAGCTGGGATCCAACGGCACATTCCATAACCGTTGGCCTGGGAAACAGCTTTGACAAGGCCGGTTCGCTGAAAGTTTACAACTTCCTGAAAAATTACCCCACATGTTTACAACCCGGGACTTACTCACTGCATTTCGGGATCCCTGAAATGATAGCGGATAATTATTCCACGGCAGGTGTGCCTGACGGGACCGACCACATCCCGTATCTGCTAGGGTCGGCGACGGCAGCGATAGTGATATCGCAGGATTTTCCGTTCATGGAAAGGTGGTTCAGGGAACTGTGCACGCTGTGGGACTCGGACACCAGCGGCACGGGATTACAGACCGGATACCTGGCATCGGCTCCGAAATATTTCCACGATTTTTTCAGGCTTTTGGGGCTCATGATAATAACAGGGAACTATGTAGACCCGATTAATTTTATCCCGCAGCCCAATATGAAAATATATAAAGCCGTGGATAAGACCTATGCTTTTACGGGGGATTATGTCACTTACTGGCTTAATTACCGTAATTACGGTTCGGTCGATGCCGCAAATGTTGTTATAACCGATAATATCCCGCCTGATTTTACTTATGTTTCGGCAACAGACGCGCCGGGCGGGTCGCACAGCGGGGGCCAGACCGTGACATGGAACATAGGGCCCGTGCCGGGGCTGCATACGCAGAACTATAATACAACAGCAGGCGGGGTTACGCTGGTCGTGCAGGTGAAGAGCAATGCGGGGCAGGGGCGTTCCTGCAATATAGCAAGTATTACCTGCTCTAACGGGACAGGGTGGACATCAAATGAGTTCCCGAACGAGGTATCATATATAATGAAAAGGAGCTGTGTCGATATAGTGCCTTCGGCGCTGACCATCACAAAGACAGCTTCGGTTAACTGGGCAAAGCCCGGGGATACAATAACTTACACGATTAATTACTGTGATTCGTCATCCGCGGGCTGGCTTGAAGGCGGCAGGTCGGGTGTTATATTCTCGATAGGTGCGGTAAATAATTTCGGGAATAATATGTTCACTTCACTGGTCATGCGCGGCATGCATTCAGCCTCAGAACCATGGATAGACTGGGGCAATTACAGGCTTTCATATTTTATTTACGGGCAGGGGCAGGGTTTTAACCTTCAACAGAACCGCGTTGAAGGAACCACGGGGATAATGGTTTCGAACGAAACGCTTGTACCGGGCTGCACGGACATGGTCCTCGGCACGGGATGCTGGGACCAGAGGCTTATCATACAAAATAATCCTTCGGTATCCATGCCCACCCAGATGCTGATGAAATTTTTTAATAACCTGCCCAACATGCATTACCCTGACGGCATATTGACTTATGGAGGCACCGGGACCCTGAATCCGCTTTTATTCCAGCTTGATATATGGACAAATCCGGCCGTAACAACCCATGATTTCACAAAGGATTATTCAGCCCTGCCGAACGCGGGCGCTTATGCTTATAAAGATGCGGGCGACAATGCCCCGACATGCATACTTTACCCGATAGGTCCGGATTTTACTGATGGGAACCCATTAACTGCCGGGGTTACAGTTCCAAAAATAGACAGGGACTCATGCGACGGCACAAACCCTATGATAACAAATGTGCTTATAGAAGAATGGGACGGATACTGCTGGCGACGGGTATACGGCAACGGCCCCCAGCCCGGCAGGGAGCTTACAAACGTGTTTGTTGTGGATTCTTTGCCTACGAACCTTAATTGGGGCGGATTTATAGGGACCCCGGCCGGGACATATACGGCAGGAACAAGGACCATAAAGTGGAACCTGGGTAATATGCTGGTGAACCAGTGCGGCACGGTATCGTACTGGGCAACGGCCGGAGGCGCATGTCCGTCTGCGGTGACGCTGTCAGCGGTCAACACCGCTTTTGTTTACGCGGACAATGAGTCGCCTGTCGCGGATTCGGCTACCGTGTCCATCAGCTGTTCCGCACCGCCGCCTGCGCTCGCGCCTTCATCGATAACCAAGACGGCAAACGCTGCGAATTATAATACCAACGACCCGATAACATACACCATAGCCTATACCAATATGAACGGCACGGTTGCTGATTCCGGGGCGGACCCGACAATACTAAGTTCCGGTGCGAATTGGACCAAAGACGGCGCGACCAATTACACTTTCAGCGGGGCCGGTATTACGCTTCCAAACGGCGCCGGGAAATACCACTACAATTATTCGAATGGGGTTAACGGCGTCATATACGCGAATTTTAATATTACAAATAATTCATCCGACTTCGGAGTATATTTCAGGGGAACAATGGCATTTACGTTGAAGGTGCTGGGCGTAGGTGTGTCATGCCCCATAACCATATGGAACGGCACGACCGCGGTGGCCACAGGCAATGTTTCCTTCAGCTCGCTCACTGATGACATAAGGATCGACTTAAGCGGGGCCGCGGTAAAGGTATATATAAAGGACCATTCAGCATCAACCTGGAATGTCCTGCCGACAATACAGTACCTGACCGCGCCGCAGACCGCAGGATACGCCGGTATTATTGACGGAACGCCTGCCGGAGGCAGCCCTACGGGCAGCCACGTTGTGACAAAATGGTACACGTCCCTGGACTCGGCTTTCAATGTGCATGTTTATGACCCAATGCCGCCGGGGGTCGGTTTTGTTTCAGCATCGAACAGCGGTTCGCTTGCCGCGGGAAGCGTGGATTATCCGCTGGTAGCCATGATGACCTATGGCCAGTCGCTTACATACACCTGGGCCGGCATAGTGACCGCAACCTGCACGGATATTTATAATACCGCTTATGCCATACCGCAGGGCGTGACCTACACCGTAGGGGACCAGATGTCGGTGCATGTGAACTGCGTGGCAACAACGCCGACATTTACGCCTACAAGGACGCCCACGGCGACGTCAAGCGCAACGAATTCATTTACAAATACTTATACACGCACAAACACGCCTTCACCTACGTTCTCAGGCACCATGACTTACACGCCGTCAGCGTCACCGACGCCTTCCGCGACAAACTCGGTGTCCGTGACGTTCTCCCTGACTCCGACCATGACGGACACTTCCTCGCGCACAGCATCGCCAACGTATACGTATTCGGTTTCCGTCACCGTGACAAATACCTATACGAATACCAATTCGCCTACGTCTACGAGGACCGTCAGCCCCACGCTGACAGTGACGGATACGCAATCGTCAAACACGCCGACATTCACGCTGACGTGGACAAATACGTTCACGGCATCGCCTACGTATACGTCGACTTATACGCGGACAGCGTCGCCGACATCCACAAATACGGCGACAGCGACACAGACATTGACAAATACGGGAACGCAGACATATACGCGGACCAGCACCGCTACAGTGACGGTGACGGGAACGGACGTGATATTCACCAGGACGATAACACCCACATGGACAAATACGTTTACATACACTGCTACACCCACGCAAAGCAGCACAGGGACAGGCACACCCACATGGACAAATACGTCCACATGGACCTATACGTTTACATACACTGCCACACCCACGCAAAGCAGCACCGGGACAGGCACGCCAACATGGACAAATACGCGCACGTATACGCCGACGCCGACCCAGAGCAGCACAGGGACAAACACATCCACAAATACGGCGACGAGGACTTCCACGGTAACGATGACAGTGACAAATACAAGGACGCAGACCGCGACGCCTACCGTGACGCGGACAATAACAGGAACGCCGACAGTAACGCCCACGCCCATGCCGTCGCCTGTAAACCTGGACATAAGCCTGGAAACATCAGGGGAGACCCCCAAAATAGGTGCGCTTGTCAAATACACGATAACGATAAAAAATAATACGGCATACCCTGTTAATAACATAGCGGTATGGGACACGCTTCCGGTTGACATGGTGTTTGTATCGAATATTATCGGGACAACGACTTCGCAGACAGGCAATTACCTGTTCTGGGACCTGACAGATTATCTGTCGGGAACGCCTTTCACGCTTACTCCCGGCCAGCAGATAACAATAGAATTCACGGCAAGGATAGTGACCACGGACCCGTCGAGGCCGCTGCTGGTAAATACGGTAATGACGGATTACAATGACCCGTTTTATATCCCGTCAATAGGCAAACACCCACCGCTGTCGTCGGAACGGTCAATGTTCCCCATAGGAAAGCCGGTAGTGTTCCCGAACCCGTTTAACCTGGACACGAACAAAGAGGTTGTGTTTGACAATGTGGTGCCCGGCTCGCTCATACAGATATTCACACTGTCCGGTGAAAGTGTAACGGCGATATATACGGGGATAAAAAGGGCGACATGGGACGGCAAGAACAGGAACGGCAGGGCAGTATCAGCCGGTATATATTTCTATGCGATAAGGAACCAGTCGAATGGGGATGTGAAGGCAGGGAAGCTGTTTGTGGTGAGAGGGAACTAAGGATGTAAGAAAATTACTAATTACAAATTATCAATGACTAATTAATGAAGCTTTGTTCTTTCTTTTGACAATCAAAATCCCACGTGTTATCATATGTTTATTACATAAACAAATTCCAGGAGGGAAAAATGGGAACAATTAAGAAAGCGGTTTCGTTGGTTGTTATTTTGTTGTTTGTTTTGACCGGGTGCGGAAATATTTTTGGGGCTAACGTTACCCTGCGCTGCGCTTTTTGGGGCGATACAAGCGAGATAGGGATCATAAAACAATCCGTTGATTTGTTTAAAAAAGCAAATCCCGGTATCGACGTAAAACTCGAACGCCTTCCGGCTGGGGACCCCTATACGGAAAAGATACTTACCCAGATAGCGGGCGGCAACCCGGTGGATGTAATGTTTGTCAATGCGGAGCAGTTCTATATTTACGCCAAGAAAAACATACTTCTTCCCTTAAATGATTATGTTGCAAAGGACAAAATGCCCATAGATAAGTTTTATCCAAAAATAATCGAGAAATTTACAGTTGACGGGAATTTTTATGTATTACCCAGGGACATAGCGCCAGTATGCGTTGTTTTTTATAATAAGGAAATTTTCAACAAGGCGGGGCTGAAATATCCGGCGCCTGACTGGAACTGGGACCAGATGCGCGATATGGCTGTAAAGATGACCGTAAAAAATCCGGACGGAACCACAACATTCGGGTTCGCTGATGAATGGGGTATATGGGAGCCTTTTGTGCTCTCCAACGGCGGAAAATTTGTTGACGACCTGAAGAAACCGGCAAAATGCCTGCTTGATTCTCCCGAGGCTTTGAACGCTTATGAGTACAGGCAGGACCTGATGTATAAGTATAAGGTGATGCCTTCGCCTTCACAGCTCTCCGCCATGGGCGGAGTCGGGGCGTCGGACCTTTTCATACAGGGCAAGGCGGCCATGTTCCTTTCGGGTATATGGAAAACCCCGTTCTTCCGCGAAACAATTAAGTTTGACTGGGACGCCACGGCATTTCCCAAGGGGCCCAAAGGGGGCAGGGGATACCTGATAAGCGGAGGCGGATACGCCATCTTAAAGACCTCAAAACATCCTGGAGAAGCATGGAAACTTTTAACTTTTTTAGCAGGCGAAGAAGGACAGAAAGCGCTTGCATTAACCGGACTTGCGCAGCCTGCTATCAAGGCAATCGCCGAATCACCGGCATTCCTCGATGGAAAGCCGCCTGTTTCGAAAAAATTCCTCCTGGACGCCGTAAACTACGGATGTGTCGCGCCCGATACGGACAAGTGGCAGGAATCAATGAATTCTTATTTGCAGCCCGCGCTTGACAAAGTATGGTCAGGGAATAAAAAGCCGGACGACGTTATACCAAAGGCAGTAAAGGAAATAAACACAAAATTACTTAATAAATAAGTAAAAATCTCGGGAGAGCCGGGAGATGTGTATTTGATTTTTATTTTTATCTACTATCTACTCTCTCCAGAATTCAGCGAAAGCTGAATTCTGGTGCGGATAGAGGGACTTGAACCCACATAGCCTTGCGGCCACTAGAACCTGAATCTAGCGCGTCTGCCAATTTCGCCATATCCGCACAACGATAGTATGATATATAAAATGCCGCTTAAAATCAACTGTTTTTTAGCTGCCTGTCAATGCAAAATAAGAATGTCCGGTTTTCTGCAAAATAGAAATGTCCGGTTTTTCATATATATGCCTGAAATGAATCCCCGGAATTCCACGGATGGTGCCTGCCGGGTTTATGCTTGGTTTTTCTTGCCAATCTTACTACTTTTTCGCTTTTAAAATCATCAACCTCTTTAGTTCTTAACTTCATGTCAATCTTTGAGTATTTAATAGGTTCAACTTTGTATTCAATGCGCATTTTTGAGTTTAATTTCTCCACTATGCTGACCTTGCGTCCTTTGAGCGCCAAAACTGTATCTAATTGGTACAAACTACGTTCATATGCAACCGTATAGTCATTCCTGACGATCCGGTCTGTCTTTATCGCCAGGATATTGTTCAGATCCTGTCCTTCGCTTAACGGCATATGCATGTCATCATCTTTCACCGGTCTCACACAAAACTTCCTGTTATGCTTTGGCAGATAGTATTCCCTTAAAAACTTGTTTGCCTCTTCCATCGTATTTATCTTGGCAAGCCTCATCTCTTTTATCAACCTGTCCTGATGAGTTCTAAATGACCGTTCTATCCTGCCTTTTGCCTGTGGGGAATTGGCATGGATTACTTCTATGCCAAGTTCCTTTAATGCCCTTTCAAATTGACTCATTGGTTTTTCGTTTCTAAGTTGTTCTTCTATCGTTGCTTCTTTCTGCGATTTGTACGTCGAATGCCTGTCTAAATACACTATTCTTGGCTTTCCGTACTTCTTAATATATGTTTTCATCAGTACCATTGCGGGTATCGTGCCTTCATAAGCAAAGAACTCCGCATGAACCCGCCCAGTTGCATCGTCTATGAAACTCATCAATACCATTTCAGGCCAGCGTCCCTCAAGCCAATCATGATGGCTTCCGTCCAGTTGTTCCATCTCTCCATAACACGCTTTTCTTTCCCGCCACTGCCGGTGCTTACAGCCTTTTCTAACGGGCTCCCACAAACCTACCGACATTAATATCGTTCTTAAACTTTCTCGGTTTATTGATATTTTTTCTATCTCCAAGAATTTTTCCTGAGCTAAAGTCAAACTGAAATCCCTGTATCTTTCAGCATATAAATCTATAATTTGATCCTTCTTTTCTGCCTTAATCTTTTTATGAGATACTTTGCCTCTCAACCGGTGGATCAAACCTTCTTTGCCGCCTTCGGTTACTCTTTTTACAAGACGCCTTACTTGTCTTTCGCTTATCCCCAGGTTCTTCGCGGCTTCAATCTGTCTTATCTGTCCCGCCATAACTCTTTTTATTTCCTCGTACGTTTTTACCTCTTTTGTGCTCATTAAGTTGCTGTCCAATCCGGTCATGGCGCACCTCCAATACCGCTATGCTACCACAACCTCAGAATAGGACATTTCTATTTTGCATAAATAGGACATTATCACTTTGCGGTTACACTGTTTTTTAGCTGCCAGAATGCTGTGATCGGCAAACAAGAGACTGGCCGCAACACCGGCAATCCTCTTATTGGTTATAGCTAATTTTTATGCTATAATTACCCACATGAAAAACAACGATGAATTTTACATGTCTTACGCCTTAGCGCTGGCAAAAAAAGGCCTTGGCCGCACAAGCCCGAACCCGCTTGTCGGGTGCGTTATTGTCAAAAACAACACTGTTATTTCCACAGGCTGGCATAAAAAAGCGGGTTTGCCGCACGCTGAGGCGGAGGCGCTTGAAAAGATCAGGCATAAGGCAAAAGGCTCGACTTTATACGTGAACCTGGAACCCTGCTGTCATTGGGGTAAAACGCCGCCATGCACCGACGCGATAATAAAATACGGGGTAAAAAAAGTCGTATCAGCCATGATTGACCCCAACCCTAAAGTCAATGCCCACGGCCACGCTACATTGAAAAAAGCCGGTATTAAAGTGGTAACCGGGATTCTTGAAAGACAGGCAGGGTATTTAAACAGGTTTTTCATAAAGAATACAACAAAAAAACAGCCGTATATAATAATGAAGGCAGGGATATCTTTGGACGGCAAAATGGCTCTTTCAAACGGGAACTCACAGTGGATAACGGGACCGCAGGCGAGGGCGCATGGCCAGAATTTAAGGAAAGAATGCGACGCTATAGCAGTGGGAATAGGGACCGTGCTCAAAGACAATCCGTATCTTGACTGCAGGATAGACAAGGCTAAAAAAATAAAAAAGGTTGTTTTTGACACCCTCGGCAAGGTACCCCTGCGGGCCAATATATTCAGGTATTCTGATCCGCAGGATATGTACATATTTTGCGGTTCCATGGGGGCCGAAAAAATAAAAACACTTTCAAAACGCGGGGTAAATGTTATAATTCAAAAAAGCAAAAGAGCCATGGACCTGAAAAGCGCGGTTGATTTTCTCTTTGACCGGGGTGTGGGAAGCATGATCGTGGAAGGCGGAGGCGGACTGCACACTTCATTTTTAAAAGAAAAGCTCTATGACGAAGCGATGATATATATGGCCCCCATATTCATCGGCAATGACGGGCTTGCAATTGTGGGAAATACAGGGCTAAACAAACTTAAAGACGCGTTAAATCTTAAAAATACTGAGGCGCTCAAGCTCGGGCAGGATATACTTATAAAAGGAGAGTTCAACTATGTTCAGCGGGATCGTATATGATGTCGGCCGCTTAAAATCAATAAGACAGGGAAGCGGCGTTAAGGTCCTCACTATCGCGCTTTCCAAAGAAATATTAAAGCCGGAAAAAGGCATGAGCATAGCAATAAACGGCGCCTGCCTGACGGCCGTGTCGTTTAAAGGCGTAAAAGAGTTCTCGGCGGATGTGACCGAAGAAACGCTGGAAAAGACCGTATTAAAAACAGTGAAACCGGGCGATGAAGTAAACGTGGAGTTCCCTCTTACCCTGAATAAGTTTTTAAGCGGCCATCTTGTGCAGGGGCACGTGGACTGCACGGGAAAAGCGGCTCGCGTGGAAAAGGCAGGGGATAAAATAATCCTTACAATTTCCTATCCGGAAGAATTCGGAAAATATATCATAGAAAAGGGTTCGGTTACAGTGAGCGGAATAAGCCTGACAGCCTACAATGTAAAGAAAAACAGTTTTGATGTCTCCATAATACCGGAAACATGGAAAAGCACGATAGTGAAAAACTTAAAAAGAGGCGATGAAGTAAACCTGGAGTTTGATGTCATAGGCAAGTACGTGGAGAAGTTTATAAATCAAAAGGCAAAGTGAGCCTGTAGTGGCCGAATATTATTCGGCCATCCGTTGGTTTGACCATCCTTTGTTTGACAAAGGCGTTGATGGCAGCCTTATATGCTGCCTGTATAAAGCAAAAAGCAAATACCTGCATATGGCGGAATGATATTCCGCCACTACAAGTGCGATGGGCAAAAGCATTCAAAGCCCCGGGATATTAACCGAAAAGAAAGGTAATTACAAAAATGAGAATAGAACAGCCATTCCGTTCGCTCGGGGACGATGAAAAAGCCCGGTTGGGCAAGAACAAGAAAATAGGCGCTAAAAAGGGCGCAGGTGAAGTCAGAAAAGATATGGTGCACGACGCTAATTTCCTGAAGGAACTCGACGGCGCCGTGGAAGACCAGGTTAAAATGTCCTTAGACCAGCTTGTGGAGGAGATAGACCAGCAGGCAAAGAACCTGGCAAATCACAGGACATTTGAAGAACTCGACAAGTATAAAAAACTGGTTAAAAACTTTATGAAACAGGCTGTAACGAAGATATATACTGTAAAAGTCTCTGATTCGTCAAAACTGATGATAAAAAGGAAAAAAGTATATATCATGGTCCAGCAGGTTGACAAAGAACTTGAAAAACTGACCGTGGAACTCATAGCAAAACAGGCCGAAAGCCTTGATTTATTGTCAGTACTGGAAAAGATAAGCGGAATGCTTGTGGATATGTACTCGTGAGCGCGTGCGCTCACTAAAAGTAATGGCAGTTTGATTTTTTGGAAAGTTAATTTAAAACCCGAGGTGTTATTATGTCCCGTATCAAGCTCGCAACCGTAGAAACAGGCATTAAGGAACTTCAAAAAGGCAAAATGATAATTGTGGTTGATGATGAAAACCGCGAAAACGAAGGCGATCTGATCTGCCTGGCCGAAAAAATAACGCCCGTACAGATAACATTCATGGCAAAACAGGCCAGCGGGCTTGTGTGCCTTGCTATGGAAAAAGAGCAGATAGAAAAACTTAAACTGGACCAGATGGTCGCGCGCAACAAGGAATCCATGAGAACCGCCTTTACTGTATCCATAGACGCAAGTGAGGGTATAACCACAGGCATATCAGCCGCGGACAGGGCGCTTACCATTAAGAAAGCCGCTTCTAAAGAAGCCCTCCCCGAGGATTTTGTCAGGCCCGGCCACATATTCCCTCTTGAAGCCAAGTCCGGGGGTGTGCTTGAGCGCACCGGGCATACTGAAGCGGCAGTGGACCTCGCAGGGTTTGCGAAGGCAAAGGTCAAAGCCGGGGTTATATGCGAGATACTCAACGACGACGGCACCATGGCAAGGCTGCCCCAGCTTGTTCCTTTCGCAAAAAAACACGGCATGGTCATCATAAGCGTTGAAGACATAATAAAGTACAGGAGAAAAAGGGAAGTGCTGATAGAAAGGCTGGTTGAAACCAGACTGCCTACGATATACGGTGAGTTTAAAATAATGATATATACGGACAAGCAGGGAAATGACCTTCATGTTGCGCTTGTCAAAGGCGATATAAAGCCGCATGACAATGTTTTAGTCAGGGTCCACTCGGAATGCCTGACCGGCGATATTTTAGGATCCTTAAAATGCGACTGCGGCGACCAGCTGCACACGGCGCTAACAAACATCAAACACTCGAAAAAGGGGATACTCCTGTACATGCGCCAAGAAGGCAGGGGAATAGGCCTTGTAAACAAGATTAAGGCTTACAAACTCCAGAACGAACAGGGGCTTGATACGGTCGAGGCAAACCGCGCGCTCGGGCTGCCAGCAGACATGCGTGATTACGGGATAGGCGCGCAGATACTTTATGACCTTGGCGTGAGAAAAATGAAACTCATGACAAATAATCCCAAAAAACTCATAGGCCTGCGCGGGTACGGGCTTGAGATAACAGGCAGGGTCCCCCTGGAGATAAAGGCAAATAACATAAATAAAAAGTATTTAAAGACAAAAAAGGAAAAAATGGGGCATCTGCTGCACGTTTAAAGCGGGATGAGGAAGACAGAAAGAGTTAAATAGACAAGAGACCGGAGCTTGCTGCGTTAGAACAAAGGCCGCAACCCTATAGTCCGTATAAGCAAAGCGTTACGGATAAAGGTTGCGCCTACGCGGACAAGCAAGATATAAGCGGTTGGTATTTGATTTTGTAGGCGCAACCTTGACTTCGGCTGAGCTCAGTCGAAGCCCAGGTTGCGGCTCTTGTACGTAAGGCGGGGTTTAATACCCCGTCAGCTTGCTGCGGGGTAGTTTATCCGAAACTTTAAGCCAAAAACGTAAACTCTCATAAAATTTCTCACAAAAAATAGTGTCTTTGTTTTTTATATGGTATAATTGTATGTGTTATTGTATGTATAATTAAAAGCTCTTTCTAAATCTTTAGCAATAAATAAAATTGACCTGCGGCGATACGAAGGAAAATCAGTCATAATAAAGATGGCTTTTCGACAGTATCATCCAAGGAGATTAAATGCGCAAAGGTGTTCCAAAAAAAATACATCGTACTGCTTCCGCGGCCAAGTCATTGGGCGCTTTAAAGACTGCCATGGCTCAAATGGACGTGATGAGGATCATACCGGAACTTTTCTTAAACAGCCCGGATATTGACACGGTTTTTGAAAAATTGCCGGGAATTATCGCGGACAGGTTCGGGTATCCGTATGTTGGAGTTGAACTTTATGACGGGGAAAAAGACGAAGTTGTGATTGTCGGGAACCGCGGTATAACCCTGCCGCATGAGATCCTGCGGGTCCCCGCGGACAGGGCAATGGCGGGTACGGTTATAAAGACAGGCAAACCAATGCTTGTTAAAAATGCCGGAAAAAGAAAGGATTACGCTTTTGAACCGTTAAAAAAACTTAAAGTCAAAGTGTTCATGGGTGTGCCAATTCTGCTCAACAAAAAAGTTTTCGGTGTAATAATCATGGCTGACAAAAAGGACAGGCCCGATGCCGGCAGGATTTTTTCGCTGCTGCAGGCAATCACAAACTATCTCGCGCAAAGCATATTGGTAAAACAGTCGGATGATCTAAGAAGAAAAAGCGAGGAAATGTTCAAAACAGTCGCGGACTTTACACATGACTGGGAATATTGGATGGATAATAAAGGCAATATGAAATACTGTTCCCCGTCATGCATGAGGGTGACCGGTTATACGTCCGCTGAATTGTTGAAGGACCCGGGACTGCTCAGGTATATGGTGCAGCCCGAAAGCCTGGAAATCTATGACGAGCATCTTAAAAACACCGAAGCAGTCGAGCTTGATCTTAAGATAATCAGGAAAGACAACAGGGAGGCATGGATAAGCCATAACTGCGTAATTGTTTTTGATTCTCTGGGTAATCCCGCGGGCAGGCGCGTAAGCGACAGGGATATTACAGAACGCGTAATGATTGAGAAGTTCTATCAGGAATCAGAGCGGAAGTTCAGGGAAGTGTTTAATGGTTCCAATGACGCCATATTTCTTCATTCCAGGAATCCGGACGGAACGCCCGGAAAATTCCTCGAGGTCAATGACACTGCCTGTAAAAGGCTCGGCTATACAAAACAGGAGTTTTACATGCTTTCCTACGCGGATATTGACGCATCCATACAAACGCAGGATAGCCGCAGTAGTATGGACGGCTTAAACAAAACAGGCAGCGTCACACTTGAGAGTGTGCTTATCGCCAAGAACGGGGTTAAAATTCCCGTGGAAATAAGCGCCAAAATAATTGATATGAATGGGGAAAAAGCGGTTTTGTCGATTGCCCGCGATATAACGGAAAGAAAGCGGACCGACACGGCCATAAAGCAGAGCGAGGAAAAGTACAGGACATTATTTGAACACATGAAAAGCGCGTTTGCCTATTACAGGCTCATACTGGATCAATCGGGAAACGCGGTTGATTATGAATTTATAGAGGTAAACGCGGCTTATGAGGCAATGACGGGCTGGAAAAGGGAAAATGTAATAGGAAAAACCAGCATGCTGATAGACCCGGTTAATTTTAAGGGGGGGGTCAACCGGCTGGAATTGTACAAAAATGTGGCGCTCACCGGTATTCCTGCAAAGTTTGAGGCGTACGAGGAAGGCACAAAAAGATGGTTCTCTGTGACAGCCTACAGCAATAAATCCATGTACTTTGCGGTTTTATATGATGACGTTACGGAAAGCAGGTTAAGCCAGGAAAAAATAAGGAAACTGTCCGCTGCCGTGGAGCAAAGCGCGAATATGATAGTAATAACGGATACGGAAGGCATGATCGAATACGTGAATAAAAAATTTGAAGAAATAACCGGATATACCCGTGATGAGGCCGTAGGTAATAATCCAAGGATGCTCAAATCAGGGCACTTTGACAGGGAAGCCTATGCGGAACTCTGGCGCAAAATAAAGTCGGGCCATGACTGGCGCGGAGAGTTTCATAACAGGAAAAAAGACGGGTCCCTATTTTGGGATGCGACCGCTATATCGTCTATAAAGGATGAAAAAGGCGTGATAATCAATTTTATAGCCATAAAGGAGGACATAACAGCCAGAAAAGAAACGGAAAACAAGCTGATGGAGACAAGCCGCACCATGCAGGATTTTTTAGACAATGCCAATGAAATAATACATATAGTAAGGTCCGATCTTACATTTGAATATGTCAATAAAAAGTGGATGAACACACTGGGCTACACACCGGAAGAAGTTTTAAGAATAAATCTTCTTGACATAGTCAGGAAAGACTTAAGACAGGAAGTCATGAAAAATTTTGTCGGACGGCGGGCCGGGGAAAACATAAATCATGTGGAAGCAGTATTTGTGGCCAAGGACGGTACGGAAATTATTGTCGAGGGAAATGTAATTAACATAATGAAAGACGGAAAACTCGTGTCAGTAAGGGCGATTTTCAGGGATATAACCGACAAACGCCGTTCGGAGAATGAATTAAAGGAGAGTGTAAGAAAATTAAAGGAGCTTGACGTATTAAAGTCAAACTTCACCGCCATGATATCGCATGAACTCAGGACGCCGCTTACCGCGATAAAAGGCTTTACTTCATTCCTGCTCGGGGGTGTGAGCGGGCAGCTTAATGCCAACCAGAAAGAGTATGTTGACATCATAAAAAGCAATTCAGACAGGCTTTTAAAACTTATCAATGAAATACTCGACATATCAAAAATAGAATCGGGGACATTCTCGATCTCAAAAGCCAGGCATGACCTGGTTGAAACGGTGTCAAAAGCCATTGACGACATAGAACCCGTCGCTGTCAGAAAATCCATGAAAGTAGTAAAGGAGATGCCGCAGAATGCCGTTGCGGCGGAATTTGATGATTACAGGATAGCGCAGGTTGTCATAAACCTGCTTAATAATGCAATAAAATTTTCAGTGCATAATTCAAAGATATTTGTGGGGGTTTTGGCGGATATTTCAGAAAAGCCGTTTGTACCCGGCTATGTGGAAAAACAGCCGATACCCGGCATCCGCTATGTGGTTTTTTACGTCCGGGATGAAGGAATGGGAATAGACAGGCAAAACCTTTCAAAAATCTTTGACAGGTTCTATCAGGTATCCGACGATGACCAGAGGGTATTCAAGGGAGTAGGACTCGGGCTTAATATAAGCCGGAGCATAGTGGAAGCGCACGGCGGCATAATATGGGTGGAGTCGGAAGGCAAGGGTAAAGGCGCCTGCTTTAAGGTGATACTGCCGGAAGCGTAAGGCGGCAATACGGTTTGGTTTTGCAGGGGCCGCCCTGCATGGCATATGCCGCATCATGCGTCGCATACGAAACACCTTGCTTATACCCTGTTTTTAGGCTAAAATATATACAGATATATAAATTAGGAGGAAACCATGCAAGGAACAATTAAAAGTATAAGCGTAGCCGGCATGCTGAGATTATTATGCAGTTATGGCAGGACAGGCGTGCTTAAAGTGGATTCCGGAAGTATAATAGGCTCAATTTTTATTAAAAACGGTGAAATATTGTCCGTGAAAACAGAGAAAACCCTTTCCCCGGCAACAAGTTACAGGGAAGGAGTAATACAGCTCCTGCTTGCGGTTGAAGAGGGGGTTTTTTATTTTGATGAGACTGCCCAGCCTAAGGGCGACCCGGCCGGCATAAGCGTTGAAGACGTGATAATGGAAAGTTCAAGGGAAATATTTTCAAGGTACAGGGGTAAAATCAGGATCGACGATATGATATTCCCTGAAAATGAGGTATTAAAGACGGCCCGCATGACAAAGGGCCGTCATATGCTCATATCTTTTGAAGCCGACGAATGGAACCTGCTCTCGACTTTTAATTCCGATAACAACATATCCGCGGCTATCGAGCAATCAGGCGTGGAAAAGGAAAAAGCGTCCGTGATCCTGTACGGCCTGACTGCGGCCGGGCTCGTGCGCAGGACGAGGTTTAAGATACCGGAAATATCAAAAATAGCCAGGGTCGAGATCGGGAACATAGGCTCTGCCATAGTGGACAGCGAATTTATAAAACAGAAGACCGACCGCAGGGCAATGGGCATGAAAAATTTTATCAGTCTTTTAAACGGACTCGAACTTTCTTTCTCCGAGATTGTCGGCAAGACCAGGGCAAAACAGATCATAGAAAAAATATGGAGCGCCACCAAGTAAACGGCGCAAGGGAGAAGATATGAACGCTGAAAATACGCAGATATATATTAACGCGGCCGCCATAGCAGGCGGGGTTATTTTTTGGGCGGCGTTCCTGATATTCGGTATGATAGCGAGGCGTTATCATGTGGTGTTCAATAAAAACACCTTTCACACCCTTTTGATCGCCGCACCATCCGGGATACTCGCTTACTCGCTTTTGATGGCCGTAAAATCCTCGGTGATCATCAAGACTGTAGCGCTGAATTCAGGCATGCAGACCTGCGCATACGTTCTGCTCTTCATTTCCTGTCTTCTGTGCCTGATAAGCATAATAAAATTCGGGATGCTCATAAATGAGCTCCAAAAATACAAGGGGTAAATAATGAACTATGACGCTTTGATCTATGAATCGGCGTTTTTGATCCTGGCAATATCGGGGTTTGCAATGGCCGTTGTCCTTTTTAAGCTTACTTCGGTCGCCGGGAGAAAACAGGGCCTATGGATCCTGCCCGTGTTGGCGGGGCTCGCTGTATTGACGGCGGGCGGCGTGCATGTTTACGCCAATTACAACCTACTTCCGAAATTATCCGTTACCATGAACACCATGTCCACAAGCGGGGTGCTGTTTGATGCCGTGAAATCCGCCGAAGTAAAGGCAAATGTGATAGCCATTCAAAAACATTTAAGCGGAATAAAAGTGCTTTCATTCAGCCTGTTCCTGATGGCTTCAATACTGCTTTTACTATCCACGTCCATTTACCTGCGATGGATATCACAATAATCCTTAAAGGAGGTATTTTATGACTGATAAGATAAAAGTAATGGCTGTTGATGACGAACCGGACATAGTTAAGATCGTAAAGATCGCCATGGAGCTCGCGAATTTTGAGGTGATAGAAGCGTATAGCGGCGAGGAGTGCCTGGATAAGATCGCTAAAGGCGCGAAACCGTCCCTGATACTGCTGGATATCATGATGCCGGGAATTTCCGGCTATGAAACGTGCGCCAAGATAAGGGAAAACAAGGATTTTAAAGATGTTAAGATCGTCATGCTTACCGCAAAAGGCCAAAAAGGCGACGCTGAAGACGGCCTAAAAGTCGGGGCCGATGATTACATCATAAAGCCTTTCGACCCGTATGAGCTTATTGAGCAGGTAAAAGAAATCCTTGACAGGTAGCAGCCTTTAAATGCATACCGTAATTGAGATGAGGAAAAGATACCTCATATACATCAGGGCGCTGCTGTCGCTTACAATCCTGCTGGTCGCCATATATAACTATACCACCACAGTTATATCTCTTTCCGCCGGGCTCGTGTATATAATAGCGCTGCTGTTGAGCAACGTATTTTACATGGCGCTGCCGGCAAAATTGTACAAAGGCATCAAGCTACACTATCTGGTTTTTCTCATGGATCTTGCGTTCCTTGTAATTGCCTCTTACATCTTTACCCAGATGAACCTGATATTCATCGTGCTTGTATTTTTGACCGTTTTTATTTCAGCTTTGAGCCAGTCGGTGGGTTTAAGCCTGGTCATTGCCATTGTTGTCAATACCCTTTACATATTTATCAGCACCATGCAGGGGTCCGCGGGCTATAATTTCCTGGATGACAGGGCGCTGATGAACATCCCTTTTATTTTCATAGTGGCGCTTCACTCCAGTTATCTTGCCGAAAAAGCAAATGAGGTGCTTCTCGACAGGACAAACCTTGAAAAGATAAATCTTGTCCTTACAAAGAAGGTAATATCAAGGCGCGAGGAGAACGCAGGGCTTGTTTTGTTTACGGAAAGCCTTTTAAACGGATTCAAGTTCGGGGTGCTTTTGCTTGATCCTGACGGGATAGTTCACATAGTCAATAAAACAGCCGGAGAAATACTCGGGCTTGAACCAAAAAGAACAGTGGGTTTGGCTGTCAAAGACATAAACATCCCGCAGGAAGTCAAAGACGCCATAATGAACCTTCAGTTTAAGGGCCAGGGAACCAATGACACGGTGATAAATTCCTGCGCAGTTTCGGTTTCATTCATGACCAGTGAAACCGGCGAGGCGGCGGGAATACTGTGCACCTTCAGAAGGACGGAAAAAACAATTGGATAAATCTTTAAACGACAGGCTGTTTTCAGCCGTATACAGTTCCGATATATCGGCTGTAGTTGAGATGATCGCAACCGGCGCGGATGTCAATGCCCACGGTTTCGGAAACTACACTGTGCTCGGGCTGGCCATAGAAAAAAATAATATCGCGATCATACGCGAACTTGTAAAAGCAGGAGCGAAGACGGAATCAAAACCAGGAGTTAATGAACTCGTCATGGCCATAAAAAAGGGTAACACGCAGGTGGTTACCGAACTTATCAAAGCCGGGTCTGACGTTAACTCCGAGGATTTTGACCATAATACGGCTTTAATACTCGCCGCTGAAAAAGGCGGAGAGGCGGAGGTAAATGAACTCATCCGCGCGGGCGTAAACGTAAACGCGGTTAACAAGGACAATAATACGGCGCTCATAGTCGCCGCGTACAGGGGGCATGTTGAAATATCGAGGATCCTGCTGAAGGCAGGCGCGGATTTTAATATAAAAGGATCGGGCAGGAAGACGGCGCTGATAATAGCCGCGGAGCGCGGAAACCCCGTCCTGGCAAAGCAGCTTATCAAGGTTGGAGCCGGTGTAAACGACAGGGATTATGACGGAAACAGCCCTTTGATACTTGCAGCTGCGGCAGGGGATCTGGAAACGGTAAGGGAACTTATAAAAGGAAAAGCAGACCCTGATTTTAAGGGGTTTGGAAATTACACTGCATTGATCCTTGCCGTAGAGAACGGGCATTTACAAATAACCATGGAACTTCTTGATATCAAGGCAAAAGTGGACGAGGAAAATAACGACGGCGAGACTGCCTTGATCGCCGGGGTAAAAAAGGGTTTTACAGACCTTTGCGGACTGCTGATAAAAGCAGGGGCCAATGTTAACGGCAGGGATTTACACGGGACAAGCCCGGTAATGCTCGCGCTTGACAGGCATTATAACGAAATAGTCCGGATGTTGCTTGATGCCGGCGCTTCTACGGAGTCGAAGGACAGCAAAAAGAACACGGCGATTATCAGGGCGGCTGAAGCGGGCGACGCTGTTGGCGTCGAAATGCTGATCAAAGCAAAAGCGGATGTGAATGCGAGGGGTTTTGGAACATATACGGCGCTGTGTTATGCCGTAAAGAATAACCATCAGGAACTGGCCGAAACGCTCATAGAGGCGGGTTCTGACGTGAATATCAAAGGTTACGGGCGTTACACACCGCTGTATTTTGCCATTGAAAACAGGAGTTACCAGACAGCCATAAAACTCATAAAATCCGGCGCTGATGTAAACGCAAAGGATCTGTTCGGGCAGACACCGCTTATGATGGCCTCAAAAATCGGGCAAATATTGCTTGTAAAAGAACTTCTGGCAAAAGGCTCCCAACCCAATGAGAAGGATAATAGCCTGAACACGCCGCTTATTTTGGCGGCGGAGGAAGGCAATGATGATATTGTTCTTGAACTTATACGTAAAGGCGCCTATATAAATGTGGCAAATAAGGACGGCGATACCGCCCTGATTTTGTCCGCAAGGGCCGGGAAAGAAACAACAGCGAAAAGGCTTATTGCGGCGGGAGCTGATATAAATACCGCCAATAATCAGGGGCATAAGGCGCAGGACGATGCAGTTGAAGGATTAAAAGGGCTCTTCCGCCAGTAGCCCGGCACAAAGCCGGCGAACTCTAATGCGGATTTTTTAAACGGAACAATTGTTTTGCTCTTTTGGTTGTGGTATCATAATCCCATGGATATAAAATCAAACTTATCGGATAAATATTTCACGCTGTATTTCTACATGGTTATATTTCTGCTTCCGCTTGCCTTTATTCAGAGGTGCGAGGATGCCTATTACCTCCCAAAATTCGTCCTCTTAGCCGGGGCCGTGCAGTTTTTTATACCGGCATTGTTTAACCTAAAGGAACTGAAACTAAGCCTGCCTGATTACGCGGCCTTTATTTTCCTGGTTTTATTCACGGCGGGTGTTATATTTGCGCCATATAAGATCCGGGCCCTGATGCGTTTGGCGGAGTGGGGCGGTGTTTTTGCCGTTTTCTTTTACGCAAGGCATTTCCTCAACCCGCGGGATATCAGGCGCGCTGTTTTTCTCATGATTTGCTCGTCATTTTTAGTGGCTTTATACGCCTTATTGCAGGCTTTAAATTTTGATCTGTCCGGGTGGATCACGGATTTTTCCGGACGCGCGTTCTCTTCGCTTGGCAACCCGGATTTTCTGGGAGGATTTCTTGTCATAACCGCGCCCCTGGCTGTCTACCTGAGCCGGGAAATGAACAAGGATAAAATATCGGTGTTCCTGTTCGTGTTTTTGTCAATAACGCTTTTTTTAAGCCAGACCAGGAGCTCTATCGCGGCCTATGCGGTGGTTTTTATACTTATGTTGTTTTTGTTTTTCGGATATTTCAGGAAAAACCTTATATACCTGCTTGCGGGCCTGGTTATTGCATTATTGATGATAACGGCTACAGGCAGGGGGCATGGCTTAATATCCAGGTTTTCCGCCGCGTCCGCGTCCGCAAATCCCGACTTAAACGGCAGGTTTGACATGTGGAAGACGGGATTGAACATGATAAAAACCATGCCTTTCACCGGAACCGGAGCCGGAAGCGTGAAAAATGTCTACTGCCTCTATGCCAATGCCGCGCCATACATGGAAACAGACCATCTGCACAATGATTTTATTGAGATCGCGGCTGAAAGCGGGGTTTTTGTGTGGCTTGCTTTCATGGTATTTCTTATTTCGGTTTTTTACGGGTTAATCAGAAAAAGGGATACGCTGGCGCGCATAGCCGCAATATCGTTAACTGCCATGTGCGTTCAGGCTGTGTTTAATTTTCCATTCTTCATAATTGATACCAAACTTTACTTTTTCGCGATAGCGGGGATTGGTTTAAATAAAAGCGCGGAAAGTAAAACAGGACGGCATCAGGCCTTTGCGGCCGGCTTGATTTTCATGATAATGTCCGTAATATCCTTAAGGATGCTCGCGGGAAGCATGTACTTAAATGCCGGGATAAACAGTATGTCGGCCAAAAACACGCCGGCAATTGTTTATAACCTCGAACGCGCGGAAAGGTTTTATTTTGACGCAAAACCGTATTATTATTTTTCTTCGTTCTTAAGCGGTCTTGGCAGGCCGGCCGACGCCGTTCCATCCTCAAAAAAATACATGGCGGATTCGCCGTGCTCAAAAAACGGTTTCATGCAGTATTCCATAAACATGGCTGAAGCCGGGAACATGCAGGAAGCTTTCACTGCGATGGATAAGTTCCTGAAGATGTATCCGGCGGACAAGGATGCTTTGAACAACAAGGGGAAGATGCTATACATGGCAGGCCGCGCTGCTGAAGCGCTGGAAATATACAGGCATCTGGCTGCCCTGTACCCCAATGATGAAACAGCGCACAATAATCTTTACGGTATTTATTTTAATGGTAAAATGTATAAAGAGGCGGAAACGGAAAAGGAACGGTGGGGCAAAAGGCAGAAGGGCAATTAAAAATTAAGAATTAAAAATTTAAAATTATGGTCTATTGCCCGAGGCTGACGCCCGTGCAATATTATAATAGAGCGCAAAGCGCTTCAATAATTTTTAATTTTGAATTCTTAAATTTTTAATTGATCTTGCGAGGAGACTTTATGGTTTCAAAAAAGCTGAAAAACATCGTTATTGAAATCGTCCACGGAGATATAACCAAAGCGTCAGCTGATATACTTGTCAACGCCGCGAATAGCTCCCTGTGGATGGGAACAGGTGTGGCAGGCGCTTTGAAGATAGCCGGAGGCCCCGGTATAGAACGCGAGGCCATGGCCAAAGGGCCTATCAAGGTCGGCTGGGCAGTGGAAACAACCGCCGGTGCTTTAAGCGCGCGTTACGTGATACACGCCGCTGTCATGGGACAGGATTTAAAAACAAGCGCGGCAGGCATAGGCCTGGCCGCGTGGAACACTCTCGCTCTCGCGGAGAAACTGAAGATGGAATCAATCGCGTTTCCCGCGCTTGGCACTGGAGTTGGGGCTTTTCCCATATCCGCATGCGCGCAGCTGATGTTTGCCATGATAAAAAAGTTTGACGAGGCAGCGCCGCAGCACATAAAGAGGGTCGTGTTCGTTTTATACTCGCGGAAGGCGTATGAGGAGTTTGAAAAGGTATTCAGAATTTTGTAGGTAATGAACAATAATCCCATATTTTATTAATGTTTTCTAAAAATCCGCAATTTTTGTTTCACATTTTAAAACTCCGCTTTCTTTAACCGCAATAATTCCGTTAAAATCCCTTGATTTCTCCCTTTCATTATGATATAGTTGTCTTGTAAATAAAAGACCCAAGAGACACTTACGAGAGCATGATAAAAAGTAAAGCGGGGCAGATTTTAGTCTCGCTTTTTGATTTTTTACGGCTCAAAAAGGGAATTATGGCGGATATGCACGCGGTTTTAGACAGGATTGAGGCTGTAATCAGGCCTTTTATCGAAGAAATGCATTTGGAACTGGTTGATCTGGAGATAGCCGGGGCCAATTATCTGCGTATAAGGATAGGCAGGCCTGACGGAAATATGGGACTTGATGAAATAGCCGACCTTTCACGCAAGATAGAGGAACTGCTTGATATGTCCGATATAATACAGGATAAGTATATCCTTGAGGTTTCTTCTCCGGGCATAGACAGGCCCTTAAAGAAGAAAGAGGATTTTGTGCGTTTTGCCGGCAAAAAGATACGCGTTTTAACAAGGGAAAAGATAAACGGCACGCACAATTTCACCGGTTTCCTGCGCGGAATAAACGGGGAAAACGTGCTGGTTGAAGATAACGGGAAAGTGACAGAGATCGCCTTTGGGCTGATCAAAAAGGCCAACATAGATGTCGACGGCAATCTGGAAAAAAAAGTTGAAGAAGGTGTAAAAAATGAGCAATGAAATCTTACAGATATTCCAACAGGTGGAAAGGCAGAAGAACATACCTGAAGGTGAACTTTTAAAGGCCTTTGAGCGCGGTATTACGTCCGCCGCGAGAAAAGTATACGGCGGCAAACCCGAGATAAGGGTTGACCTTGACGGCGGCGAGATGCACTTTCACTGGAAAAAAACCGTTGTTGAAAACGTGGAAAACGAGTATGTGGAAATAAACACAGCCGACGCAATAAAGATAACCCCCGATGTCAAGCTCGGTGATATCATAGAAGTCCTTTTTTACCCGAAAGAATTCGGAAGGATCGCCGCCCAGACCACAAAGCAGGTTATCACGCAGAAGATAAGGGAAGTTGAAAAGGAACAGATATACCAAGAGTACAAGGAAAAAGAAGGCGACATAATCACGGGCGTGGTTCATGCCGTGGAAAACGGGAACTATGTCATAGACATGGGCATGGTAGAGGGCCTGCTCCGGGACAAGGAACAGGTATTTAATGAAGAGTATAAGATAGGAGACCGGATAAAGGCTTATGTACTGAAAACCAACAGGGGAAAAGAAGGGGCGAGGCTGGAACTGTCCCGCACGCACCCGAATTTCATAAAAAAGATATTTGCCATGGAAGTCACGGAAGTTGACCAGGGCATTGTGGAAATAAAATACGTCGCCCGCGAACCGGGCATAAAAACCAAGGTTGTGGTGGCGTCAAATGACCCGCACGTGGACCCGGTGGGGGCATGCATAGGCGTCAAGGGAAGTAGGATACAGACCATAATACGCGAGCTGCACGGGGAAAAAATAGACGTGGTGCTTTACAGCGACAATATAAAAAAATACCTTGAGAGCGCGGTGGCGCCGATCGACATCAAGGACATATACATAGACGAGCCGAATAAGTACGCCATAATCGCCGTGCCTGACGAACAATTTTCGCAGGTTATCGGAAAGAACGGCATAAACATGAGGCTGGTCGCGAAAATAACCAAGTGGAAAGTATCGGTGCTGCGGCTTTCCGAGTTTACGCCGGAGAAACTTGATTCCATGAAAAAGAATTTTGACGAGCAGGTGGAATTTGATCTGTTCAAGCTCAATCCGGACATAGAGATAAAGGACTTAAAAAGGATAAAAGCCGAAGGTATAAAGAACTTAAAGGACTTTGTAATTGCCGAAGACGCGAAACTCGGCGGGATACTGGGGCTGGACGAACAAAAAATAAAAGAGCTAAAAGCTAAGGCCGAGGAATTCATCAGGCACGGAGAGGAACACGTATAAATGAGAGTACACGAAGCGGCAAAGAAACTTAATATAGAGTCAAAAGACCTGATAGCGGCGCTCGCCAAGCACGGTGTGGAGGTAAAAAACCACATGAGCGCGATTACGGACGGGGATTTTGAGAAGGCGAAAAAGGAATTTGTCAAGACCGTTGAGCCAAAAAAGCCGTTGCATGCGGATGTAAAACTCGCAGCAGCGCCGGCCACGGTTCCCGTAAAACACGAACCAAAACCGGAAGTAAAGCATGAAGTGAAGCATGAAATAAAAAAAGAAGAACCAAAGCCCGTCACTGTTGTAAAACCCCAGCCAATTCCGGTTATAAAACCGCAGCCGGCTCCGGTAGCGCCCAAGGTTGAACCCGCGAAGCCCGCTGTTGTACAGGCGCCCGCACCGCAGCCAGAGGTTAAAGCAGAGGAAAAGGCCGTGGAGTTGCCGAGGGAAATCATTGAAGTGGGCAGAAGTTCCACTGTTTCGGAGCTTGCCGTAAAACTTGAGATAAAACCCATAGAACTGATCAAAAAACTTTTTTCACTCGGTATGATGGCAACAATGAACCAGACATTGAGCGAAGAGGAAATACATGTTGTAGTCGAAGAACTCGGCAAGTCGGTGCTGTTTAAGGATGTTTACGGCGAAGACATATTTGCCGAGGATATTGATAAGCCGGAGGACTTAAAACCCAGGGCGCCCATAGTAACTATAATGGGGCACGTGGACCACGGAAAGACCTCGCTTCTGGACGCAATCAGGGAGACTAATGTCGCCGGCGGGGAAAAGGGCGGTATTACCCAGAAAATAGGCGCTTACAAAGTCGCAACTTCGCACGGGGAAATTGTTTTTCTTGACACTCCGGGCCACGAGGCTTTCACCGCCATGAGGGCAAGAGGCGCGAAATCAACGGACATAGTGGTGCTGATAGTGGCGGCTGATGACGGCATAATGCCGCAGACCGTCGAAGCCATAGACCACGCCAAGGCGGCAGGCGCGCCCATCATAGTCGCCATCAACAAGATGGACAAGGACGGGGCAAACCCGGAAAAAATAAAACAGGAACTTACGAAATATAACCTTGTTTCCGAAGCGTGGGGCGGTAAGACGCAGATAATCCCCATTTCCGCGAAAAAGAGGACGGGCATAAACGAACTGCTCGAGGGCATTCTTCTGGAAGCCGAAATACTTGAACTCAAGACAAATCCTACGGCGCAGCCTTTCGGGGTCGTCATAGAAGGAAAGCTTGACAAGGGCCGCGGCCCAGTCGGGACCATACTGCTTCAAAAGGGAAATTTAAAGGTAGGCGACTCTTTCCTGACCAATTTTACATACGGAAAAGTAAGGGCATTATTTGACGATAAGGGCGGCAGGATCAAGGAAGCAAAAGCTGTCATGCCGGTTGAAATCGTGGGTTTTGAAACGGTACCGAATGCGGGGGATAAATTCAAGGTTTTTGAGAGCGAAAAGGAAGTAAAACAGATAGCGCTCAAACGCTCAAGCGAGGTCAGGCGTTTTGCGGAAGAAAAGAAGAAAAAGAAAATGACGCTTGAGGACCTGCACAAAAAGATTGTTTCGGGAGCGGAGAAAAAACTGAACCTCATCATCAAAGGCGACGGCATAGGCTCGATAGAAGCCATAGTTGACTCCATATCCAGGATATCGACGGAGGCAAACATAAGCGCGCAGGTAATACACAGGGACGTCGGCGACATAACCGAAAATGACGTACTGCTTGCAGACGCGTCAAACGCGGTTATCATAGGGTTCTTTGTCTCGACCCTGCCCGCGGCAAAGGAACTCGCGGCCAAGGAAGGCGTGGAAATAAAGATATATCACATTATTTATGAAGTTGTTGATTCCATAAAAGCCGCCATGGCCGGCCTGCTCGATCCTGAATATGAAAAAGTGAAAATAGGCGAGGCTGAAGTAAGGCAGATATTCAAGGTGGAAAGCGAGAACATGACGATAGCCGGCTCGTACATGAGGAGCGGGAAGGGTTATCATGACTCGCCATGCACGGTGATCAGGGGAGGGCATGAAATACTCAACACCCAGGTTGCCTCGCTCAAGCGGTTTAAGGACAATGTAAAGGAAGTAAAAGAAGGCTACGAGTGCGGCGTCGTGATCAATGATTACAAGGAACCCCATGAAGGCGATACAATCATATTTTTTGAAGAAGTCCAGAAGGTGAGAAAACTGTAATGCATAAGATAAGAAAAGCAAGGGTGGAATCGGTCCTTAAAAGGGAAATTGCCACGCTTATCCTGCAGGAGATAAAGGATCCGCGTTTGGCCTTTACCACGGTGACCGGCGTAAGCCTGACATCGGATTTAAAGACCGCTCATGTATACGTCTCCATCATGGGCGATGACGAGGCAAAGAAAAGAAGTATGGAAGCCCTGCAGGCCGCATCCGGTTTTACCCGCAAGCAGGTCGGGGATAATGTGCGCATGCAGTACACCCCTAAGATAGTCTTTACCCTGGATAACGCGCTGGAAGACAGGGCGAGGATTGACAGACTCCTAAAAGAAATCGAGGATTCAAAAAAAAATGAGTGACGACAGGGTCAAGATCGAGAAGCTAAGCAGTTTCATCAAACAGTCAAAAAAGATACTGCTGTCCACGCACATCAATCCCGACGGCGACGGCATAGGCTCCGGGCTTGCCCTGGTAAACAAGCTTACCAAGATGGGCAAGAAGGTTGACTTCATAAACCGCGACCCCCTGCCGGTCATATATAAATTCCTGCCGGCAAGCAGCATGGTAAAAAATTCGAAAAAGATAACAGGAAAATACGACCTGGCCATAGTCCTTGAGTGTCCCGAGCTTGAACGCAACGGCAACATAGTGGACTATACCCGGCATGCAAAAGTGACGGTAAATATAGACCATCATCTCGGCAATACCATGTACGGGGATTTGAACATAGTCGACCCGACAGCCGCGGCAGTGGGCGAGCAATTATACAGGATTATGAAGGAATTATGCTGGGAGATAGACAGGGATGTGGCGACCTGTATCTATACCGCGATAGTGACCGATACGGGGTCCTTCATGTATTCAAATACGACGCCTGAAGTGCATATCATAGCTTCGGAACTTATAAAGGCGGGAGCGGACCCACAGTATATCTCGTCACAGGTATACGCTTCAACCGAGGAGGCAGTCAAGCTTTTAACCCAGATGCTTTCAAAACTTAAAGTTGAAGGAAGGATAGGGTACTCTTACCTCACCAAAAAAATGTTCAGGAATACCGGTGCTTTAGAGTCTGAAACCGATAATTTTATAAACAGCATAAGGGCGATTAAGACAGTGGAAACAGCTATGCTTTTTAAGGAAACCGGCCCATCGTCGGTCAAGGTGTCCTTCCGCTCAAAGGGAACCGCGGACGTGAACTTGATAGCGCGCAGGTTCAAAGGCGGCGGGCACAAGCACGCGGCCGGAGCGGTGATCAACCTGCCCATAAAGAGCGCCATGAAAACAGTGCTGTCTGAAGTCAGGAAATATTACAGGCTGAAAAGGACAAAATGAAGGTTTACACTTCCTTAAACTCCGTGCCGAAGATGAAAAAAAAGTCCTCGGTAACCATAGGCGTTTTTGACGGGGTTCACGTGGGCCACACCCGCCTGATCGAAAACACGATAGCCTGTGCGCAGAAGCTCTCCGGCCAAAGCGTGGTGATCACTTTTAAGGGCCACCCGGGCAGGCATCTGGATAAAAATTCTGACATAAAGCTGATCAAATCCACAAAAGCGAAAATTAAAAGAATAAAAAGCCACGGCATAGATATAATGGTGCTGCTGGACTTTAAAAAGATACATAACAAAACAGCCGCGGAATTCATAAAGGATATCCTTGTTGACAGACTCAACGCCGGCTGCGTCATCGAAGGCCGGGATTTTGTTTTCGGCAGGGGCGGGACGGGTAATATCAGTTTGTTAAAAGAAGCCGGCGGGCAATACGGATTCAAGGTTAGCGTTGTGCCGGAAGTTAAAGTCTGCGGGAAAAGGGTCAGCAGCACCAGCATAAGGGAATACCTGAAATCCGGCGACATAAAAAAAGCCGAGAAAATGCTGGGAAGGCAGTACTCAATAACAGGGCGTGTAATGCGCGGACGGCACATAGGTTTTGATTATCCCACGGCCAACCTCAAGCTTGATTACGAAGACATACCGGCAAGGGGCGTTTGGGCCGTAAAAGTGGAATACAAAGGATCAATTTTCACAGGCGCGGCAAATATAGGCTACGCGCCGACCCTTAAGAACGAAACAAAACAGCTTTTAGAGGTCTACATATTTGATTTCAATAAAAATATCTACGGGAAGGAAATCAGGGTCATATTCCTGGAGCGCTTAAGGGATGAGATAAAATTCGGGACAAAAGAGGCCCTTATGAAACAGGTGAGGGAAGACATAAATTATATAAGAAAAAAATATGGAAGCAGATCAAAGGTGGCAAAAAAATGAAGATCCAGGCAACCGCGGCCAAAACAATTGTAATGTTCTTTAAGGACCCATGGACATTTATCCTGGCGTCATTGATCGCGTTGATCCTGACATTTGCGACACTTGGCATACTGGCCCCTGTTTTGTGGCTTGGCATGGGGGAAATGTTCAGGATGACAAGGGACGGAAAAAAAGCCACATATGACGCGCTTTTTATCCACATGGACAAGGCCATCATGCTCGCTGTAACGGGCTTTATCATGGCGGTCTGCATAGTGATAGGAACAGCGCTTCTAGTAGTGCCGGGCGTGCTTATCGCGGCTCTCTGGATGTATTCATCATATTACATGGCGTATAAGGGTTCAGGCATAGTGGATTCATATAAGATGAGTACATTTACGGTGAATAAAAACAGCCTTATGAATCATGTGTTAATGGCAGTAGGTTTATGGCTGATAATGGCCTTAGGCTGCCAGATAGTGATAGGGATATTTGTCGCATACCCGTTGTGCGCGGGTTTTATGTCGTTTGTTTTTGAGGAAGTATAAACTATTCGCCTGCGAATAGTTTATACCCTGCACCCGAGCAAAGCGAGTGATACAGGGTGATTTTGCACCACCCGCGTGGTAATATTTATAGCAAAGATTTAAGAGGCAGGCTCTTCGTAATTACAACACAACACAACCGCAGCCTAATCCTGTATTTCCGCTATCTTGACACAGTTCCTGCCTGCTCTTTTCGCGGCGTAAAGCGCGTCATCAGCGAGTTTTATGACGGTTTTTGCATCTTTCATTTTTGAATTCCACACACAAACGCCTGCGCTTATTGTAATATGAAACTCCCTGCTTTCGCAGAAAAACGGCGTGGACTCCACTATCATGCGTATGCGCTCCGCAAAGTACAGCGAGGACTTGTGGTCCGAAATCGGGCCTATGATTATAAACTCCTCGCCGCCGTACCTTCCTACCACGTTTATGTCCCTTGATTTGCCCAAAAATATGGACGCAAGATTTTTCAGCACCTGGTCGCCGCAGGGGTGCCCGTATGTGTCGTTTACTTTTTTAAAATGGTCTATGTCTATCATTATAACAGCCATGGGAGAGCCGGTTGTTATTGCTGCTTCAAACTGTCTTTTTATCTCCTCGTTTATAAAGCGTTTGTTGAAAAGCCCGGTGAGCGGGTCCTTGTTTGCCATATCCTGCAGAAGTTCGGCTTTTTCCTCCAGCACATAGTAGCTTTTGCGGAGCGCGTTTGTGATGTCCCGGTAGGTTATCAAACCGGCCAGTTTATTGTCCTTTGTAATGGGTATCCTGCGTATCTCGTTTAAGGTCATGAGTATGGCCGCGGAGTCTATATCCTGATCGGGGTCCAGCGTGAGGACGGGCGCGCTCATGATGTCCTGGGCCTGCTTTTTGAATGTCTCTTCCTTATATACAACAAGCGCCTGTATGATGTCGCGTTCTGTTACGATGCCTATGGGCACATTAGCCTTGTTTATTACGACTATGGCCCCTATCCTGTGCTTCTGAAGGCGCTCAAGCATGGACATAACCGTGTCTTCTTTGCGGGCGGTTAACACGTCTTTTGACATGACCGCGCCGATCTTTACCATTGGCATTGCATTCCCCTTTCAGTATGATTTTTGATGTGATTCTATAGCAACAGTGCGTGATTGTCAATAAAATATAACAATTCTGTTTAAAAATAATCCCGATATGATATAATTCCGTAATAGACATGCAGGCGTGGTTTGTTTATGCCTGGTTTAAAGGGAGATTTTCATGAAAATAGGAATAGTAGGCGGAGGAATCGCGGGACTCACGGCGGCTTACAGGCTGGCAAAGGCAGGGCATGTTCCGGAAGTTTTTGAAGCGTCAGAACAGCTCGGCGGGCTGGCGCGGGCCTTTGATTTTGCCGGCACAAAGCTTGACATTTTTTACAGGCACATATTCACAAGCGACCTGGATGTCATAGACCTTATAACCGAACTCGGATTGAAGGACGACCTGATGTGGCTTGAGTCAAAGATGGGGTTTTACTTTAACGGCGTTACATATCCTTTTTCCAAGCCAATGGACATACTTTTTAAATTCAAGGCGCTTTCATTTTTGGACCGCGTAAGGCTCGGCCTTATGACCGTGTACCTGACAAAGGTCAATAACTGGAAAAAATACGAAAAGATCACGGCAAAAGAGTGGGTCATCAAATTTGCGGGGCAAAAAGTGTACGACGTGGTATGGGGCCCGCTGTTGGAACAGAAATTCGCGGAAAAAGCCGGCGAGATAGCCATGACATGGCTTTACGGCAGGATACATTCCAGGATAGTTTCCCGCAAGGGCGCGGGCATGAAGGAATACCTCGGTTACTTAAAAGGCAGTTATCAGAAGATGATAGACGCGCTCGAATCCAAAATACTGGAAATGGGCGGCATGATACATAAAAGCTCGCCTGTGAGCAAAGTTATAATAAACAATGGAAAAGCAGAAGGCTTAAAAGTGCTCGGCCGGGACCTGCATTTTGACGCGGTTATCGCGACCCCGGCGCCGGCAATCCTGAAAAAGATCGTTGATTTTAAGGACCCGGATTATCTGGGCAGGTTTGACAGGCTCGGCTATTTCGCGGCCATGGATATGGTCATGCGCATGAAAAAATCCTTAAGCCCGGTTTACTGGCTTAACGTGGCGGACAAAAAAAGCCCGTTTGTCGCGGTCGTGGAACACACCAACTTTGTGCCGAAAGAGTGGTACGGGGGGGATGTCATCGTGTACGCGGGCAATTACATATCCCCGGACGCGGAACTTTACAAGGCCGACAACGAAACCGTGAAGAAAAGGTTTTTTGATTACTTGAAAAAGATATATCCTTCATTTGACGAAAAAGATGTGATAGAATGGAAAATGTTCAGGGAGCCTTTTTCACAGCCTGTCGTGACCAAAGAGTTTTCAAAGATAAAGCTGGATTATAAGTCGCCGTATGAGGGCCTGTACATAGCAAATATGTCCATGGTTTACCCCGAAGACAGGGGCATGAGTTACAGCGTAATGCTGGGCAATAAAGTGGCGGAAATAATAAACAGCAGTTTGTAGAGAGGGGGCCTGCCCCCTCTAAACCGCAGGCTTTACCGCGTGATTCAAGGATGGATTTAAACGAAAACAATGGAGGCTTTACAAAATGAAGATTTCCGCTTTTTTTCCGGCTTACAACGAAGAACTTAACATAGTATCCCTTGCTGAAAAGACATCCAAAGTTTTATCCGAAGTCTGCGAGGACTACGAGGTAATAATCGTAAACGACGGGTCAAAGGATAATACCGCAGGCGTGTCGGCCGAGCTGGCAAAACGCGACAAACACGTGTGCGTTATAAATCATGAGAAAAACAGGGGTTACGGCGCCGCGGTCAAGACCGGGCTGAACAGCGGAAAGTTTGAATGGGTATTTTTCACGGACGGCGACGGGCAATTTGACGTGATTGAGATCAAGAACCTTGTCGCGCTCACCGACAAATATGATTTTATCGTGGGCTACAGGATAAAACGGGCCGACCCGTTCCACCGGAAATTAAACGCGTTCATGTGGGGTACCATGGTGAAACTGCTGTTTAAGTTCCGGGTAAAAGACGTGGATTGCGCTTTCAAGCTTATGAAAAAAGAGATAATAGAAAAGGCAAAAGTGGAGTCTGAAGGCGCGCTTATATCGACGGAACTGCTGGCAAAAGCGATCAAAATGGGTTACAAAATAGGGGAGATAGGCGTGCATCATTATCCGCGCACAGCCGGGACCCAGACAGGCGCGAAGATAGGGGTAATAGTGAAGGCGTTTGCGGAATTATTTAAATTATACGGGAAAATACAAAAATGGGGAAAATAGCGGCCCTTATATCAGCGCTGTCTTTTTTGTCTGTTGCCATATTCGGCTCAGGCGTGACCGGCGCCGATATACTCAAGGCAGATACCGGGGTCAGGGCCATCGGATTAGGCTCGGCGTATACGGCCGCGGGTAATGATGTGGAATCCATTAATTTCAACCCCGCGGGAATAGTTTTTGTAAGCGGCAGGGATGTAAAAGCGTATTATGTGAAGAATTATGCGGGTTCGCTGAATGTGGAGTTATATAATATTTCATTTGCACAGCCCCTGGAAACATCATTTTTGGAAGGTACGATTGCCCTGGAAGCCACATACCTGGGCCTTCCGACAATATCAAACCCCGACGCGACAGATCCCGGAGTTTCGTTCAATGACCTTCTGATAAAAGCAGTTTACGCCGTAAACGCGGCAAAACTCAGCTACATACCGTGGAGCGAATCAAAATACCTGAATTTGGGCATCGCGGCAGGTATGGTTTTTGAGCAACTCGGGACTTTCTCGGGTTCAAGTGTAATGTTCGACCTTGGTTCACAGTTTGTGCTGTATGACACGGGATTTATGTTCGGAGCCGCATTGCAGAACATAGGGACCCCGATCAAATACATAAGCGAAGCATCGCCCCTGCCTCTGACGCTGCGCCTGGGCGCGTCTTACGATACAAGGATTGACAAACATAACATAATCCTGGTTTCCATGGATTACATACAGGATTTTTATGATTACGCAAGGTTTGCGGCGGGTGTGGAAGACAACATTTTGAACCTGTTTTACCTCAGGGCGGGATATAATACCTCGATAGACACAAGGAACGCGTCATACATATCTGCCGGGGCAGGCCTGACGGTCAAGCTGCTGGAAACCACTCTGGCGATCGATTATACTTTCAGGCTGCAGTTCTGGAACGGCTTTAACGGCAGCCAGCAGTCCCAGCTCGTGGGGATCGGCGCAAAGTTTTAAAATCGTTTTCTTTTGTTCTATGCCAACAACAAATATTTTATAGGCAATTTTACTATATTATTTTCAACCAGGCTGATTTCCCTTGATCCTATTAATAAACCGTATACTGACGAAGATTTTTTCATCGTGCCGGGAATCTGATTGATATATTCTTTTGAAGCAGAGACTTCAATAGTGATTTTTGTTCTGTCGGGTCTTTTTATTATATAATCCGCGCTTCCTTCCGCAGAATCAAAATACATTTCTGCGCCAAAACTTCCTACAAAACACCTTCTAAAGGAAGCGGCCAGGACCTCTTCATATTTCCTGCCGGCAACCCTGCCAGGGACCGCACCTTCTAACAATGCTTCGCGAAAAAGCGGATGGGAAAATAATAGTTTCGGCGCTTTTCTGGTCTGATGATGCCTGCGGCCGTAACTTTTTACCGGAAAAATAAGCCCGCTCATTACAAAACCATCGATTAGCCCGTAAAGTGTGCGGTTATCCGCAAGTTTCAGACTGTCACTAAGTTTCTCAAGCGTAATTTTTTCAGATTCAGCTATAAGGCATGCAAGGCTGTACAATTTAGACAAAGCCTGGGCCTTGTATCCTTTCATGGCTGTAATATCCCGCACTATTACACTTTCAACAATGCTTTTTATGGCATTATTCATAAGGAGCGGTTCGTTTATGTGTTTGAAAACAGGCAGACCGCCGAATGACATGTAATTTTCAACAGCTTTTACCGGCAAGGCTGAATAATACCTGTCAACCTCCGCCGATATATCCACAGCCTTTTTAAATATACTTTTTGCATCAACTGAAGAAAAAATAAAGGACGTATCCGGGGCTTTCCTGTCCGTACTTGCGCCGAATATCCTTGCAAATTCCCTGAAATGCAAAGGTAATATTTCGGTGAAGACCGCCCTTCTGCCGAGATCAGGGTTGATTTTGATTTTTAAGGCTGATGACCCTGTGGCTACAATCATCAGGTCGGTATTTGATTTGTTCCTGTCAAACATGCTTTTAAGGAACAGGCCCCAATTTTCGTCGTAATGAACTTCATCAATGAGCAACAATGTTTTCCTCATCGGGCGTTCTGACTCAAAGGAGGCGTCGTCTTCCCACTTCTTTAAGAAGTCATTGAGATTGAATCCTTCAAGCATCAGCCTGCCGGCATCGATATACAGGGTTCTTATCCTTTTTTCAGAGGCTGCCGCAAATAATTGGGCAAGAAGGGTGCTTTTTCCAGTTCCGCGCAAACCGGTCAAGATGCTGATTTTTTCATTTTCGGACAATTTACCGGATAACAACCTTTCCAGCCTGGCACTGAGCACGCTAAAATCATCGCGTGTCGGATATGGTTTTCCGGAAGGATCATAAATATGGCTGTCCATTAGCCTTTGAAGTCCTGCAATCCATAGCTTATAGAACTCATCCATATAAAACACCGTCCTTTCAATTGGTATTGAATTACCAACTGAATTATACTACAAATGACATCAAATTACCAATTAAAAAGTGAGGGTTATATATATGGCGGTTATGAGATAATAATGGCATTTCACAAAGGCACTACGGACGGGTAATTCGGCCTTCACCGATAAGGTTAATGTGTTCCCATCTTAAAGGGGATAGATATTGTCATAAGTATGAGATAAAGCATGTCGATGTTGACTATTTTGGTGACGAACTGGGTTAATTAGCAAGGAAAAGCGGGAGGAAGACAGCGTCACGCCTTACAGCAAAAGCCTGAAAATGTGTGATAAGTTGGTTTTTTTGGACCGAAAAACCTGGTCTTCATGCACCGAAAAGTCTGGTCTTTTTGCTCCGGAATTCTTGGTTTTTTTGGTCAGAAATTTGCATTCTGGTAGACCGCCACGCGAAACAGCGCCTGGATCCAACCGGCGCACATCCGCGCAGGGCGTAAGTCGTGCCCTTCCCATCAGCGCGCCGGGTTTCTAAAAGCACAATCAATTTTAATCGCAATAAAAAGCACTTGACAATATTCTGTAATATAATATACTCCTGCCTGTAAGGATAGACGGCCAATGGGACAGGCAACCGTTCAAAGCAGGGGATAATTCACGAGACTAAAAAAACAGGGGTTGACATTAGCGTGGAGAAGATAACGGGGAAGGGATTTTCACAAAAAACAATTCAGCGTTTACATCATAATTATTTCATTTGCCTATTAAATAAAAAATCCGTCTTATTAATTCTGTTTATATTTATAAACCTGCAATTTTCAAATATTCACGCATTTGAATTTAAATATGATTCTACTAATTTGGAACTTTCCGGTGGGTATGCCGGAGTGGCAATGACAAAATGGAATAATGTTATTGACAACTCTACAAATGAAGCTGCTGCAATGGGCTTTAGATCTGTATTTAATCACATTAATAATAGCTTCATCTTTAGTTCAGTCATTGATAACGGTTTTAATTCTAGTATCGGCAAAATTAATTTATACTTCAAATACGAATATTTGTCGATATTAACGAAGGAAGATATAGAATATTGGCCAAATGGGGTTCTTTTTTATAACTCCACAAATGAAATTAGACCATCTTATTTTGGCTTGGGCGGAAAACATCAGATTATTAATTTTTCGACAGTTTATCCAAAATTTTATCTTACAGTAGGGGCGGATTTTGGAATTTTTTTTACTTATGGTTTTCAAAGAGGGAACAAGTATTTATCGGACGGTAGTTTGTATTATGAATACGAAAAGAAATTTGAAATTGACAAAAGCATATTTGTTGGCGGTAATGTTGAGCTGGGGCTGAACCTTTGGTTTAATGATCGTTTAGGAATATTTATTAATGGGGGTTATAGAATAGCAGATGGATCATTACATACAAATATGGTTAGCTGTACTGATTTAACACAAATAGGAACAAAAGAATGGTGGAACATGGATTATTCAGGACTATTTGTGAAAATTGGTTTGCTAATTGGAATAATATGAGAATTAACAATTTTAAAATATATAGAAATCTACTAAATATTTTTGTATTCGTAATACTTATTCTTAGCATTTCGAATTGTAAAAAAAATTCACCTTCACCTGCAGCACTTATGGACGGGGTCAGACCTTGCTTAGAGCATTGACAACTTAAGAGTCATGCTTTTTTTCATTCCGGGTATTCAAGTATATCAAAATAATGCAAATTGCATAAAAATTCTTGACATAATAGTATACAATGTGTATACTTTTTAGCGCAAAGGTTATACACTTAAAATAGGGGGGGCAAATGGAGGGTTTGATACCAGTTGAAAATATTGCACAAAAGATATACCTGATTAGAGGGCAGAAGGTTATGTTGGACACCGATCTTGCTGTGTTTTATGGGGTGGAAGTTAAAAGATTGAATGAACAAATCAAAAGAAATATGGAACGGTTTCCTGAAAACTTTTGCTTTCAGTTAAACGAGCAGGAAAATGAGTCTTTGAGGCGCCAAATTGGCACCTCAAACTTGAAATCACAAAATGTGACTTCGCGTTTGAGGTCGCAAATTGCGACCTCAAAGCGCGGCGGGAGGCGGTATTTACCGTATGCTTTTACCGAGCATGGTGTTGTTATGCTTTCCAGTGTGCTTAGGAGCAGGAAAGCCGCACAAGTTAGTATTGCCGTGGTCAATGCATTTATCAAAATGCGCGAGTATCTTGCGACTCACGGACAAATACTTGAAAAGCTTAAAAAATATGATGAGAACTTTGTGATAATCTTTGATGTACTAAAACAATTGACAGCCAAACCTAAAACCGCTACCGGCAAGTTTGGGTTTAAAGCCGGTACTGTTAAGCCGACATAGGCGGTTACGGTTAATGGGCCGATAGTTGAGGATTGTGGATGGGGTCAGGCCTCGCAAATGGACACAAAGATTAGGTTGAAGGTGTTCTCGATTTTCTATTCTCGAACCCGCGCAAATAGAGCAAAATGGCTTGGTTAGATTCTTTTTCCTTCCGGTTTGTAAAAACCATAAAACAAGTCAAAAAATCCAACCATGCGTATCCTGCAAACACTGTTCGTGTCCGAGAATCGAGGAATCGAAAATTGATCAACTGAAGGTTTGGAAGTTATTATATATTGAACCTTATGCCCAATCATATTTGCGTTCCAATCGCACTTGACAACGGCCAAAACCCCATATATACTATGATAATAAAGCACAACCATTTTAGGAGGGACAGATGAAAAAAATTATCTTGTATCTACTGCTAGTCATGCTTTTTTCTGCCGTAGTCTTTGCCAACAACTTATCGGAAATAACCACTTTTGGCACAGGCGCCTACCCAAGGGGCATTGCAGCCGCTGACTTAAACGGGAACGGAGTAAAGGAAATCATTGTCGCGAATTTCGGGGCGCAGACATTGATCGGACAGGACCCTGTAACCCCGGCAAATTCATCGATCTCAATATTTTCAAAGGATGGCGCAGGCTTAAAAAGCGTCGTTCAGCAGTCTGGAAAATCACCCAGGGGGATCGCGGCAGGCGACTTGAACAATGACGGCAAGGATGAATTCGTTGTATCAAACTATGATGATGGGACAGTTACCGTATATAAAGGCAATGCGCCCATGACTTTAACTGCGGGAAAGCACCCTGTGGGTGTCGCGATCGGTGACGTCAATAATGACGGGCTCAATGACATAGCTGTTGCGGTGTATTCTGAGAACAAGGTTGTCCTGTTCCTGGCTGATGCCAAAGGCGGTTACACAAGATATGAAGCTTTGGTTCCGGGTTCGCCCACGGACGTTGCAATAGGGGAGATAGGCGGAGCAAAAGTAATAGTCAGCGCCAATTACAGCGCGGCAAGCGTCAGCATATTAAGTTTTAACGGAACCTCCCTTGAAAAAAGAAACGACATAGCCGTTGGCGGCGGGCCTTGCAAGGTCAGGATAGCGGACGTAACCGGAGATCAGATAAATGACATCATAACCGCGAATTTTTATGATAACACAGTATCAGTTATACCTTCAGGCACGGGAAAAGCCGTCGCATACGCTTTGGGCGGGATAAGGCCTAACGGCATGACAATTGCTGACGTGAATGGCGACAAACTAATGGATGTAATTGTGGCAAACAGGGATGATGACACGGTGGATATACTCCTGCAGAAAAACGGGGTTTTGGTCCTTACAAAAACGATCAAGGTCTCGGACGATAAAGACAAAACTTTCGGCCCGGTGGAAGTTGTGGCCGGAGATTTTAACGGCGACGGGCTGACCGATATAGCCTTCACACATATGAGGACAAACTCGGTGAAAGTAATATACCAGCAGCTGCCAAACGCGCCTGCTGTCATATCATCGACGAATCCCAGCCAGGACGCCTGGTATGCCTCGACAAAAGCTTCATTTACATTATCAGCCGAGGATTTGAACGGGGTTGACGGGTATCTTTACACAATGTCAAAGGAAAAGGGCGCTTTTTCTCCGGCAACCGCAAAGCTTTCCGCGGCATCAGTCATAGAAATACCTTCCCTTGAAAGCGGCACATACTACTTCACGGCAGCCACAATTGACAAGGCGGGAAACACAGGCACGGCCGTGACCGAGTATAAGGTTAATATTACCGAGGAAATAAGCGGTAAAAACGTATATAATTTCCCCAACCCGTGCAGCGGTCCCACGACCTTAAGATTTGCCATGTCAAAATCAGAAGATGTGAAACTGATCATCAGCGACGCCAACGGCAGCCTTGTATGGCACAAGGAACTACCCGCGACATCGGTTATCGCGGGGGTTAACTATATAGTATGGAACCTGACAAATGACAACGGCGTCAAGGTATCAAACGGGGTTTATAATTTTAAGATAATTACCCCTGAAAAAACAATAAACAAGAAAATAGCGGTTGTAAAATAAGGTTTCAGGCTTTAATGGAAAAAGGGCGTGCTTAAATGCGCGCCCTTTTCTTTTTGATAATTTATGTTATGTAGTGGCCGCATATTATGCGGCCACCGGCGGATTAACCGAAGACCACAGATGGCCGCATAATATGCGGCCACTACAAAACCCCGGGGAAAAATGAAAAAAACATTACTTGCCATCCTTTTAATATTAGCATCATTTGTGCCGGTGTTTGCCATTTTCGGGACAGCAGGCGGGGCCGCGCCTTTTTTGCGCACCGGAGCCGGAGCCAGGGCTTTGTCGCTTTCAGGCGCTTTTACCGCATACTATGATGACGCGACCTGCCCGTACTGGAACCCGGCTTCCATAGGACTGTTCAAACAGGCTTCCGTGTCCAGCATGTTTTCGTGGCTGACCCAGGAACGTTCCTACAGTTTTTTTAACGCGGCTTTCCCGAGCGAATACGGCAGCTTTGCGCTAAACCTCATAAACTTCTCGGCAGGGCAGATAGAAGGCAGACTGACCGACACATCGAATTTCTATACATTTACAGACTCGGAAAGCGCGTATTTCATGACATACGGCAGGCAGATATTTAAAAATATATGCGTGGGGCTTAACCTTAAATACATCCGCGAATCGCTTGACACCTACGGCGCGAACGGATTAAGCGCTGATTTGGGGGCGCTGATCAAGTTCAATGATTTTGTGTCTTTTGGCCTGGTATTCCAGGATTTGGCCGGCAATCTGCTGTGGACGACCGGGTTAAACGAGAAAATCCCACTGTTAATGAGGATGGGAACCCTTTTAAGATTTATGGACGGCGATATAAAATGGTCGCTCGACGCGGAAGACAACGAGTTTGAAGGTGTTTCATTTAAATCCGGGATTGAAGCGGTCATGATAAAAATCATTTCTTTGCGCGCCGGGGTATCATACGGCGCGTCCAGCTATGCGTTTGATTACACTTTCGGAGGCGGATTAAAGTATGCCTTTGGCAACTTTATTTTCCAACTGGACTACTGTTTTATGAAAGAGGAATTCTACACGGTCTTTGAGGCGAACCATAAAATATCTCTGGATGTGTATTTTGATATATGAAGAGACTGTCGGAAAAGCCCGCAAGGGGCAGGCAGCATGATATGCTGCCCCTACAAATGCAGGCAGATATTTGTAGGGGCCGAATACGAAGTCCGGCAACACACAAAGTGTGTTGACAGGATTATTCGGCCCACAACGATGGCTTTTAGGGGTTTTGCGACAGTATCGTTTTAGTTCCATTTTAGTCCTAAAAAATACTGTAGTCGCAAAGTGGTAATGTCCTATTTGTGCAAAGCAAGAATGTCCTAATCCAGTTATGTTAGCATTGTAGGTATGGAGGTGCTACATGACAGAAAAGGACGGGTATTTAATGGGAACTATAGACAGACAGAAACTGAAAGTAATATCAGTGGTAGTTGAAAAGAAAATGAAACAATGGGAAGCTGCGGAGAAGTTAGTAATAAGTGAAAGACAGATCAGGCGATTGGTAAAAAGGTACAGGAAATATGGTGACAAAGGACTGGTTCACCAGTTAAGAGGACGCGAAGCGTCCAACAAGATAAGCAAAGAAATAAGAGATAAGGTCGTGGATTTGTATTCGGAAAAATATAAGGGATTTGGTCCTACGTTGGGGCAAGAAAAGATCGTTGAGATTGAAAAGGTATGTATGAGCAGAGAGAGTTTCAGACATGTTTTGCTTGAAGCCGGGCTGTGGGAATCAAGCAGAAAATCTAAAAAGCACCGGCAATGGCGCGAACGTATGAAATACAAGGGCGAGATGGTTCAGATGGACGGAAGCCATCATGATTGGCTTGAAGGACGTGGGCCGTGGCTGGTGTTAATGGGATATATTGATGACGCAACAGGTGTTGTGTATGCGGAGTTCCATGATTACGAAGGAACAAAACCGGCAATGATAAGCTTCAAAGGTTATATAAAGAAGCACGGAATACCAATGAAACTGTACCTAGATAAGCATAGTACATACAAATCGACAGAAAAAGAAACTGAGGAAGAACAACTGGCTGGTGAAAGAGCACAAAGTCAGTTTGAAAGGGCTTTATATACTATTGGGGTTGAAATCATACATGCAAATTCACCACAAGCTAAAGGCCGTATAGAACGATTGTTCAAAACTTTTCAAGATAGGGTAATAAAAGAGATGAGACTAGCAGGAGTTAAGAGCAAAGATGAAGCAAACGAATTTTTGCGTTGGTACTTGCCTGTTTTCAACCGGAAATTCTCAGTAGAACCAGCAGCAAGCCAGGACATGCATCGTGAAGTTGAATCGTGGGATGAACTGAATAATGCGCTTACAATCAGAACCGATAGAACTGTGAGAAATGATTATACAATTTCATTTAAAGGTAAGATGTACCAATTAAAAACTGCTCTGGCTTTGAAAGGCAGGAAGATTACAGTTGTCGAACTGTTGAACGACAGAATGCGGTTGGAATATGGTTCTGAACGAATAGAGCATTGGATGATAAATCCCCGGCCAAAGGTTAAAATAACCAAAATTAAGGTTAAAAAGCTGAGCATATTTAGACCGGTGAAGCCGGCCAAGAACCATCCATGGCGAAGCGGAATGAATGACCATATGGCAATATAAAATAGGACATTCTTGCTTTGCAGAGAATAGGACATTTTAGCTTTGCATTGACAAGTCCTAAAAAATACTTGAAAAATCCGCCTTTGTGTTATATTATGTATATACCTTTACAGGAAAAAAATAAGGAGGTTTAACATGAAAAAAGTCATTTTGTTCGTAGCGGCAGTTATGGTTGTTTTCTCATCGGTCTCGTTTTGCGCGTGGAAAAGCTGGGAGGATTTTAATTCATATAAAGAAGCCAGGAAAGCGGCTACAGATGCGGAAGCAACGAGCGATACGCCAAATGCTGTTGCAAATTACAAGAAAGCTGCGGATCTTGCGGGAAAATCAGCGACAAAAGACATTCAGGCATGGCAGATCAACAATGCTGCTTTTGTCCTGATAAAACAGTTCAAAGCCCTGGTTACCTATGATGAAAAACTCGCGAAACTCACGGAAATGACCCCGAGCAAGGAAAAGGTGGCTTTCCAGAAGGAAATGGCGGAACTTTTTTCATCCAAGATCGATGTGTTAAATGAGGCAAAAGCCCTGCTTGAATCCGGCAAAGCCCTGGACGGCGGAGAAGCGCCGACAGCCAAGATACAGAGCAATATTGACTATATTGACTGGGTGTTAAAGTTCGTATCCGACAATTTAGGCGATGCACAGGCAGCCGCGCCTGCGGCAGCGGCGCCCGAAAAAGTAACGCCAACAGCCGATACTAAAAAATAAGAAAACAGTGTTTACAACAAAAAGGCGGGCTTTTAGCCCGCCTTTTTGTTTTGGTAAAAATCGCGAATTGATAATTTACCGCTCTATGCTATAATACAGCGGATAATTTGATCCTAAAGGAGCACATGTGGATATATATAAAATAGCTGTACAGATAATAGTCCTTATTTTCGCCGTCATCGTGCACGAGGTCAGCCACGGATATGTCGCGTATAAGCTCGGCGACCCGACGGCCAAGCAGCAGGGCCGGTTGACATTAAACCCGCTGCCGCATATAGACCCTGTCTGGTCCATACTGATCCCGGCTTTCCTTATTTTTACACATGCCGGATTTGTTATAGGAGGCGCAAAGCCCGTCCCGATAAACCCGATGTACTTTAAACACCACAGGCGGGATATCATGCTTACGGGTTTTGCCGGGCCCGGTTCAAATCTTCTGCTGGCATTGATATCGATACTGCTTATGAAATTGGTGAGGATGATACCCGGTTTTTATTCAGACGGGCTTAATATATTTTTATACTATAACGTTATTATAAATGTGGGGCTGGCGGTATTTAACCTGATCCCCATACCGCCGCTTGACGGCTCAAAAGTGCTGGCTTTTTTCCTGCCGGCCAGGATGGAACTTGCTTACTTAAGGCTTGAACGTTTTGGAATGATAATACTCATCGGGCTTCTGGCGACAGGCCTGCTGGGCTATATATTTACGCCTATATTCGCGGCAGTGATGAAATTGTTAACTTTATTACTTTAATGATATACGGGTCAAATAGGAGAATAAAATGCAGAGCGTATTAAGCGGGATGAGACCCACTGGAAAACTTCACCTTGGGCATCTCGAAGGCGTATTAAAAAGCTACGTGGAAATGCAGGACAAATACGACTGTTACTTTATGGTCGCTGACTGGCATGCTCTGACCACTGACTATGAAAAACCGGGACAGATACCGGAGAATACGCTGGAAATGTTCAAAGACTGGCTGTCCGCGGGGCTTAAGCCTGACAAAGCAGTGATGTTCGTGCAGTCGGCCGTCAAGGAACACGCGGAATTATTCCTTCTGTTGTCACTTATAACGCCTGTGCCATGGCTCGAGAGAAATCCCACTTACAAGGAACAAAGACAGGAACTCTCCACAAAGGACCTGTCCACTTTCGGATTTTTGGGATACCCGGTGCTGCAGGCCGGCGACATACTCTTATATAAAGCTTCAAAGGTGCCCATAGGCGAGGACCAGCGGCCACACCTGGAACTCACGCGCGAGATAGCGCGCAGGTTTAATAATTATTACGGCCAGTATTTTCCCGAACCGCAGGAGATCCTGACTCAGTATCCGAAACTGCCGGGCATAGACGGAAGAAAAATGTCAAAAAGTTATAATAACGCCATATACATGTCTGATGATGAAAAAACGGTCAACACAAAGACGGGACAGATGTTCACGGACCCGCTAAAGGTAAGGAAAAATGACCCGGGTCATCCGGAGAACTGCGTGGTATGCGCTTTTCATAAGATCTATAACGTGTCAGAGTGCGCTGCAGTGGAGGCAGAATGCCGCTCAGGCGCGCGCGGCTGCGTGGACTGCAAAAAAGCACTGGCAGTAAAGATAAATGAACGCTTAACCCCGATAAGGGAAAAGCGTGCGGAAATAGACAAGAGCCCTGATTTGATCAAGGATATGATAGCCGACGGTAACAAACGCGCGGGAATCACGGCGGGGCAGACTATGATTGACGTGCGCAAACTGATGAACCTGGGATAAAAAAAACTAATAGTGAGGGAATACTTTGGCGGAAGAAGATTATCAGCTTAAGCTTGCGGTATTTGAGGGTCCATTTGACCTTTTACTGTACCTTATAAAAAAGAACCAGATAGATATATACGACATTCCCATCTCCAAGATAACCGAGGAGTACCTGTCTTACATAGATCTGATGAAAAAATTGAACCTTGATGTGGCAAGCGAGTTCATCATAATTGCCGCGACTTTGATATACATAAAGGCCAAGATGCTGCTTCCCAAAGACGACCTTATAGAAGGCGATGAAGGGGACCCCAGGATGGAACTGGTACAGCACCTGGTGGAGTACTCCATGTTCAAGGAAATTGCGGAAAAAATGAGGCTTTACGAATCAAAGAAAAGGGACCTTTTTGAAAGGCTCTACCCGATTAACGTGGCAAAAGAGGACCAGGAACTGTCTTTGGATGTTTACGCGCTGGTTAAGGCCATGGACTCTGTTTTGGACAGGTTAAAAGAAGTCAAGACCATAGTCATATCCGGCGAGCGCGTCAGGGTAAAAGACAGGATTTACGAACTCATAGACAGGCTAAAGGCCGCCAATGAGGCGGTCAGTTTCTATGAAATGTGCAGTGAGAATAATTCCAAGTTGTATATCATAGCCCTGTTCCTCGGCATGCTCGAACTGCTCAGGCTCAAGGTTATCAGCGTTTACCAGGACGCGCTGTTTACCGACATAAAAATATACATGAGAAATGACGACTACGACGCGCAAATTCTAAACAACATAGGTGATTAAAATGAAAACAGAAGAAATGGACAGGACCATACAGGCCCTTCTTTTCACGTCTGAAAAGCCGCTGGCCGGAAACGTGATCGCGGGCGTGCTTGAAGTAAAGGAAAAGGAAGTGGAAGAAGCGGTGGAGCGGATAAACATGCATTTGAGGGAAACGGGTTCGCCTGTGTCGGTTAAGCAGATAGCCGGCGGATTTGAGTTCTTAACGCTGCCTGAGTACGCGCCGCACATCAAAAAATTATACAAAAACAGGTTCATGACAAGGCTGTCCCGGCCGTCGCTGGAAGTGCTCTCCATCGTGGCCTACAAGCAGCCAATTACAAAACAGGAAGTGGAGTCCATCAGGGGAGTGAACTCAGACGGGGTCTACCATACCCTGCTCGAAAGGAAACTTATAAGGATAGCCGGAAGAAAAGAAGCTCCCGGGAGGCCGCTTTTATACGGTACCACGAAGGAATTCCTGCAGTATCTCGGCATCAATTCCATGGAAGATCTTCCCAAGATAGAGGAAATAAAATCAATACTTGAAAAAGACGAAACTGTCGAGAACTGGGAAGACAGGATCGAAGTGGCAAAAAACCAGGCACAGTTCACTTTTGACCCGTCAGAAGGGCAGCAGGGGAAGGCTAAGCAGGTATCTTCTTTGACTGAAGATATGGCAGAGCTTAATAAACAGGACGAAGAAGCAAAAGTAGCGGGGACTTTTGAACAGGGAAAAGATGATGAGGATCCTGAAGACAAAAAACAGGTCGAAGACGATAAAAAAGAAGATGAAAACAAAGAGGATGATGATCCTGAGGACGAAGACGAAGAAGATGATGATGACGAGGAAGACGATGAGGATGAAGAAGACGACGACGATGAGGAAGATGAGGACGAAGATGAAAAAAAGTAGGAATACACCGCACGGATTTAAAGCCCCTGCAAAAGGCGGGGCGAATTTTAAGCGGGGCAAGAAAGCACATGGCCCATCCGCCTTCGCTAAAGCTTCGGCGGACAAGTCCCATAGCCCATATCCAAAAGCACAGGAAGGCTATAAATCGAAAAGTAACGAACAAAAATACGACGAGCGCCATAAGCCGCAGTTTAAGAAACGTTTTGAAGAGCCCAAAGAGCCTTTGCCTTATGAAAAAGCCGCGGATGATAAGTACAGCAATAAGGAACAGCGGCCTTATGAACCCGCGCACAAGCCGCCCGAACCCGGTACTGACGAGGAATTTGACCAGGGCATGAAGCTCCAGCAGTACCTTGCGCATGCCGGTATAACTTCCCGCAGGAAAGCCGAAGAAATCATAGCGCAGGGGAGGGTCATGGTTAACGGAAAGACCGTGACCGATGTGACGGCCCGGGTACGCGCCGGACGCGACCACGTGAAGTTTGACGGCAGCCTTGTCCATCAGGAAAAACCCGTGTATATAGTAATGAACAAACCCGAGGGATATATATCAGCCATTACTGATAATGAAAACAGGAAAACAGTGGTTGATATTTTAAAGCCATACATCAAAGCGAGGGTATATCCCGTGGGAAGGCTGGATTTTAATACCACGGGAACATTGTTGCTGACCAATGACGGGGATTTTGCGAATAAAGTCATGCACCCCAAGTTTGAGATAGAAAAGCGGTATGTGGCCAAGATAAAGGGCAGGATGTCAAGCTTTGCCTTGAAAAAACTGGTGTCCGGGGTTAGAATAGAGGACGGCAAGACAGTCAAGGCCTTAAACGCCGGGGTTTACAAGCGCAATGACCAGAACGATCTAGTGTTCATAGTGATAAAAGAGGGCATGAACCATCAGGTAAAAAGAATGCTCCAGGCGGTCGGCGCCTCGGTGGTGAGGCTGCGCAGGGAAAGCATAGGATTGATAACAGACAAGGGCTTAAATACCGGCCAGTGGCGTTTTTTGACGCCTGAAGAGATAAAATACCTGACAAGGGGATAAGCATGAACAACCTCGGCAAGCACAGAAAAGCCATAGACTATCTGGATAAAAAGATAGTAACCCTGCTGCAGGCACGGGCGGAACAGGTGAAGAAAATTTCCGATGAAAAGAATAAGTCGGGCAGTGAAGTATATGACCCGGCGCGCGAGGCTGAGGTCTTAAAGCGCGTTAAAAATATAAAAAAAGGGAAATTTTCGCCTGATGCAATAGGCTCCATATACAATGAAATATTTTCGGCTTCCCGCATGCTGCAGCGCAGGATAAGCGTGGCATACATGGGGCCGGCCGCGTCTTATACGCACTTAGCCGCCATAAAGAGGTTTGGCAAGTCAACTGATTATATGCCGGTTGCGGGGGTCAAGGAAGTATTCCTGGAAGTTGAGAAAGGCACGGTTGATTACGGTTGTGTTCCCATAGAAAACTCCACTGAAGGTGCGGTAAATTATACTTATGACTTGTTTGCGGATTCGGACCTGAAAATATACTCCGAACTTGAACTGGAAATAAAACACTGCTTAATGTCAAAACAAAAAGACATCGCGGACATAAGGATAATCTACAGCCACCCGCAGTCGCTTGCGCAGTGCAGGGGATGGATAGAGGCAAACGTTCCTCACGCTGTGTTAAAGGAAGTATCCAGCAACTCAAAAGCGGCCGTACTTGCGGCAGGGGATAAGACAGCCGGAGCCGTGGCCGGGGAACTGGCGGCCGAATTAAACGGCCTGAACGTGCTGGCCTCATCCATACAGGACGTACCTGATAATGTCACGCGGTTTTTCATCATAGGAAAAGGCCAGAGTGGGAAAACCGGGGATGACAAAACATCCATCATGGTATCCATAAAAGACAAGGTGGGCGCGCTTTACCATCTGTTAAAACCGTTTGAAAAATACAAGGTAAACCTGACAAACATAGAGTCCAGGCCGTCAAAGAAAAAAGCCTGGGATTATTATTTCTTTGTGGATTTTATGGGCCATAAAGACGAGCCAAAGATAAAAAAAGCCCTTGCCGAGATCGAACGCGAATGCGGCGGTGTGAAGGTGCTGGGAAGTTACCCGAGGTTTTAAGGCAGGCTGTCATTGCGAGGAGCCGTTTTTGTATTATGGCGACGAAGCAATCCCAGTTCCACTGATAAGCTTTAAAACGTGACAAGCGCGGCAGGGGCATAGATTGCTTCGTCGCTGAGGAACTCGCTCCTCGCAATGACATTATAACCAACGGAGGAAATATGGCAAAATCCGACCTTTACAAAAAAGCCGGAGTCGACATTGACGCTGCGGCAAATGCGTTAAAGAAAGCAAAGGCCTTTATAAAATCCACGTTCAATAAAAATGTGGCGACAGATATCGGTTCATTCGGCGGAGTTTACAGGATATCAAAGGATAAAATGCTTGTCGCCTCAGCTGACGGAGTGGGGACAAAACTTAAAATTGCGCAGGAATTAAACCTGCACACCACGGTAGGCCGGGACATAGTGAACCACTGCACGAACGACATACTTGTCATGGGTGCGAAACCCCTGTTTTTCCTTGATTACTTCGGAACGGGCAAGCTTGAGTCCAATGTGCTTGTGGATGTCATTGAAGGCATGTCTAAAGCATGCAGGGAAAATAACTGTGTTTTAATAGGCGGGGAAACAGCCGAGATGCCCGGCATATACAAACTCGGGGAATATGACCTGGTCGGGACCATCATAGGCGAGATAAACAACAATAAGATAATAACCGGGGAAAAAGTTAAAGCAGGGGATATTATATTGGGCCTGGGGTCGGTCGGACTGCACACAAACGGCTTCTCGCTCGCCAGGAAAGTTTTTGAAACAGCTAAAATACCGTATACGATGAAGATCAAGGAACTCAAAACCACGCTCGGCCTGGCGCTTTTAAAACCGCACAGGTCATATTTAAACTCAATGTTCCCCGCGATTGAAAAGTATTTCCCGTATATTCACGGCATAGCACACCTGACAGGCGGGGGATTTTACGACAATATTAACAGGGTGCTCCCTGATAACTGCGACGCGGTCTGTTTGCGCGGCACCTGGCCGGTTCTGCCAATATTTGAATTAATACAGAAGACGGGCAATGTCGGCTGGCAGGAAATGCACAGGGTGTTTAATATGGGCATAGGGCTGACAGTGATCGTTGATAAGAACAAGGCAAAAGACATAGGCGCGTTCCTGGCAAAACGCGGGGAAAAGGTATACGAAATAGGGCAGGTTGTGAAGGGCGGGGGGAAAGTAATAGTGGAGTAATATAAAAAGGTATGCGTAGAGAGGGGGCTTGCCCCCTCTCTCAGTTGGATCTTAATCGAATGAAGCGATTTACGACATCAAGCGATTTACGGCCTGCAGTGAGAGGGAGCAAGCCCCCTCTCTACAAATATCCGGGCCTTTCATAATAAAATCAAAAACATATTTAAGGGAGGTTCTTATGTCCAAATACCTGATCGTTGGCGGAGTTGCCGGCGGCATGTCCTGCGCGGCGCGGTTAAGGCGACTTTCGGAAGACGCGAAAATCATTGTATTTGAACGGGGGGAGTTTGTTTCTTTTGCCAACTGCGGGCTTCCTTATTATATAGGCGGAAAAATCAGGGAAAAGTCGGCTTTGGTCCTACAGACGCCGGAATCCTTCAAAAACAGGTTTAACGTGGACGTCAGGGTGTTAAGCGAGGTGGTCAGGATAGATCCTGCGGCAAAAAAAATAACGGTTAAAGACATTTATGTAGGAAGGGAATATGAAGAAACATATGACAAACTCATATTATCCCCGGGAGCCGAACCTGTAAGGCCGGATATACTTGGTATTGAGCATCCCGCCATATTCACCTTGAGGAACATACCGGACACTTTAAAAATAAAAAACTTTATTGAAACAAAGAAGCCTTCAACGGCTATTGTAGTTGGCGGGGGATACATAGGGCTGGAAATGGCCGAGAACCTGGTTGAAGCCGGGCTGCATGTGACTGTAGTTGAAGCTTTGCCCCAGGTTTTGAACGTTATTGACCCGGATATCGCCGCTATGGCAGGCATTACCTTAAAAAATAATAAGATTATCCTGAAAACCGGGGTTGGCGGAGTGCTTTCCTTTGACGACAATAACGGAGGGGTCAGGGCGCTGCTTTCAAACGGGCAGGATATCAAGGCTGACCTTGTAATTTGGTCCGCGGGAGTCAAGCCTGAGATAAGCCTGGCAAAGGACGCCGGGCTTAAGACAAACCGCGGAATTGTCGTGGATGAGTATTTACGCACTTCGGATGAAAATATTTACGCGGTAGGCGACGCGATCGAGGTGAAAAACCCGGTAACCGGCGTCATGGGGGTCATGCCCCTCGCGGGCCCGGCAAATAAGCAGGGCAGGTTGTGTGCCGACAACATCATAGAAGGGAACAAACGCAAATATAAAGGCACGCTTGGCGCTTCGGTCCTGAAAATATTCAACGTGACCGTGGCTGCAGTCGGGCCGCCTTCAAAAGTTTTGGACGCGTTGAAAATACCGTATGAAACTGTGACCGTGCACCCGGGAAGCCACGCCGGATATTATCCCGGCGCCGCATCAATGACCCTGAAATTAATATTCTCCCCTTCAGACGGCCGCATACTCGGAGCGCAGGCGGCAGGCGTCGAATTTGTGGACAAAAAGATAGATGTAATATCCGCGATCATGGGCATGAAGGGCACGGTATATGATCTGATGGAATTTGAACAGTGCTATGCGCCGCCTTATTCATCGGCAAAAGACGCGGTAAATATGGCCGGCTTTGTAGCGGAAAACGTCCTGTCAGGCAGGATAAAGACGATCACCTGGGAAAAAGTCCTGGCAAACCAGGATGATTTCATCATACTCGACGTGAGGACCGGCGGCGAGTGCGGCAGAGGCAAGGCGCCCGGGGCGATAAACATTCCCGTGGATGATTTAAGGCAGCGTATAGGGGAAATTCCCAAAGGTAAAAAGATAGCTGTTCATTGCGGTGTCGGCATCAGGTCCTACATAGCGGTCAGGATACTGATGCAAAGCGGTTTTGAAGAGGTTTTTAACATATCAGGCGGGTATATATCGTACGCGATATTAAAGGCGTAGGGGCGGACCTATGCTTGCACGCTGAAGCTTCAGCGAAAGCGTGTGTCCGCCCGCCGCAGGCTTAATGATAGGTCGTGTCCGGCACTAAAAAAAATGCTATAATACAAAAAACGGAGGTGGACATGAGCACAGTTATGATCGCTGTTCTGGTATTTATCGGTTTATTGATCCTTCTTGTTGTGGGCATCTTTAACAGGCTTATTACACTTAAGGTACGGACAGGCGAGGCCTTGTCGCAGATCGACGTGCAGTTAAAACTCAGGGCCGATCTTGTTCCCAATCTTGTGGAAACAGTAAAAGGCTATGCAGCGCATGAAAAAACAACGCTGGAAAATGTCATAAAGGCCCGGAATATGTCGCAGGCAGCCGGCGCTTTGGACCCGGCAAAAGCCGCGGCTGCGGATAACATGCTCTCGGGCGCCCTTAAATCCCTTTTTGCAATCACTGAAAACTACCCCGAGCTGAAAGCAAACGCGAACTTCATAATGCTTCAGACCGAGCTGGCCGGCATAGAAGCCAAGATAGCTTACGCGAGGCAGTTTTATAACGAGTGCGTGATGGCCTACAACCAGTATCAGACATCCATGCCCGCTGTATTTTTCGCCGCGGCATTCGGGCATAAGAACGGAATATTTTTCCAGGCTGAAGAAGCTGATAAAAAAGTGCCGGAAGTAAAGTTCTAACGACCGGCGGAAGGCTTAAATCGTGGTATACGAGGAAATATCCAGGAACAAGCGGAATACTTTTATTCTTATATTCATGTTTATTGCGGTGATATCGGGTTTGGGTTATATCATAGGGGTGCTGTACGGCAACCCTTATACCGGCCTTATTTTGGCATGTGTTATTTCCGTCATATCGGCATGGACCTCCTATTATTACAGCGACTCTATCGTGATGGCAGTAAGCGGCGCTGTGTACGCAGACAGGGCCATGTACACCCAGTATCATTTATCCGCTGAAGGGCTCGCGCTTGCAGCCGGCATCAAACCTCCCGGTGTGTATGTGATTGAAAGCGGGGCCATCAATGCGTTTGCCACGGGGCGCGACCCTGACCACTCGGCAATCGCGATAACCACGGGCGCGTTTAAGAAGCTTGACAAGCTTGAACTCGAAGGCGTGATAGCGCACGAGATGAGCCACATAAAAAATTACGATATTTTGACAGGAACACTGGCAGTGGTGCTTGTGGGCATGGTCGGCATCCTGGCGGGTATGATCAATAGGAATATTTTCAGGAGTTCCATGCGCCGGGCCGGCGGAAGGAACGGGATAGTGTTTGTTGTCATAGCGATAGCAGCCGCTGTCATAGCGCCGGTTGTCGCGCTGATCATTAATTTTGCCGTATCAAGGCAGAGGGAATACCTGGCAGACGCGCAGGCAGTGCTGCTGACAAGGTATCCCAAAGGCCTGGTGGACGCGCTGGTTAAAATCAAAGCTGATTACGCTCCTGCAGGCGAACTCAACAGCGGTATGGAAAATCTGTATTTTTCATCCCCGGATAAAATGGACGTTGAAAATCTGTTCTCCACCCACCCGCCGCTTGAAGCAAGGATTGAACGCCTGAAAGGCATGTAAAGGATATTTTTAATCCAATATTCCCCATTTGAATCCTGTCGGAAAGGTATGCCATGTACCTTAAGTTACTGCGATCTGAAATAGCCGATAAAACTACATATCCCTATAAAAATGGTAGCATTAAGCGCTTTCGCGGCACAGCATGACAAAATAATTGACAAACAGGCCAGGTTCTGATACTATTGCCGTAAGGTCCAAAATTGATGAATGATGCAGAGATGAAGGCAAATAAAAGGATGGTCGCGCTTATGACTGAGACGGCTCAAAGAGTCCTTGAAATTGCTATAAAGTACTTAGGTCCTGGCGCGGAGAAATTTCTTGACAGGCAGACAAAAGGGCATATGGATGATCTGGCTTTTGAGCTGATCGAACCTTTTCATCTTGAAAAACTTTCGTTCTGGATAGGTGTTTCGGCAAAACTTATGCTGGACAAGAATAAGGCCTCTGAATTTGCAAAAAAAGTCGCGCAGGTAAAATAAAACAAAATAAAATACATAAATCCGCGGTGCAAGCCGCGGTTTTTCTATTCTAAAGGTTTTCCAACAGTATCACTTGACAAACAGGGTTTAATCCAGTATAATATCACTAAGAAGGTGATATACAAACAAAAAGCCTTGAAAGTTTCAGACTGATGTTATAAAGTATTTAAACTAAATTTACGGAGGCATATCATGGTGGAAAAAGTTAAAAAAGTAATCGATGAGTTAAGGCCGTTTCTTCAGGGGGACGGCGGGGATATAGAGTTTGTGTCTTTTGACGAAAAATCAGGCGAAGTTCAGGTAAAACTGACCGGCGCCTGCAGCGGATGCCCTATGGCAACCGTGACTTTAAAGCAGGGTGTTGAGGCCAAACTGATGGAAGAAATTCCGGAAGTAAAATCTGTCGTGGCTGTTTAACTTTCCGGAGCTTATGCCATGCAAAGTTCTTTTTGCCGGCATGAAAAAAACGGGGACTGCGTGTCCCTGGGGAATAAATGCGTCCCCGGGCAAAAGGGATGTGTAATTGTAAAAGCCGGATATAAAATCACGGAGTTTAAGTCAAAGTATAAAACAAACGCTCCAAAATGATATTTAAAGATTGCCGGACACTGCTTTAAAAAACAGCGGTCCGGCTATTTCTTTTTATAAGTCCCCGGGTTATCTATCAGGAACTCCACATGAGCCTTAACCTGCGCAGCCGAGTTGAATGACAGCCCAAAGTGTTTTTTGATCTTATTGACGTTGAAATAGGATGGTTTGTCTCCCCAGCCTAAATTTTTGAGCCTTATCCTGCTTTTGCTCCCGGTATATTCTATGGCCCACTTTGCTATCTGTTCCCATGTCACAAAGTTTTTTGCCAAACCGTAGAAAGTTTCGTTTGTAAAGGGGCTTTGCAGGACTTTTGTGTATATGCTGGCAAGGTCGCCTGCCCAGATGAACTGCGTGCCGTCATTTTTTATAAGTTCTATGTTTTTGCCGGTCTTGGCTTTATCGCAAATATCAAAAAATCTCCTGTCGTTTTCCATGCTGGCGCCGGTTACGACAGGGTCGCCAAACGTGTAGCCGGGCCTGATCGTATTAAACCGTATGTTTTTATTATAATTGGAATAAGCCGACATGAAAAGTTCCACGGACCCTTTTGTGGCGCCGTAAAAATCATTGGGCCGCGGTTTTACCGACTCATCGGAGGTTTTTAAAAGGCTGCCGTGGGCCGCGGTGGATGAAGTATATATGAAATGCCCGGCTCCGGCCTTAATCGAAAGGTCGATCAATCCAACTGAAGCCAGTGTTTCATTTTTTATCATATCGGGCCCGGTATCCCCCCAGCAAAGCGCGACATGTATGACTGCGTCGGGTTTTTTTATGGTGCGCTTTAAGGCGGCCATGTCTTCCATGGGGGCCCGGACTATCCTGACGCCGGGCAATAAAGCCAAAGCAGGGACCTTTTGCGGCTCCCTCGCAAGCAGGATTATCTCATGTTTTGATTCGCTTAATGCCTTTACAACATAAGACCCTATAAAACCCGTTCCACCGGTTATGTATATTCTCATTATACCGAAACCTCCGTTTATTTATTTTGTTCATTATAACATAAAATAATTTCCGGTGAATATTTTAAATTATACGAACACTCCCGGGCTGTCCTCGCGTCCGGCAGTATCACCACAGGTGGTTTATCTTATCTTTCAGCAGCTTCCTGTTTTTCAGCAGCGGGATCAAGTATCCGAATATTACAGGATGTTTAAAGGCGAGCTTTACGAACGCCAGGACATCCTTTGTCTTGAAATGCCTTCCTGAAAAATACTCGCCTGTAAAATCCAGGACTTCCTGCGGCAATGAAAAGCAGTGCTTGGCGGCGTATTTCAAGTCATTGGACGCGAAGTACTGTTTTCTCACGGCCTTTTCATACAGGGCAGGGGATTCTTTTTTGCCCATTTTAACCTCCCCGTAAATCGAATACGCGCAGATCTTGGCGCTTAAGATTGCTGTATAGATGCCGGCAAAGGTGACCGGGTTGGTCAGGCCCGCGGCGTCGCCGATCAAGAAGGCGTTTTGGCTGAAGATTTTGTCTTTTATACCGCTTATTGGAATTGAACCCCTGCAAAAGCCCTTGTATTTGAAATCTCCGCCAGGAACATGCTTTTTAATAAACTCAATTAAGACTTCCTTGTTTTTGACAAGGCCGCCTGCATTTATCTCCCTGGTTTTTTCAAATATCCAGAAGTAGTAGTTTGACAGGGTATCATAATAGAAATCCAGGTAATCCGTGGAGTTGTAATGATAGTTGGTTTTCGGTAGCTTGTATTGCGCGGCTTGCGCCAAAACAGCGCGGTTATTGAAAAACAGGGCGTCTACCAGGGATTCGGGGCCGTCGGCACCTATCAGGTATTTGCAGGCAAACGATCCTTTGTTTGTCAACACTTCAAAGCCGGTGTCTGTCCTTTTTATTGTCCCTGCTTTGTGACTTAAAAAGGTATTTGCCCCGTTTTTTACGGCAAGGGCAAACAGATATTGGTCAAATTTGTCCCTGTTTATTATATAGCCCGGGGAATTTACGAAGAAGTGTTTGTTATTTGGGAAGAAAATCCTGAACCCGTTTATTTTCCTGTCCACGTATGAACCGTGCAAAAGGCCCGCGGCTTTAAGCGACGCTTCGCTCACGGCTTCTCCGCAGCAGACCGGTTTGCCGGGTGTTTTTTTCTGCTCTATGACGGCGCAGGATATACCCGATTTGGCCAGCGTGTACGCGGCAGTGGAACCAGCCGGGCCGGCGCCTATGATTATTACATCAAAGTTATTCACGTAAAACCGCCTTTGAAAGGTTTTTATTGTGCCATTTCAGCCAAAAAATAAGAGAAAATCATTGAAAAAAAAGCCTGCTACGTTATACTATTATATATGCTTAACGTAAAACAGCAATAAAAAAATAGCCTTGCGGAGAATAAATGAAAACCATGTCCGTAATGAAAATTTTAGGGGTGATGCTCATGTCTTTTACGGTACAGGCGGCTGATAACGCAGCCATGGAAAAAATACCCATTCACTCAAAGTTTGAGGTGAAAGCCGACTATGACTTTGCCGGTATTAATCCTTATAACTACGACAAAATAAACTGTCAGGCAGTGGTTACCTCGCCTGATAACAGGACATATATGCTCGACGGGTTTTATTCGGCTGATTTTGATTACTCTTATGATACCAATGTTTATAAGGAAAAGAAGGGTTCTTTCAAAGTCAGGATCGCGCCATGGAAGACAGGCAAGTGGAAGTATTTTCTCAAAGTCACAAAGGACGGAAAAGAAGTTTATAAGACCACGCTGAAAAGCTTTACGGCAGTGGCCGACAAAAATCAAAAGGGTTTCCTAAGGGTCAGCAGGACGGACCCTTTGTTCCTTGAGTTTGACGACAAGGAATCTTTTTTCGGCATAGGCATGAACCTAGCCTGGCCCAAAGACCGCGGGCTTTTGGATTATAAGGACTGGTTTAAGAAACTTAAGGACAACGGGGGAAACCTGACCAGGATATGGATGGCGCCGTGGAGCCTCGGTATAGAGTGGGACACGGAACTCGGCAACTATGGAGGCAGGCAAAAGCAGGCTTTTATGCTTGATAAGATACTGGAAATGGCGGGAGAGAGCGGTCTTTACATCATGCTTACCCTGGTGGCGCACGGGGAATTTTCCACAAAAACAAATCCCGAGTGGGGCAAAAATCCTTACGGCGCGATAAATGACGGGCTGCTTGACTCTCCCGAAGAGTTTTTTGTCAACCCGGCGGCAAAGAAAGCTTTTAAGAACAGGCTGCGCTACATAATCGCCAGATGGGGGTTCTCCGACAGGATCCTGGCGTGGGAATTATTTAACGAAGTGGATCTGACCGATAATTATGCGGCGGCCCCGGTTGCCGACTGGCACTCGGAAATGTTTGATTATATAAAAGCGCATGACACGTACAGGCACTTGCTGACAACTTCATTTTCAAACCCGAACAAGGACCCTGAAATATGGAACCTAAGCCAGATAGATATAATACAGACACACATATACAACCTGCGCGACGAGGCGGAGCAGATATATGAGGCGTGCAAGCTTAAGATAGACAACTATGCCAAGCCGCATATAGTGGGCGAGTACGGCATAGAAACCGGCACGGATTTCATAACCAATAAAACGGATATGACGGGCATACACATGCATAACGCGATGTGGGCGGGCGCTTTTACCCTGTCCATGGGCGCGCCGATGCAGTGGTACTGGTGGGATTATACGGACAGGTACAATCTCTACCCGATTTTCAGGCCCCTGCGCGAATTTACCAAAGACATAAAGTGGGACAAGGAAAGTTTTAATGATATCCAGAAAAAGGATGTTTACTATAAAAAACAGCCTGAAGACGCGCGCGGCGGGGATGTCACCATATTCCCGGTGGATACCTGGGAGAAAGCGGCGAAGGAAGAGTTCATGATAAAGGCCGACGGCGTTGTGACCAATAAAAATTATTTCAACGCTTTTCTTTTCGGAAAGTCAAAACCGGAAATGAGGACGGCTCCTGTCATCTCGCTGAGAAATGAACTGCCTGTGAAGATGGTTATAAAACTGAACAAAGTCTCGGACGACAATGTACTGCGTGTTTCCATAAATAATACGCAGGTGACGGCCGTGTCGGTTAATGCCAAGGACTTTGAAACAAAAAAATATCTTGAGAATTTCAAAATATACCAGGCGGATATAAACCGTGAATATACGGTGGATGTGCCGGCCGGCGATAATGAAATATTGCTGGAAAATACGGGCAAAGACTGGATGAAGATAGAGTCGGTAAAGATCGAGAATTTTTTAAGCCCGGCAGTGGCGCCTGTTTTTGTATCCGGGATGCAGGGTAAAAAGTCGGCATATATATGGCTGAAAAACAGGAATTACGGATTTAAGAACCCCGACCCGCCCGCCGTGCCCGAAACTTATATGGATATAGACGGTTTCATCCCGGGCAGGTATGTCATAGAGTTTTATGACACGTATGAAGGCGTAACGATCAGCAGGAAGGATTACATAGTGGATGAGGACAATATAAAACTTGACATACCGGAATTGCCCAAAGACACGGCTGTAAGGATAACGAAGTACAAAAAATGACGCCGCGTAAGGCGCGGCAGCGAACGAACGGGGAAAAATAATGCGCAGGGATATTATTGAATTACTAAAGGATAAAAAAACACTGAAAGACAACGGCATGTTCATAGTGGACACTGAAAAAATACTCGGGGAAGCCATAGAAGCCGGTTTCGAAGTAACAAACCTCCTGTACTGCGAACAGGGGCTGAAAGTAGTGGATAAATACGGCGACAGGGTGGGGCACGGGGTCTGCGAGACCACAAAGAACAGTTTTATAGACAGGTTCGCCAACGTGAAGAGCCACCAAGGGTTTATAGCCGTGGTCAAATCGCTAAATAGGGAAATAAAAGGATACGAAAATATAAGATCCATGGTTCTTCTTGATAATATACAGGATCCGTCAAACGTAGGCGCCATAATAAGGAGCGGGGCAGCCTTTGGATTTAACGATTACCTGCTTTTAAACTGCGCGGGAATATATTCGGACAAGGTGATCCGCGCGTCGGCGGGCACGGTATTCTTCATAAATTACAGTAACATAGATTTCAGGCAGCTGACGGAACTATCAAAGGATTTTCAGGTAATCGCGGCCGACGTGGCAGGCGGGGAGGATCTCCGCAGCATGAAACAGAAGTTAAAAAATAAGTTCATAATAGCGCTCGGAAGCGAGGGCCAGGGACTGTCGGTGGAGGTAAAGTCAATATCGAAGGAACTGGTTAAGATAAATTACACGGGCAAGGTGGAATCCTTAAACGTCTCGGCCGCGGCAGCTATCATATTTTACGAACTTGGCGGCAGGTAGCGCAATTAATGAAAATAATCCTTACAGCCTTTATCCTCCTCGTCTTAGCCGCGTTTATTTCAACCGCCGCGCCCACGGTTTTTTTGGGTGACAGCGGGGAGATCATATCAGCGGCGTATACGCTCGGCATCGGACACCCGCCCGGGTATTCGCTTTATATGCTTTTCTCAAAGATATTCACGTACATTCCTGTTGGGGATATCGCATTCAGGGCAAATCTGCTGTCCGTGTTTTTCGCCGCCCTTGTTTTTCTGGCTTTTTATTTTACCGCTTCTTACCTGCTGAAGGCGGTTTATTCGGAAAAAAAATCCTGGCCGCTGGAAATGTCGGCGGTCCTTTTCTCATGCATATATGTTTTTTCCTATATTTTCTGGTTCCAGTCGGGAAATGCCAAGGGCGGGATATATATTATGACCCAGTTTTTTGAGCTTTTGGCCGTACTTGCCTGCATGAAGTTTGTTTTTGACAGGAAGATACAATATTTTTACCTGGCCGCTTACTTAGCCGGGTTCCTGCCTGTTGTCCACCATTCCTCAGCGTTAGCCGCATTGTTCATAATAGCGGCGCTCGGCTTAAATATGAAAAAGCTTAAGTTCCGGCAGATTGCCCTTTGCGCGGGTTTTTTCCTGCTTTCCCTGCTTACGCCTTACCTGTATCTATTTATAAGGGCAAAAGCTTCGCCAATAGTGCACTGGGGCGGCATAGAAACTTTTGGGCAGGTAATGAACCACATAATTAGAAAAGTATACTTCAGCCTGCCCCGCGGGCCTTTCACAACCGGAGTCATGATGTTTAAACTGAAAAAATACCTGGGCCAGTTTATCTATTGCTACAGGCCGGGAATTATATTTGCGGGAATCGGGCTTGTTTTTTTATTTATAAAAAAACGGGGTTTTTTTTACTTTGCGGCCTCTTTCCTGGTTTTAAACCTCGCGGCCGTCATATTTTTTACGGGCCGTTCATTCGCGCCGATCAGCGTTTATATGAATTCCAACTTTTACCTCATTGTCGATATAGCGGCGATCCTGGCGGCAGCAGCCGGTTTTTACGGGCTGCTTGGCGTTTTAAAAGGCGGATTAAAAACGTACGTGCCTGCTGTTGTGATATTGTGTTTTGTATTTCCGGCTTCAGAGTTCATAACGAATTACCCCGTAAATAACCAGTCCGGGAAATTCCTCGCGTATGACAACGCAAACAATGACCTGAAAACCCTGAAAGACGGGGATATACTTTTCGCGGAAGAGGATTTCCAGGTATTTAACCTGTTGTACTTAAAATACGTAAAACATATGTATCCGGGCATAACAGTTTACGACAGGTCTACAAATTTTTTTGATACCGGCCTTTTTAAACCGTTTAAGGAGGCCGGGCTGGATTCCAGACTGACCATAAAAGCTGGGAATGCCGAAGAACTGGATTTTTTGAGGATGCAGGTCACGCAAAAGCTGGAACGCGCCGCCGAATATAAGGCCATAGTGGAGAACCCGGGCAGGGTTTATTACACGACTATCGAGGGGTTCGCAAGCGCCAAAGTTTCGACAGTGCCGTACGGGATAATTTTCAAGATGGCCCGTGAAGATGAAAAACATCACGATTATATGCCGCTCATGCAGATTTATTCCATCCGCGACTACTATAACAGCCGCATGCTCGACATTTATTACAGAGAAGTGGCGGCGCGGTATTTTGTGCAGATTGCCAGGTACGAGGCGATGAAAAACAATATGGAATACTTCAGGTATTTTAAGGACTGGTCCGAAAACACAGCGTCCGACAGCGGCCCTGTTTTGAACCTGATAAGCGGGATATATTATTATGAATTAAAGGACATACCTTCGGCCATAAGTTATATGGAAAAGATAGTGAAATTAAACCCTTATGATTACGGCGCGCTTGATGTGCTGGTGCAATTCTGCCTCCTGTCTGACAGGCCGAGGGCGGCCCAGTGGCTGTCTTATTATTACACGATAGCGCCGAATAAAAGGATGCAAAATGAAATACTTGTCCAGCTGGAAAAGCTCAAAGACGGCAAATAGTGATATTTTGGTGCTGCATGGAATATGCGGTTTTAACGTGACGATAAAAACCGGTTAATTATGTACTATTTTTATAGTATTAATTGACTTTACTGTTTTTGAGGATTATAATGTATATATGCGGAAGAATCTAAACCCGCCTGAAGGTGTCAGAATGAATCCTGTAATTAGCGGCAGAGATTCAAAAAGCACTGTACTGACTTTTTTGACACTAAGGAAAAGATGCCTGTTATTTCTCCCAATCATAATCTTATTAAACGTTTTACCTGTTTTTGGAGCCACCTGCACGCCTCAATCTGCCGTGCTCTGCGCGTCTGTTGACGATGTGGCCGAGATATATTTAAACGGGACGGATTTGGGCGGGTTTACATACGTCAACTGGAACCAGACAGGCGTATATCCAAAGTGTTTGACTTTAAGCTTGGCGCAGCTCGCGCTCCTGACCGCGACAGGCAACGTGCTTGCGGTGAAAGATTACAATTCAAACTGCTGCGAAATATGGGCATCGTGGACGCTTGATATCAAATGCACAACGGGAAATGATCATGCTTATATATCCAGTGGCAGCGGCGCGGGGATACAATTCTGGAGAAGCGCGCCGTCGTCTTGCCCGGTAGTGGACCCGGCGAACGATGGAAGCGGACGTACATGGTACAACCCGCTTTACACCGGGGCCGGCGGATGGGGAGCGCCAACGGTTGTTACAGGGCAGAAATGGGGGAAAAGGATATTTGACCCGGCCAACGGAAACCTGGATCCGACTTTGGGATATAGTTCGTCTTCCGCAGCCGTGGATAACGACTGCCAGCAGTTATTTTTCAGGCAGGGGTTTGACCTGACCATAGACCCGACACCAGCGCCCCCGCATTTTACCATAGTCAAATCCTCCAGCCAGACAACCAATATAAAGTCGCCGGGATCCTTAAGCTTTACCATTGTAGTGTGCAACACCGGGGGAGGCACGGTCGGCAACCCGGTGGAGATGGTGGACAACTGGACAAACTCAAACTGGCAGTATCAGGGGCCGTACACCAATATATATGACACGAACCAGGGGGAAATAGACCTGGTACAGGGAAATCCGTTTAAATGGACCTTTGTAAACGGCATGAACGGCGGAACGTGTTTTACATTCAATGCTTTATTGCAGGGGAATAATGATCCAAACTGCTTTACATGGTACAATAATTCGCAGGTTAATTATCCTCTTGGCAGCCCGCAGGCATATTCCACGGTTACCCTGAAAAACTTCTGTCCTACGCCGACGATAACACCGCTGCCGCCTGTTTTCACCCTGGCAAAAACCGCCAACCCGACGTCGGGGATAGTGCTCAATACAGAAATATCCTTTAATCTGCATTTTTGCAACACGGGCGGAATTGCCATGAATGGCTCGGTGAACATATTTGATGACTTTACATCCCTGGTTTCAGAACAATTTCAATTTGACGGCCCGTACAACCTGAGCAACCCTGCCCCGGGCATACAGCAGTGGTCGACCAGTTACGGAGGCAATAAAACGGCCAACATTACCATACAATTCACCAACCCGGGATTCACGGGCTGTATTGATATACCAATGACCGGGCACATATCACAACCCCCGATTACCACCTGCAACTGGTTCAACTATGCCAGGCTCGACAGCTATACCGCGGTTTCGCCGGCTCTGCCTACAAGAGTAATGACAGTAAACATGTCGAACGTATGTTCCACCCCGTCTTTCACCGTTACCAATACGAGGACGTATACCGTGACCGTCACGCGCACTCCGACCGCGTCTCCGTCCGCCACTTATACCAGGACTTACACGCCGACCTTTACCGCGACTCCCACAAGGACGCCCACACCGACATTTACAAATACAAACAGCCCTACGCCGACCTTTACCGCGACCCCCACAAGGACGCCCACGCCGACATTTACAAACACAAACAGCCCTACGCCGACATTTACCGCGACTCCCACAAGGACGCCCACACCGACATTCACAAACACAAACAGCCCTACGCCGACCTTTACCGCGACTCCCACAAGAACGCCTACGCCTACGTTTACAAATACAAACAGCCCTACGCCGACTTTTACCGCTACCCCCACAAGGACGCCCACGCCGACATTTACAAATACCAATTCGCAGACATTTACGCCGACTTTCACATTAACATCATCAATCACAGATACGCCGACAGATACCATATTCACCAAGACCGTAACCCCGACATACACGCCGACTTACACCGCCACTCCTACAAGGACGCCTACGCCGACATTTACAAACACAAACAGCCCGACGCCGACTTTTACCGCCACTCCTACAAGGACGGCCACGCCGACTTTCACAAATACCAATTCGCAGACATTCACGCCGACTTACACATTAACTCCGTCTATCACCATGACGGAGACTTTTACCATATTTACCAAGACCATAACCCCAACATACACGCCGACTTACACCGGCACCAGCACCTATACTGCCACGCCCACTTATACAGTCACCAATACCTATACGCCTACGCGCACGCCTACGCCGACTTTTACAAACACCAATTCGCAGACATCCACGCCGACTTACACGCCGACATTCACACAAACACCGTCAATCACAGATACGCCGACAGATACCATATTCACCAGGACCATAACACCCACATACACGCCGACATACACTGCCACCCCGACTTACACGGCCACCCCGACTTACACGGCCACGCCAACATATACTTATACGAGGACATACACGCCGACCTTTACGGCCACATCGACATTTACGCCCACATCTTCTTCTACAGATACGTATACATATACCGCGACCAGGACCAGTACGCCGACCGTGACAGACACGTCAACCCTTACCATATTTACATTTACGTCCACGCCTACATACACCAACACTTCAACTGATACCGCGACAAAAACAGTCACACCCACGTATACCCCCACATATACCCCGACCGGGACTTATACGGAAACATCCACGCAGACAGACACTCCGACATTCACGGTGACAAAGACGGCAACTCAGACGGTGACTGAGACGAGTGTGAATACGGCTACTGATACGCCAACTTATACCCCCACGTTCACTGTAACCGCGACAGTCACAAAGACTATGACGCAGACATGCACGAAAACCCAGACGCCGACAGACACTAATACGCCTACGTTCACGTATACCCCCACATTTACATGCACATTTACGCTGACAGGCACGCCTACCAATACGCCGTCAGATACGGGCACATATTCACCGACCTGCACATATACCAATACTACCTCGCCCACTATAACTGTGACGCCCGTGCCTTTCCCATATATACTAAGTATAGAGGTTTATAATGAAGCAGGCGAAAAAGTAAAGTTCATAGTCCAGTCGCCCATATCAGGCGATGTGGGGGATATTGCCATGCTGTTGAACGGGATAACAACTACCGCGTTCAATCCGGATACTGGCAAGATCGAATTAAAGTTTACGGGCATACAGTCACCTGACCAGCAGGGCACCGGAGCTGACCACTCGATCAGTTTCTTCTGGGATGGAGCGTCTGACAGCGGACAGCAATTGAGCCCGGGATTATACTACATAAAGATAAGCACTACAGATACGTACGGCCATGTGAATACCCGCATAGAAAGCGTGCAGATACTAAAACTGGAGGAATACGTCAGGATAAATATATACAACTCCGCGGGCGAACTCGTGCGCAGGCTCCAGTCGCCGGATCTGACGGGCGCCAGCATAAGCCTGACTATGGATGACGTGGTACAGGTGGGCAAGAATTCGGCCCCTATAAACATAGGATACGCGGCGGGTTCTACAATTTCCTGGGACGGTTTGAACAGCCAGGGAAGGACAGTTGATTCGGGAGTATACGAGATAAGGGTGGAATTAAAAACAGGACAGAGTCTTAGCGTCATGGCTTCAAAATCAGTGACTGTATTGAACATGGGCGCCGGCGGAATAATAGCGGATGAAAAGATATACCCGAATCCGGTGATCGTCGCGGGCGATACAGCATCGCCGTTTGTAACAATAAAATGGCAGACAGCGTCAGCGGGCCCGGCAAAAATCCAGATATACACGATAACCGGCGAACTGGTAAAGAGCATAGATACAACGATTGCGGCGGGTATGGCCGGCATACAGTGGAACCTAAAATCCGCGAGCGGAGATCCGGCAGCGAGCGGTATGTATGTGGTGATAATACACCTTAAGAAAAATTCAGGCGAGAGCGAAGTGAAAAAATTAAAATTAGCGGTTGTAAATCTATTAATCCAATAAATGAACTTTAAACCGAAACCACCCGCCATGAAAATCCGTTTTGCCTTCGTCGTTGATTATTAACGCCCCATTATGATATTATGGTGCTGGCGGAAAAGTCATGCCATGTACCTGAGCTACTGCGAATGGTACATGGGCATGCCATGTACCTGAGCTACTGCGAATGGTACATGGCCTTAATGATAGGTCGTGTCCGGCACGAACTTTAATTTTTCCATGGATTTTGCGCCATGAACCACTCGCTGGGCTCGGGTTCATGGCAAGCTTATATTATATAGGGGGATCGCGCAAAGGCCATAGAAAAATTAAAGTCCGTACCGGACACGATAAAGAATTACATGGATTTATAGGGTTTTCCGACAGTATTATAATAACATCAAAGCTGATGGAGGTTTACATGGACAAATACCTGAAACAGCATGAAGAAAAGATAGCTTTAGCGCTGTTGGCCGGCGTCAAAGGTTTTGACTGGCAGAAGCTGAAAGAATACCACCTGACCCGTATCATGTTCATGCAGCATGAACGCATGATACACCTTATGGTTACCCTGGCATTCGCGATAATGCTTTTTATGACTTTGGGGATCATGTTCGCGTATCCGCGCGTGGAAATCCTCCTGATGCTCATTCTTTTAGGCGCGCTTTTGGTGCCTTATATATTTTACTATTATTCTCTTGAAAATGGCGTGCAGCGCTGGTATAAACTGGCTGATGAAATAGACTTAAAACTGCGGAAAAAGAAATCCTAAAGGAGTTGTCTGTGGCAAACTGGGGTACTGCTATCTCAATGAATGACACATACGCTGATATTTTCGGGGCGTTCATACAGATGTACAATGACGGGCTTGAAGCCGGGGAAATCACTGAAAAACTGATCGCCGGAAATCAGGACATCATAAATGACGGCGAAGAATGCAATAATTTCTGGTTCGCTCTCGCTAAAGCCCAGTGGGAATGCAGGGAGCTTGATCCTAAGGTTATGGAGCGAGTTAAAGTCATTATAGAATCAGGCGCGGATATTGAACTCTGGCAATTCCTAAAAGCGGATGAAGAGGAGATAGGGGAGCGGAAGGCGGTCCTGACGAGGTTTTACAGGGAACTTCAAACGGATAAGTTTAAAGCGAGGCCAAGGAAAAAGAAATAAACAAAACGTATTAAATATCCCGGTTAAAAATATATATTTTTACGCCTGTTTTGCCCTGATTTTAAAGGGACAAATGATTAATGACATTAAAATGCTTGAGATTTACAGCGTCCATTCTTACTGCTATAATTCCACTGAAGAGATAAAATCAAACCGGAGGTGGATTATGAAAAAGTTTCTGGCGCTGATTGTCCTGTTTAATCTTTCTTTCGGGATCGTGTTTGCTTTGGATATATATCATTCGGAACAGTTCTATACGGTAAAGATAGAAAACACCTGCGATATCAGCGGGGCCGGGTGTTTTAACCTCCTGGACAGGCTGGTAAAAGACGGAGTAATGGCTTTTTGTGTAAAAGACGTGCATAACGGCGTGCATAGGGTGCAGATAATGGCAGGCATGTACGATACAGTAACCGGGGCCAAAGACGCCGCAACTGATATAAGCGCGGCATATGGCGTGAAATGCGTGGTTGGAGAAACCTACGACCTTGCAACAACATCATATAAAAACAGATTTTCCGTGATAAACACCCCTGGCGGGATATGGCTCTGCGAAAACGGTAAATTCAGCAGGATATTTGATTATGGAAAAGGACTTGGCGGAATAACTGAAAGCGCGGACAATCCGGTTGATATCTCGCCTTCAGGCAATGAAATAGTGTTTTATTTCAAGGGCGAGATATATAAAATAAATTTGGAAACATGCAGGAATACGATACTTGTAAACAGCGCCATTAACGGAGCGGCCCTGGCAAGGTCATCGCCAAAATGGTCCTATGACGGCAAACATATAGCTTTCCTTGATAAACCAACCTGTACCAGCGGCACATGCCTTAAGGTAATAAACAGCGACGGATCGGATATTAAATTCATCCATGACAACCGCGGTAAAAAAGAAACCGTGCTGTCCTTTAAGTGGGACCCTGAAAAAGATGTGGTTTATTTTGTGGACCTGTCCGGTGAAAGGCGGGTGCCTGTCGGCGGGAAACTGCTTTTGGCGGGTCTGGATGGAAAAGAGAAAACAGTCATAGAGGCTGAAAAAGGAAGCGATGTTGACAGGCATTTCAGGATAGAAGACAATAAATTAATTTTCAGCAGGAACGCATATTCGCAGTTCGATTACGGCACGTATACATCAAAAGAACAGACGCTTGTTTTGAGCAGGTTGTAAACAGATCTGTTGGTTTTGACAGGCTGTTAGAAATAGTATTCAATTCTAATAAATTACTCGATTTTGGCAAATTTACTCCACAAGGATAACCCGTAGCTTTCAGTAACCAGTGTTACTAAAAACTTGACAAAATAATGAGGGGGTATAATGTTGTTATCTAAAAAGCAGGTAGTCCGCGAATAAAATAAACCTAATTTGGTTATAATAAAACATCCAGCTTTGCTGGACTTGAGTGCTGTCGCAAATCATTGCCTGAGGAGACAACATGAAATCAAAAACATTTATTATATCTGCGCTGATACTTTGTGCCGCGCTTGCAGTATCCTGTAAAAAGTCACCATCTGGGCCGGTACAGAGCGGCATGACCATAAAGGGGAACTTTACAGGCGGCGCGCACTCGCAGAATTTCAGCGCAATTAATTTTTTGGCTGCTCTGCTGGGCGAGAGCATGCTTTACGCGCTGGACCCGGGATTGGTCACAAAGGTGGCGGTTTTCAGCGGTACCAGGGGATACAATGTCTTCAACGTAACGAACGGGAGCTTCAACGCGTTTGCCATGGAGGGGGAGCCGGCTGGCTTGGTTTTTATCGGGGCGGCTGGGAATTACCTGGGCTATTTAAAGCTGGCTAACGGGCTTGATTCCATACCGGTTAATATGGCCGCTGACGGTGTAAAAACGATAGACCTTGCGACATTGACATCCTCGGGAAATATAGTCGAACCCGGGCATGACCCGATGGGCAGCGAGATACTGATGAGTTCGACGGACGTCAACTCATACGCGTTCAGCAACGGCGCTTTCGGGTCCTTGATGAAATCGCCCGACGTCGACGGCGACGGGGTGGTCGATGTGTTTAACGGCAATTATTACGCCTACGGATTCACGTATTCCGTAACGGGCGGCAGTTTCGAAGGCGGGCTTACAGCCGTGCCCGCGACAACTGTTACGGCCGGGAATTACAGGTTTGGAATAATGGCGTGGGAAAAGCAGAACCCTGATTATCCGGCTGAAGTGACTTTTCACGGCCCCGCAGGCTCGGGCATTGAAAACACGGTGAGTGATCTCAGGTTTCTGAACCATCACGAGGCCGGCGGCGATACATGCGGGTATATCTCGCCGTTTGTTGCAAGCCCGTCAATACCCCCAGCGGGCGTTTATACGGTTTCATACAAGACAAAGACGCTTACTTTTAACGTACCGGACCAGTCGGGCCTGTCGAAATACCTGGTATTGCCCGTGCTGACGTTCAAACTGAACGGGAACGGCACCATTAATAGTGTGTCATGGGAATACAGGCTGGCTGACGGCTCAGGTACAATAAACCCCATGACCATCATCGAGGATATAGACATCCAGTTTGGTAGCGCTCCTGGTCAGGTGCCTTATGTGTTTTATGATTCTCAGGTGCTGGCGCGGGATGCCACATCGCATACGCTTACTAACCAGACTATACTATGGAGTTCCGTTACACAGGTAGGCACGGGGTATCACGATATCTTCGGGAATCATATTGATGTCGGGTGGGATAAGGGGGTGAGCGCAACACAAACCGCAGTAGAGGGGGCAATACAAACCGCAGTAGCCGCGGTGGCAACGCAAACCGCAGTAGTGAGGAACGCAACACAAACCGCAGTAGCCGTGGTGGCAACGCAAACCGCAGTAGCCGTGGTGAACGCAACACAAACCGCAGTAGCCGTGGTGGCAACACAAACCGCAGTAGCCGCGGTGGCAACGCAAACCGCAGTAGCAGTCTCAATTCAGACTGCTGTAATTGCTATTCAGACTGCTGTAATTGCTGTAATTTCCGTACCCGGCGGAACATATACCCAGACAGACGGAACAAGCAGTTTCAGTCACACAATTTCAACTTTTAAAATGGGAAAGTATCAAGTGACGTATAATTTGTGTAACGCGGTGTACCAGTGGGCTGTTGCCAACGGTTACAGTTTTGCCAATGCGGGTGCGGGCAGCGGGGATATGCCGGTAATAATGGTGAACTGGCGGGATGTTATAGTGTGGTGTAATGCATATAGTCAGGAGGCAGGGTTGACACCCTGCTATACATACGCAAGTGCAGTGATAAAGGATTCAACAAATGTAATAGCTTGTGATAATGCGGTTTGTGCATGGACAAATAACGGATACAGATTGCCTTCAGAAGGTGAATATCAATATGCGGCAAGTTATATAGACGGGTTAAGCTGGACGCCGTATAACTATGCCAGCGGCGCGACAGCGGACTATACCAATGCAGCGGCAACCGGGCTTGTAGCGTGGTATAGTGCAAATTGTAGTAGTACGCAGGCAGTAGGCGGAAAAACAGCAAATGCGCTGGGTATTTATGATATGTCGGGCAATGTATGGGAATGGTGTTGGGATTGGTATGGAACTTATCCAGGTACATCTACAGACTATAGAGGCCCTGGGAGCGGTTCCTACCGGGTGATACGGGGCGGCATCTTCTACAGCTTTGCGGATAGCCTGCAGGTGGGCTACCGGAGCTACGCGAGCCCCCTCGACGGCTTCCGCTTTGCTAGGACCAATTAACATTTTGGATTTTTATCCAGCTTTGCTGGAGGGAGAAGATTATATAATTATATGAGTGGTGCTCCACCCTTTTTACATTTTTGAAATGTTTTTTTTGTGTGTTCGTTTGTGTGTTTATTTTGCCCTGCGTGGTTGCCGAAGGCAAGGTACTCCGCTGACGCCGTCGGCCATAGCCTATGGCGTCGGACGAAGTTTCGTCCCTCAAAAGCGAAAGCGGAAGGCCGCAGGGAATTTTTTTGATTTAAAACAGTATAATTTGGATTAGGATTGTTGGATTTTACTTATTCAGGTAAATTTGCCAAAGTCGAGTAAATTACCAATTCAACTATAAACAAATCCTTTATCGTAAAAGCAATTCCACCCCAATTATTATTACCTTAAATTAACCAATAAAAAACTTTAATTTAACCCGCAGTCATCTCATTTTAATAAGTTAGGTTTCACGCACTCTATAAACCCTCTTAAAAATAAAGCGTTTTATATATACTCCTATGTGGAAAATAGCTAAAAACTTATTGACAGTGGGAGACATGGGGCGTAAAATGTAGAAAAGTGGGATAAAGTGGCAGATTAGGGCATGAAAAGGGAAGAGGAAGTGTTGGTTTGGCATAAGTTTATATATAAATATACATATAGGAGATGAAAATGGTAATCAAAACAGGTTTTGTCGGTAAGTACCAGCACAATCTTGACGACAAAAACAGGGTTTCGCTTCCTGCCAAGATAAAGAAATATATCGAGGAAGTGGCGAGTTCCCCTGAGTTTGGCGGCCGTATCATGCTCACAAAAGGGCCGGATAACTGCATTGAGGGTTTCATGGTCGGCGACTGGCAGACTATGGCTGAAAAAGTAAAGACGAACATGAGTTTTAAAAGAAACCCGGAGGACGAGGAACTCGAAGAGATAGCCATGAACGCGGACCAGGTAACCATAGATAAAAGCGGCAGGATCATGATCAATGCGGAACTTAAAAAGCATGCGGAACTCGGCAAGAGCGCGGTTTTTGTGGGGGCGATAGACAGGTTCCGCATCTGGAACCCCGACAAACTGGCTGAAAAATATAACGGGAGGTAAGTAATGGGGCTTAAAACAGAGAGCAAGAAAGTTGTGGTGCTGATCTTAAAGGGAAACATAGACATTGAGGACATGCTGGCCTTAAAGGGCATAGTAAGCACCTTTATTGAAAAGGAGAACTTTTACTTCATTCTCGATTTTTCCGGGGTGGACCACGTCAATGTATCGGGTATTGAGTACTTAAACGAGCGCAAGGAACGGGCGCGTACCATGGGCGGCGACCTGAAAATAATAGGCTCTTCGGATTATGTCAAGAACCTGTTCCTATATGCAGGGTACTGGGGCGAGTTTGATTTTTTCGGGGCTGAAGACGAAGCCATCAGGTCCTTTGAACACCTCATATGAGTTTTGAGCACAAAAGCGTTCTTTTAAAAGAAACACTCGCTCTTTTAAATGCCGGTTCCTCAAACGGAATATACGTGGATGCCACCCTGGGGTTAGGCGGGCACTCGGCGGAAATACTTAGAGCGCTCGGGCCCGACGGACGGCTTATCGGTATTGACTGCGACCGGAGAAACCTGGAACAGGCGGCGGCTTTTATCAGGAAAACTCCCGGCCATGAAAGGTTTACGCCGGTTAAGGGGAATTTCAGGGACCTGGATGTTATCCTTGCGGACCTGAACATAAGTGAAATTGACGGAATAATATATGACCTGGGAGTTTCAAGCGCGCACTTTGACGACGGCTTAAGGGGGTTTAGTTTTTCAAAGGAGGCCCCGCTTGACATGAGGCTGGACGCTGAAAGCGCATTAACTGCAGCCGATGTGGTAAACAATTACAGGGCCGCGGACTTGGAGCGTGTTATCAGGGAGTACGGGGAGGAATACAAGTACAGGAAGATCGCGGACTACATAATAAAGAACAGGCCCATAACAACCACTACGCAGCTGGCTGGGATCATAGCAAACGCGAAACGCGGGATGAAAGAGAAAATAAACCCGGCAACAAAAGTCTTTCAGGCGATCAGGATCGAAGTGAACGATGAACTGGGCGCCTTGAAAATCTCGCTTGAGAAGTCGCTTAAGGCCCTAAACCCGGGCGGAAGGGTGGTTGTGATATCCTTTCACTCGCTGGAAGACAGGATAGTAAAAAGGTTCTTTGCCTCTGAAAGCACTGACTGCGTATGCGAGAACAAAAGGCTTGAGTGCGCCTGCGGGCATAAACAGTCGATAAACCTTCTGACAAAGAAAGCACTGACGCCGCAGGAGGAAGAAACAGTTTTAAATCCCAGGGCCAGAAGCGCGAAGCTCAGGGCCGCGGAAAAAATCTAAGGAGAACCTGGTTTGAGCGCGAGCAAAAAGTTCTTAAGAATGATGAATCCTATGAACAGCTCCGGCCATAATAACCACGACGGCATCATGGTTAAGATGGTCATAGTGTTTGCGGCTCTTTTCATAAGCCTGTGGTTCTCAAACCAGACAGGGGTCAGGCTTAGCTCGGAGATAAACTCTCTGGAAAAGGAACGGGATATGCTAAAAACCAGGTCAAAAAAACTGGAGATAAACATGACGTCCATGATATCCGGCGAGAAACTGGCTGAGGCGGCGAAAAAAATGTACGGGTTCAAACAGCCGTCAAACGGGCAGGTCATAGTGGTTCAGAGTAAAAGCGGATTTTTCGGCGGGGAGTCCAATATTTTTTCAAGCGTGTTAAACAGGGAAAATTAGGGCATTATTCCATCATATGTAAAAGGCAAAACGGAGGCTTTAAGGAAATGGCAACAAACGAAGGGCAGGGCATAAACAGGCGCATAGAGTTCGTTTATTTCGTATTCATCATAGTGCTGGCCGTATTTGTCGTGAGGCTGTTTTTTATGCAGGTCATACAGTATTCTTTTTATAAGAACCATGCTGAAAGCCAGCAATCGGAAACCATAAAGCAGCAGATAGGAAGGGGCACCATATACACCTCGGATAATAAAAAGGCGGCCGTGTCGGTCAAGACATTTGCCATAAGCGTGAATCCCGGACAGGTTAAGAACAGGGCGGCAGCCGCGGATTACCTTTCAAAACAACTCGGCATTTCCAGCGCCGGGATATTAAGCAAACTTGCCCTGAAAAAGAAATTCGTGTACCTCGCGAGAAAAGTTGATTCCGAAAAAGCCGAAATTATACTTGCGCGCGACCTGCCGGGGATATCCATGGAAGCCGAGGAAAAAAGATATTACCCGCTGCATGAAACCGGAGCGCAGCTGGTGGGGTTTACGGGGCTTGATAATACCGGCCTTGAGGGCATAGAACAGTCATTTGAAAAATATTTGCGCGGGAAAATGGGCTCCATCCTGGTCAGGAAAGACGCGAAAGGAAGGCCCATCCTTACTGATGCGGTGAATGTCAAAAAAGCAGAAGCAGGGGCGGACCTGTACCTGACCATAGATTCAAATATACAGTACTACGCCCAGCAGGAACTGAAAAATGCCGTGGAAAAATACAAGGGCAAAACAGGCATGCTCATATCCATGAACCCGAACACGGGCGCGATCTACGCCATGGCGGATTACCCGTCTTTTGACCCGAATGATTTTGATAAATACCCGGCGGAAACAAGGAAAAACAGGGTCGTAACAGACGTGTTTGAACCGGGTTCAACATTCAAGATATTTACGATGTCGGCTGTTTTAAAGGACAGGCCGGCGGTATATGACGAAAAAGTGCATTGCGGCGACGGAAAGATGATGTTTTTCGACAAGTATGTGCATGACCATGAAAAGCACGGGTGGCTGACCGTGCCTGAAGTCATTAAATATTCCTCCAACATAGGCATGGTTGAACTCGCATTAAGGCTAAAGCCGGAAAAACTTTATGAAGAGTATGCAAAGTACGGTTTCGGAAGATCCACGGGCACCGACCTTCCGGGGGAAGTGCCGGGTAAACTTAAGCCATGCGCGCAGTGGGACAACGCGACATTAAGCGCGATTCCCTACGGGCAGGAAGTCGCCGTGACCGCCGTGCAGCTGATCAGGGCATACGCGGCGATCGCGAACGGCGGTTATCTTGTGAACCCGTACGTTGTTGAAAAGATAAAAAAGAACGGTAATACCATATATGAAAACAGGTCCGGAAACGGCGCAAAGGCTGTGGACAATGCAACGAGGAGCAAGCTCGTGGATATGCTGAAAATGGTGGTTGAAAAAGACGGCACGGGAAAAAAAGCGGCCATAGCCGGTTATAACGTGGCAGGCAAAACAGGAACGGCGCAGAAGCATAATCCCAAAGGCAAGGGATATCTCCCCGGCAAGTATGTATGCTCGTTCATAGGTTTTTTTCCTGCTGATAAACCCGAGGTTGTCACCCTGGTCATAGTGGACGAGCCTTCGGAAATATGGGCTTTTGGCGGCGACGTGGCGGCGCCGGCTTTTAAGAGCCTGTCCAACACAATGATATCTTCCATGCACATACTGCCTGACGGCACGCAGGAGAAAATACAGACAGCGGATAAAACGGAAAAAGCCGCTGTCCAAAAACTGCCTGATTTTTATATGAAACAGTACACGGAAGCAAAGAGATTCCTGTCGGAGAATGATATAAAATACGAACGCATAGGGTTCGGGAAAATAGTCATAAAACAAAAACCCGAGCCGAGAAAGACAGTGCAGCCGAGCGAAGTGGTTTCGGTTTACTTAGGCGACGTCGGCAAGAACAAGGAGATAAGGATATACATGCCCGATGTCAGGGGATTTTCCATACGCAAGGCCATGGAAGTGCTTTCCATGTACGGGCTTAAAGCCAAATGCTCGGGAAGCGGGCTGGCAATCGCCCAGGAACCAAAACCCGGAGTGGCCCTTAAAGCCGGGGCCGAATGCAGGATAAACTTTGAGATAAAGGATGGGGCGCTTTGAAACCAATGAAGCTTGCGCAATTGCTCGCGGTCGCGCCGGGATGGAAACTATTGCAGGGCGATATAGACTTAAAAGTCAAAGGCGTGGCTGAAACAGCATCCACGCTTAAAAAGGGTGAGATATTCATATGCGTCAAGGGCTACGCAAAAGACGGGCATGATTTTGCCAAAGAAGCCGTAAAAAGAGGGGCTGTGGCCCTTATAGTGGAAAGGCCCGTGGATGCGGGCGGAAAAACAACCGTTATCCGGGTGCCCGACTCAAAGGCTGCGATGTTTGCAATAACCGACCTGTTTTACGCGGATGCGAAAAAGAAGCTGAAGATAATCGGTGTTACCGGGACCAAAGGCAAGACCACGGTCACTTATCTCGTGGAGGCCATCTTAAAGGAAAAACATAAAAAAGACTGTGCTGTTCTCGGGACCATAGGGTTTAAGATAGGCAGGAAAATCTATAAAGCCGATAACACGACGCCGTCAAACATAACAATACACAGGCTTTTGGCCGAGGCCGCGGATAAAGGCATAAAATACGCCATCATAGAGTCTTCCTCACACGCGCTTGACCAGGGAAGGCTGAAAAATATCAGTTTTGACGCTGCGGTCATGACAAATGTAACGAGGGATCATTTTGATTACCACGGAAATTTCAGGAATTACCTGGCGGCAAAACTTATCATCGTGAAGGAGAACCTGAAAAAAGGCGGCCTGCTCGCGGTAAATGCGGACTCAAAAGGGGCAAAAGAATTCATAAAAGCGGGGCAATCAAAAAAAGCGGAAATAATCAGGTACGCGGTAAAAAACAAGGCCGAAATTTCACTTTTGAAACACAAGCTTGACATAGACGGAATGAATTTTGAATTAATGGTGCAAAAGCGCGTAAGGGCTTTCTTTACCAGCATTCTGGTGGGCCAGCATAATATATATAATATAATGGCGGCAATAGCCGCGACATCGCGCATGGTGGATATAAAAAGCGCGGTTATGGCGATTAAAAAATTTACCACGGTCAAAGGCAGGCTGGATAAAATATACAGCAATGAATTCAATGTGATCGTGGATTTCGCGCATACACCGGACTCTTTGGAACAGATACTCCGCACGCTTAACGAACTGAAAAAGGGCAGGATAATAACTGTTTTTGGGGCTGGCGGGGAAAGGGACCGCGGAAAAAGGCCCATGATGGGGGCCGCGGTGGAAAAATATGCCGACCTCATGATAGTGACTTCCGACAATCCCAGGTCCGAGGACCCGGCTTCTATCATCACGGAAGTGATGGCCGGCGTAAAGAATAAAGATAAGGCGCTTATGGCAGTGGACAGGGGCGAAGCCATAAGGATGGCGGTTAAAGCCGCAAAAAAAGATGACATCATACTTCTGGCGGGAAAAGGCCATGAAGAATACCAGATAATAGGCGATACAAAGTTTGATTTTAACGACGCGAAAGAAGCGCTTAAAGCGATAAAGGAATTAAGATGAAGCTTAAACTTAAAGAGCTGTTTACGCTGTTCAATAAAAAGTCAAATGCGGCGGACCTATCTATAACCGGAATAACCGCGGATTCAAGGTCCGTTAAAAAAGGGAATATTTTTTTCGCCCTTATAGCCGACAATGACGGCCATAAATATGCGGCAGACGCCATCAAGGCCGGGGCGATCGCCGCGGTGGTGCAAAAAGAAATACCGGGTGTTGATGATGAAAAACTGGTTAAAGTTACCGACACAAAAGATGCTCTTTTAAAGCTGGCGGCATACTATTTTAAAAAGTTTAAAAAGTTAAAGGTTGCGGCAGTCACCGGCAGCAACGGCAAGACCACGACCAAGGAACTGTTAGCCGCCATTTTGCGCGCCAGATACAGGGTGCACAAGAGCGAAAAGAGCTTTAATAACTATCTCGGGCTGCCGCTTACTATTTTTGGCCTGGACAGCGGGCATGAAATACTCGTGCTGGAGATAGGCATGAACCACTCAGGTGAGATAAAAAAGCTTGTGTCTGCGGTCAAACTTGACGCGGCCGTAATAACCAACATAGGCAGGGCGCACATAGGGAATTTTGACGGCAAAGAAGCCGGGATAGCCAAAGCAAAGGCCGAAATAATGGAAGGGGTTAAAAAAGGCGGCGCAATAATACTGAACAATGAGGACAGGTTTTATAAATTCCTGAGAAAAAAAGCCGCTGCCAAAAAGCTTAAGGCGCTGGCCTTCGGGACCGGCTGTAAAGCCGATACGAGGATCGAAAAATACGCGTTAACGGGGCGGGGTTCCGAGTTTAAGGTGCGGGGAATAAGCGGGAACATAAAAATGAAATTAAAAGGGCTTCATAACATATACAATGCCGCGGCCGCAATAACAGCGGCAAAGTTTTTCGGCATAAGCGGGGCAAATATAAAAAAGGCCCTTTCAAAGTTTGAAATGGAAGGTTTCATGAGGTTTGAAGAAGTAAAGCTGAAAAACGGGATAACGGTCATAAACGACTGTTACAACGCGAACCCGGATTCCTTCGCGGCTTCGATAGAAACGCTTAAAAAAGCCGGGTACCGGGACCTGGTCGTGCTCATGGGCGAAATGCTGGAATTGGGACCGTTTGCGGCAGCTCTGCACGAGGAAGTGGGCGCGATGTTTGCCGGGCTTGATATAAAAAAGTTTTTCATATACGGAGGAAACTCCACCAATGTGGAGCGCGGATACAAAAAAACAGCGCAAACTTATGACGACAGGGAAAAGTTAAAGGCCGACCTGAGATCATTTGTCAAACCCGGGGATACGGTCTTTGTAAAAGGGTCCCGCGGGAATAAACTTGAGGAAATAATAAGCTCTTTGGGCTGAAAGGTTAAAATTAAAAGTTAACGGAGGCATTAATGTTCTACCATTTGGTTTATCCGCTTCATGTTTTGTATTCGTTCTTAAACGTATTCAGGTATATAACAGTGAGGGCCGCTTTTGCGGCCATTACTGCTTTTGCAATAAGCCTGCTCATAGGCAAAGCAATGATAGCAATGCTCAGAAAAATGTCGGTGACGCAGGTCATACGCGAAGACGGGCCGAAGGAACACTTGAAGAAAAAGGGCACGCCCACCATGGGCGGGCTCATTATGCTGGCCGCCTTTTTAGGCTCCATGTTGTTATGGGGCAGGTTCGACAACAATTATACATATATTGTCCTGTTTGCCGCAGTATGGTTTGCGCTGATAGGGTTCCTGGATGATTATCTTAAGCTTAAAGTTGGGACAAAGGGCCTCTCCGCTGGATGGAAGCTCCTCATGCAGTTCGCGGGCGCTTTCGCGGTTGTTGCCATGTACCTGACATTTACGGACAAGACTTTTGCGTACACAACCTTTTTGAACATACCTTTCATTAAGAACCCGGTCGACATGCCTGTATGGCTGTACATTGTATTTACCATGCTCATAATAGCGGGATGGTCAAATGCCGTAAATTTCACGGACGGCATGGACGGGCTCGCGTCGGGCCTGTCGCTTTTTGTTTTTGCCACGTTTGTTGTCATGTCGTACATGATAGGGAACATAAAAATGAGCGAATACCTGCTTATCATGCACGTGGCAAAAGCAGCCGAGGTCACTGTCATATGCGCGGCGTTCACCGGGGCCATACTCGGGTTCCTGTGGTTTAACACATACCCGGCAGAGGTGTTCATGGGGGACATAGGCGCGCTCATGCTCGGCGGAGTTATAGGCACCATAGCCGTGCTTATAAAACAGGAACTTCTGCTTCTGATCGTGGGGGTAATATTCGTGGCCGAGGTGGCGTCCGTGATCCTCCAGGTGTGTTCTTTCAAACTGACCGGCAAAAGGATATTTAAGATGGCGCCGCTGCACCACCATTTTCAGCTTAAAGGGACCTCCGAACCCAAGATTATAATCAGATTCTGGATCGCGGCTTTAATAGTGCTTTTATTTACATTAAGCACGCTCAAACTGAGGTGACACATGCTGGATATTGACGGAAAAACAATACTCATACTCGGGGCGGGAAAAAGCGGCATATCGGCCGCCAGGTTCCTTCTCACGCGCCGGGTAAAAAAGATAATTTTAAGCGATTCCAAGCCTGAGGCTAAATTCGACCAGGAAGCGCTTGACCTGAAAAAAAGCGGGGTAGTGCTTGAACCGGACGGGCATAAAGACGAGTCTTTTCTGGAGGCTGACATAATAATAGTAAGCCCGGGGGTGCCCATACAGCCCAAGTGGCGCGAGGTTGCCGCCAGAAATAACAAACTGCTGATGGGGGATGTGGAGTTTGCCAGCCAGTTTACCACCGCAAAGATCATAGCGATAACCGGGACCAACGGAAAGACAACGGTTACAACGCTGATATACGAAATATTCAGGGCCCAGCTGGGGGATAAGGTCGAACTTGCCGGAAACATAGGCATACCTTTCTGCGATATGCTTATGGAAGGCAAAAAGCCGGAGTATGTGGTGCTGGAGCTTTCAAGCTTTCAGCTTGAGGCTATCAGGGATTTTAAGCCTTTAGTCTCAATAATCCTTAATGTAACCGACGACCATCAGGACAGGTACCTGAATATGCAGGAATACGCCATGGCAAAAGCGAATATTTTCAGGAACCAGTCCCCAAGCGACCACCTGATATTGAATACAGAGGATAAGCTCACCAACATAATGAGCTCCATGGCCTCTCCGGCCAAGCATTATTTTTCAGCATACAGGGAACTGGAAAACGGGTATTACTTTAAGGACGGCAGTTTTATAAAAAGCATAAACGGCAGGAAAGAAGAACTTTTTAAAGCCGCGGATATAAAGCTTATAGGAAAGCATAATTATGAAAATGTCCTGTCCTGCGTGATAACCGCGGATATCGTGAAACTGGATATGGCAAAAGCGGTCGATACCATAAAAAATTTCACCGGGCTTCACCACAGGATAGAGTTTGTGGCGGAAGTGAAGGGCGTGAAATACTATGATGATTCAAAAGGCACAAACGTGGATGCCGTATTAAAGGCTGTTGATACGTTCAAGGAAGACATGGCGCTGATACTCGGAGGCAGGGAAAAAGGCACTGATTTTTCGCCGCTGTACGATACTCTTCCGACAAACGTAAAGCTTATAGTCGCCCTCGGCGAGAACAGGGAAAAGATCAAAGGCATATTTTCATCAAAGGTGGAGGTTTTGACGTCGGAAACCATGGAGGACGCGGTGGATAAGTGTTTCAAAGCGCAGGGAATAAAAGTGGTGCTGCTGTCCCCGGCCTGCGCGAGTTTTGACCTGTTCAAGAGCTACGCGCACAGGGGGGACGAGTTTAAAAAGTATGTGTTAAAGGCGGCGCAAAAATGATGAAAACCGCTTCGGGAGAAAGGATGGACTACACTCTATTTATGGCCTGTATGGCCCTGACACTGTTCGGCTTGCTCATGGTATACTCGGCAAGCCCGGTATTGGCTTACGAGGAACACGGTGACAGCGCGTATTATTTTAAAAAACAGGTTCTTTTCGCTATCATAGGGCTTGCCGCGGGGTTTTATTTCTTCAAAAGAAGCAGTGCGGACCTCAAAAGGTTCATGATGCCCGGACTTATCCTGTCGATCGTCCTTTTATTCGCCGTACACATCCCCCACATAGGGCGCGGAAGCAGGTGGATCAATCTCGGTCCCCTTTCTTTCCAGCCGTTTGAACTGGTAAAGATATTTTATGTCATATATCTTTCGGATATCTTTTCGAACGATTCTTATCCATTTTCCAGGAAACTTGCCAGGTCGGCCGGCGTGACCGCGGCGATCGCGCTCGGTCTCGTGCTTCAAAAAGATCTGGGCGCCACAGTAATCATAATGATGATATACATGGCCATGCTGCTGATCGCGGGAGTAAATATATGGATATTCGCGGGCTTGATCGCGGCTGCGGCTATGGCCGTAGTGGTACTGATAAAGATCGAACCCTACAGGATAAAAAGGATCATGGTGTTTTTAAACCCGTGGAGCGATTATTACGGGGCGGGCTGGCAGACCATACAGTCCCTGATAGCGGTGGGTTCAGGCGGGATATTCGGAGTGGGTTTCTCGAACAGCCAGCAGAAATATTTATATCTTCCGGCGCCGCATACGGATTACATATTCTCCATAATAGGGGAAGAGTGGGGCCTGATCGGCTCCACAGTTGTGCTGGCGGGATTTTTCATGGTCCTGTCCCGCGGCGTATTTATCGCCATAAACGTACAGGATAAATTCAACAAATTCATGGCAGTGGGCCTGACCCTTGTCATAATCACGCAGGTGTGCATAAATGTGGGCGTCGCGACCGGGGTCATGCCGTCAAAGGGCACGACGCTGCCTTTTTTGAGCTACGGAGGCTCATCGCTGTTGGTTGCGTGCGTGGCCATGGGAATGCTTTTGTCAATTTCAAAGTCGGCATACGGGAAAGCCAAATGAGGGTCTTATTTGCATGCGGCGGCACCGGAGGGCACATATACCCGGCTATTGCCATGGCTGAAGAACTGTTAAGGCGGGATAAAAAAGCTCCGGTGCTTTTTACAGGCGGAATAAAAGGCATGGAAAAGGAAATAATAACAAAAAGAGGCTTTGATTTTGCGGGTGTTAACGCCAGGCCATTTATAAGGAAATTTACGTTCAGGAACGTAATAAATTTTTTTTGGGTGATCAGGTCGTTCTTTGAAGCAGCCGTAATAATAAAGGATTTTAACCCGGACACTGTGATAGGCACAGGCGGGTTTGCTTCGTACCCGGCGGTTTTTATGGCGTCTTTGGCAGGCAGGAAGACGCTGATACATGAGCCGAATGTCGTGCCGGGCGCCGCGAACAAAATGCTGTCTTATTTTGTGACGCGCATAACGGCCGGTTTTGAAGAAACAGTGAAATATTTTCCGGCAGGCAAGACAACAGTTACAGGCAATCCAATAAGGGAAAGCCTGCTTAAGAACAGGAAAAAGGAAGGCTTAAAAAAATTCGGCCTGAGATCCGGCAAAAAAACAGTGCTCATAATGCCGGGTTCCAGGGCGGCGCAAAGCATAAACAGGATATTTATGGATGTGCTGCCGCGCGCGGCAAAAGAGATCAAAGGGACCCAGTTCATATGGATGACGGGAAACGATGATTATGAGGCTGCTGTGAAAAAAACGGCTGAAAACAGCAAGGTAAAGTGCAGCGTGGTCAGGTTCATAGACGATGCGGGGCTGGCTTACTGCGTGGCTGACGCAGGGGTGCTAAGGGCAGGGGCGGGAACGCTGACAGAACTGGAGGCAGTTGGTCTGCCTTCGCTGCTTGTTCCTTACCCGCACGCGACAGGCAACCACCAGGAAAAGAACGCGGAGGCGTTTAAAGATTCCGGCGCGGCCATAGTCATAAAAGACAGCGATCTTAACGCCGATGTATTCATAGGATCGGTTAATAAGCTTTTGGAAAGCAAAACAAACGAAGTGATGAAAAAAAAACTGAAAAAGATGTACCGCGGACACAGCGCGGAGAAAATAATAGAAATAGCCTTAGGTTAAAATATATTTAGGAGATGAAACATGTTAAAAGAGGTAAAGAACCTTCATTTCATAGGCATAGGCGGTTCAGGCATGAACGGCCTTGCGGAGATATTTATAAACCTGGGGTACAAAGTGACCGGCTCCGACATGAAGGAGTCTGAAAATACCATGCGAATCAGGAACATAGGCGGAAAAGTATTCATAGGGCATGACGCAAAGAACGTAAAAGACGCGGACATAGCCATATATTCAAATGCCGTGCCTGAAACAAACCCGGAGATAGTAAGAGCCAGAAATATGAAAATACCCGTGATACCAAGGGCGGTCATGCTCGACGAAGTATTAAGGTTAAAGTACGGCATAGCCATAGCCGGTTCGCACGGAAAAACAACGACCACATCCATGCTGGCCACCATGTTTATGGAAGCCAAACTTGACCCGACCTATATTGTGGGCGGAGTGGTGAAAACGGGCGGGGTGCACGCCAGGGCAGGCAAGGGAAGGTATGTCATAGTCGAAGCCTGCGAAGCGTTCGGTTCATTTTTGCACTTAAACCCGGTCATAGTAGGCGTGACAAACATTGACAATGACCATATGGATTATTACAAGAAAATGGATGCCCTTAAAGAGGCATTTGTGAACTTCATAAATAAAGTTCCTTTTTACGGGGTTGCATACTTAAACGGCGATGATGAAAATATAAAGTCGATCAGGGATGAGATATTCGTAAGGAAAGTGTATTTTGGATTTGACAGGTCAAACGACATATACGCTTACAACGTGCATTTTAAGGGGTTCAAGCAGCGCTTTTCCGTCATCTACCGGGGCAAAAAGCTGGGTGTTTTTGAGCTTAATATACCGGGAAGGCATAACGTGCAGAACTCGCTCATGGCCATAGCGATAGCGTTCGATACGGGCATAAAAACAGCCGTGATAAAAAAGGGCCTGCAGAGGTTCCATAACGTAAAGAGGCGGTTTAACATATTCAAGATGAAGAATTTCATCCTCATAGATGATTATGCGCATCATCCGGTGGAGGTCATGAAAGTCCTGGAAACCGGAAAAGAAATGGCAAAGGGAAGGGTAATAGCCGTTTTTCAGCCGCATCTTTTCTCAAGGACACAGCAGCTGTTCAGGGAGTTTGCAAAATCTTTGAGTATAGCCGATATGGCCATACTGGATAAAATATACCCGGCGAGGGAAGCGCCCATCGCGGGCGTGACATCGGCCATGATAACCGACGCTATGAAGGAAACAGGCAGCAAGCAGGCTTTTTATGAGACAGAGTGGGGGGCCATATCGGAGCGCCTGCGCAGGACGGTTAAAAAAGGCGACATGGTATTTTTAATGGGCGCGGGCAACATAAATGAATTAAGAAATGAGATTGAAAAGTGGGCAAAGTAGGCGGTTTTTACGGAAAATTAAGAGAGGCCGGGATAGAATTTTACAATAATTTTATCATAAAGGATAAGACGAGTTTTAAGATAGGCGGCAGTGTTGAATGCTATTTGACAGTTAAAAATACTGGGGAACTGACGATCGCGGTTAAAAGCGCCCGCAAATGGAAGAAAGAGCTCTTTATTATGGGAAATCTTTCAAATGTCCTGGTTACGGACAGGAAAATAAGGAAAGTATTTGTGGAGCTTAAAGGCGGATTTGAGGAAATAAAAGCCAAAGGCAAAACAAGCGTGTACGCCGGCGCGGGAATAAAAATCAGCGTCATGCTCGGCTGGCTCATGAAGCATGGCTTGGGCTCCCTGGAATTTTTAGCCGGCATACCCGGCAAGCTCGGCGGGGCGGTTTACATGAACGCCGGGGCATATGGCAAAGGCATAGGTTCATACATAAGCAGGGTTTACTTTACGGATAAAAAGGGAAACTGCGGAATAATAGAGAACGGCAGGGAGGCATTTTCCTACAGACATTCGATATTCCAGGACAACGGATTCATAATCACGGGAGTTGAACTGAAACTTAAGAAAAGGCCCGTGGAAGATATCAGGAAAGAAATGGCATCATTAATAAAGATAAGGCATTCAAAGCACCCGTGGAACGCATACTGTGCGGGGAGCTTTTTTAAGAACGACAGGAACTACACGGCCGGAAAACTGATAGAAGAAGCGGGATTAAAGGGATTAACGTGCGGAAAAGCGGAAGTATCAAGGATGCACGCAAACTTCCTGATAAATAAAGGCGGCGCAAAGTTTAAGGACGTGGTTAAGCTTGCAAACCTGGTAAAGAAGGCTGTTTACAGGAAATTCGGTATACAACTGGAAGAGGAAGTAAAGTACGTTAATTGAAAAAAAAGGAGCCTTAAACAATGAAAAAGAAGCCCCGCATAGGCGTTATCATGGGCGGGCTGTCGTCAGAGCGGGAAATATCGCTTAAATCCGGCGCGGCCATAGTGAAGGAACTTGCCGGCCGCGGCGAAAACGCGGTGGCGATAGACCTTGACACAAGGAGCACTGATAAGATAGTCAGGGCGAAAATAGATGTCGCGGTTATTGCCCTGCACGGCACGTACGGCGAGGACGGGGCCATACAGGGAATACTTGAGTTCCTGAAAATACCATACACAGGCAGCGGCATAATGGCCGCGGCAGTGGGCATGAATAAGATAATGACAAAGAAGATAATAACTTTCTACGGCATATCAACGGCTGCGTGGCAGATAATGGACAAAAAAACGGAGCTAAAAGGCCTTAAGATAAAGTTCCCGGTTGTGTTCAAGCCGGAAGCCGAGGGGTCGTCGGTCGGCGTTTACATAGTGAAGGATAAAAAAGAGGCGTATGATCTATTTCCCAGGACAAGGAAATACGGCAGGGTACTCGTTGAAGAATACATTAAAGGCACGGAAATATCAGTGCCCGTGTTCCTTGATAAAACCCTTCCCATAATAGAAATAGTGCCGGCCAACGAGTTCTATGATTACGAGTCAAAATACACGGCAGGCATGTCGCAGCATATAATACCCGCGAGGTTAACCGCGGCTGAAACCAAGCTTGCCGGTAAAACCGCGCTCATGGTGCACCGGGCCCTGGAATGCAGGGACTACTCGAGGGTGGATATGATAGTAAGAAAAGGAAAAGTCTATGTGATCGAGATAAATACGCATCCGGGCATGACGGCACTGAGTCTTTTTCCGGATTCGGCCCGGAAAGCGGGATTAAGTTTTTACGATTTGATAATGTCGCTTGTAAAAAAAGCAATGGAGAGACGCGGATGAAAAGTTTCGGAACAAGGTATGTGGCAAGGAACACCAGGACAGTTGCGCTGCCTTCTGATTTCAGGCACCTGACGATCATAATCAGGAAAATCCTGATATGGGCCGCGCTTCTCGGGATCTTTGCAGTGAGCGTGAACATGCTTGTAAAAACCGTGGTTTCAAAGGCCGCAACCATGAAATTTGATATTAAATTGGCGGGCATAAAACTGCCTGAAATGTCGTTTTTTTCCGGGGATAAATACCTGATAGAGGACGATGGACGCGATTATGTCGTGGGTTCCGGCGGGAAAACCAGACCTGCGGGCCCCGATGCGGGCGGGAAATACCTGGTCCGGCTTATCGGGATATCCGTCAATGAAAAAAGGGAAGAGTACCTGAAATTATACAAACAGGCGCTCGCAATTGACAGAAAATACCTGGCTGAGGCCTCGGATATAAATTTAAAGAACCCGAAAAACATAATCATGATAACCGCGGACGGCGGGACGGTTTATTTCGGGGATTCGATCACCAGGGACAAGCTGGAGAATTTTTCGGCCGCTCTGGATAAAATGAAAGAAACAGGGAGAAGATTTAAGACCATGAACCTGTTATATAAGGACATGGTAATAATTAAATAAAAGGAGAGCCAGACATGCAGCAAAACGACGGTAATTTAATCGCGGCTGTTGACATCGGGACGACCAAAGTGTGTACGGTCATCGCTGAAGTCCATGACCAGGAAATAAACGTTATCGGCGTCGGCTGGCAGGAAAACACCGGCGTATCAAAAGGTTCGATAAACAACATAGCTGAAACAACGGAGGCGATCAAAAAATCGGTGCAAAAAGCCGAGGATATGGCCAAGTCAAAAATAGATATGGTCCTGGCGTCCATCTCCGGAAAGCATATCATGGGCATGAAAGGGCACGGCGAGATAGCACTATCAAACCAGCGGCAGAAGGAAATAACGGAAGATGACAAACGCAGGGCCATGGAGGGCGCTACATCGGTGCGCATGTCGCAGGAAAGGGAAACCCTGCACGTGGTCCCCATACAGTACATAGTCGACGCCCAGGACGAGATAGACGACCCGCTCGGGATGACAGGCATGAAACTTGAAGTGGACGCTTACATGATAACAGGCTCGCTGACGGCCATAGACAATGTGAAAAAGGTAGTGGAACGCGCCGGATACGGCTGCGAGAACATAATACTCCAGGGCCTGGCTTCGGCGCACGCGGTATTATACCCTGATGAAAAGGATGTGGGCGTCCTGCTGCTTGACATAGGCGGCGGTACGACAGACATATCGCTTTATTACAGGAAATCGCTCAGGTTCGTGCGCGTAATACCGGTCGGCGGCCAGTTCATCACAAATGATATAGTCCAGGGGTTGCAGACCCCAAAATCGGTCGCGGAACTTTTAAAGAGGAAATACGGGCTTTTGGAAAGTGATAACCCGGCGCAGGTTGATTCCATGGGTTTGTCCATCAACATGCCTGAAGAATTCATAGAAGTGCCGGACATGGGGAGTTCCAGGGTGGAAAAAGTGGACAGGAAAATGCTGGCTAAGTTCATCAAGCCGAGGGTCCAGGAACTCATCAGGTTTGTCGAGGAAGAACTGAAAAAAGAAGGCATAGACCGGGCCATGTACGCCGGAGGGGTGGTTTTAACCGGAGGCACATCGCTTTTAAAAGGCATAGACACACTTTTCAAGGAAGAAATGCGCTTAAGGGTCAGGGTTGGCGCGCCTTTAAAGGAAAAGATCGTGGGGCTGTATGATATTGTCAGTTCCCCGGAGTGGGCGACCGTCATAGGGTTGATAGAGTATTATGTAAGGGAACACGAACATGAATCTCCGTCTTCCCCGGGCAGGGGAAACAAGGGTCTCGGCGGCGCGTGGGCATGGATCAAAAAAAATATTTTAGATAAACTATAAGGGAGGTGTCTAATGGACACAATGGACTCGAAACTGAAGTTTGAATACGCGGACATGGAAAAGGATGAAAGCACGGGAATAAAGATCAAGGTCATAGGGGTAGGCGGCTGCGGATGCAACATCATCAATGACATGGCCGAATTCCGCTTAAAAGACGCCGAGTTAATAGCGGTTAACACCGACATGCAGTCCATACAGCGCGTCAACGCAGATGACAAGGTGCAGATAGGCAATAAACTGACAAAAGGCGGGGGCGCGGGAAGCAACCCCGAAAAAGGGGAAAAGGCCGCCGAGGAGGACAGGGACCTGCTTGAGAGTAAACTGCGCGGAACCGACATGCTTTTCATTACCTGCGGGTTGGGCGGAGGAACGGGTTCGGGTGCGGCCCCGGTGATCGCCGACATAGCAAGGGGGCTCGATATACTTACGGTCGGCGTCGTGATAACTCCCACTAAAATGGAACTTGATAATTCCAGGAAGAGAAAAATAGTCGACGAGTCCATGAACAGGCTCAAAGACAGGGTGAACTCGATCATCACCATATCAAACGAGAAAATATTTGAAGTATGCGATACGGCCATGACGGTCCCTCAGGCTTACAAGGAAGCGAACAAGGTTTTAATAGAAATAGTCAACGGGATAGTCACCATGATAGCCAGGCCCGGACTGCAAAACATAGATTTTGAGGACGTTAAAGCGACCTTAAAGCAAAAAGGGGACACGTTCCTGGGCATCGGAAGGGCAAGCGGAACGGATAAAGCCAAGAAAGCGCTTGACCGCGCGCTTAAAAACCCGTTCATAGGGGATGTGGATATAAGCGGCGCAAAGGAAATGCTGGTAAACTTTGTGGGAAACATAACTGTAGCGGAACTAAAGGAAATAGAGAACATAAAGAAACTCACAGGCAAGTCTGCTTCGCTCAAATACGGTGTCGTATGCGATGACTCAACGGGTGATGAGATCGAAGTCGTGATACTTATATCAGGGATAAAGAACCAGGCCGCAGGGGCCTCACTGCAGGAAGTGATAATACCGGACAAGGTTGAAAAAGCCGCGACCCTGCTTACGGTCGGAGTAAGGGGCATAGTGGATAACGGATATGAAAATGTCGACATCCCGACGTTCCAAAGGAACACGGGATACAATTAGTTTATAATAAATTATACAGGAGATTTCATGAAAAAAGTTTTTTTGGCGGCCCTGATGATATTTGCCATGGGCGTTCTTTTGAGGGCTGCCGACGGGTTTGTACAGGTAAAATCGCTTGAGGCTTTGGGTTATACGGTCACGTATGACTGGAAACTGGACAAAGCGGAGATAACAGGCAAAGGCGGCAGCGCGGAAATCGTCCTTGATTATCCGTTTGTGGTGTCAAATGAAAGATCATACAGGACAGACAGCCCTCCATATATCCAGGACGGAGCGCTTTATATAAGCGCATATACCGTAGAAAAGATTAAGGAAGCAATATCAGGGGACGTGCCCAGGATCGCGGAGCCTGTGGAGGTAAAGGTTGTAACGCAAACCGTGGAAACGCCCAGGCCGATCAAAACCGCGGTGACTGCCGGGAAAATAAAGTCAACGGTGACCGCCGAACCCGCAGCCGCCGCAACCGCGGTTGAAAATGATCAGCCGGTTATTGTGGAAAAAGGAACGGAAATACCCGCCGCAGGTCGGGCCGCAGATACGGTAAAGATCATTGATCCATCAAGGAACACTTCATCAAGAAAACTCATAGTACTTGATCCGGGCCACGGCGGCAACGACCCGGGAGCCACGGGCTATAACGGACTCCGTGAAAAGGATGTGGTTTTGAACGTGGCCCAGCTTGTAAAGCGGCACTTAAAATCATATAACGCGGATGTGCTCCTGACCAGGGATACGGATGAATTCATAACGCTGAAAAACAGGGCAATATACGCCAATTCAAGAAAAGCCGATCTGTTTGTCAGTATTCACTGCAATGCGTCGGGCAACAGGAGCGCGTCGGGCACCAGGTCCTATATATACGACAGGGTGGCGTCATCAAAAGAAGCGGCCGAAGCCGCGAAGTTTGAGAACAAGAACACGGGTGCGCTTGAGTTCCTGATGAATGACCTGAGAAAAAGCGCTTATGAGTACTTGAGCATAGAGGCTGCGGGCAACATACAGCAGGACCTGATCTCCGGGCTGAAACTCAAGTGGATGCCGACTGAAAGGGCGCCTTTTTACGTTATCGCGAATACAAACATGCCGTCGGTCCTGGTAGAGATAGCTTTTATCTCCAATCCAAAAGAGGAACAAAAGCTTGACAGCCCCGGATTCAAGGACGAGGTATCTATCAGCATCGCCAAAGGCATAACGCAGTACTTAGACAAGGTAAAATGAAGATACCCAAAGGGTTTCACCTCGTTGTTAAGGATAAAATGCCCATGTTCATGTGCGATGCCATAAATAATAACCCCCGGTTTCTCCAGGTTTTCACCACACGCAAAGGCGGAAAAAGCCTGAAACAGTATGGATCGCTCAATACGGGCATGCATACAGGCGATGATATAAGATCCGTGAATTCAAATATCAGGCGGATCGAAAACACGCTTGGAGTAAAGTATGCAAGCGCCGCAAACCAGGTTCACGGGGACAGGATAGTAATGCTCATGCCGCACAAAAGCAAAAATACAAAAATAATGAAAAGCAGGGATGCTGTTGATATAAAAAGAATGTTAAGCATTGACGCGGACGGGATAATATCGGATATACCCGGAATAGCCGCGGGTGTAAGGCTGGCTGACTGCGCCGGCACGGTGATAATGGACCCGGTAAAAAATGTGACAGCTTCGATCCACTCGGGATGGAAAGGCGTCGCGAATAAAATACCCTCAAAAGCCGTAAAAAAAATGAAAAAATATTTCGGGTCAAACCCCGGCGATCTGACGGCCGCCATCTCGCCGGCAATAGGCCCGTGCTGTTATGAGGTGGGTGCGGAAATCTATAATCAATTGCAAAAACAGGCTGTTTTTAGTAACATATTCACAAAGAAAAAAGGCCGGATATACATGGACCTGTGGGCAGGGGTTAAAAACCTGCTTGTGGCAGAAGGGTTAAAACCTGAAAATGTGCATGTCTGCGATATCTGCACATCCTGCAACCCGGAATATTTTTATTCACACAGGAGGGATAAAGGCAAAACGGGAAGGCAAATGGCTATAGGGGCGGTTATTGCAGCAGGACCGCAAAATAAGGAAAGGCGCAAGTTATGACCAACAACGGGCAACAGCTTTCAGACGTGGCTAAAGACGCCATAGACCGCAAGCTCGGGGATGAGTGGAGCGATTGGGTTGGCGATTTGACCCAATATGAAAAAGAGATAAAGGAAGGCAAGACAACTTTCCTTTTGTTCTATTTTGTTTCGCTTTTTATGCTGTCGCTGGTGTTCATGCTCGGGTATTATCTTATATCTCCCAGGCTCGCCCAGTTTCACGCGTTGGCGGATGCCGTGGTATTTTGGGTCATAATCGGGGTATTCTCCGTCATATACATTTATTCGCTGTTATTGCTTTTAACGGTCGCAACCGGGGTTAATTTCATATTTTACTCAAAAAAAGACGGGCTGCATATTGAATGGATCTACCCTTTAGTCTATAAGGCAGCCTCGATCTTTAAAATATCAAAAGACAGGATCGGGCATTCACTCGTCAGGGTAAACAATGCCCTGGTATATACGACCAAAAAAAAGTTCCAGGCCGACAACCTGATTGTATTATTGCCGCGCTGCCTGGATGGGGAAACACGCACAAAGGCGGCTGAGATCACAGGGAAATACGGATGCAAAGTGTTTACCGCGACGGGAGGCTCTTCCGCGAGGCAGATGCTGAAAAAAGTCAGGCCTGACGCCATAATCGGCGTGGCCTGCGAGAGGGACCTGGTGGCCGGGATGACCGATACACCCGGATACATACCGATAATAGCCATACCCAATAAAAGGCCGCACGGTCCGTGCAAAGATACGGCCATAGACACGAATGAGCTTGAAAAGGCGGTAAGATTTTTGCTGAAAAAGTAATCGTTTAAAAATAATATCTCAATCCAAATTTTAATATCGGGATCGGATTATTAACAGTTATACCCGGATCAGAATCGAGTTTTTTCCTGTAGGTAAAAATAAGCAGGTTGGTTTCCACATAAAACTTTATATTATCCGTTATGGCAGACAACAGGCCTAAAGCCGGATTGGCAAAGCCGAACATTGCCGTATGATCCTCGTCCAGCGAACCGCTTACACCGAGTCCCACATAGATGTATTCATTCAGCAAATAATACGCGTTTGCCTGGAGCAAAAGCATTAACGCGTTACCGTCATACAGGGCGCCGGCAAAAACAGTCCATGAAACATGGGGGTCGATCACTCTTGTGTAGGAAACCCCGGGTATGACCTTGCTTATCATGCCGACATCAACGCCTAAAGCGTTATACAAAACCGGCGGCGCTGCGGCAACAGCCGCCTGTGTCAGGCTTAAAGGGGCCGGGGTTGTTACAGTATTAGCGGCGGCGTCTTCGGCAGCGATAAAAGACGCGGACAGCAGGGCAATTATAAGGACTAATGCGATTTTCTTTATCATGTCGGACCGCCTTGTATTTTTTTTACCATAATAATACCAAAAAGGCGTATTGTCAATATTCATAATGCGATTTTCAAGATTACCATTTATTCAAAATATGTTATAATCAAATATGTTTAAAAAAATAATTTATGTCACATCAATCCTGCTTATTTGTGCGGGATTAAGAGCCTGGAAGTGCATTGACTGTCCTGAATCCTACAATTACGGGTATGACTACTATAGCAACAGGAATTATCTGCCTGATATGGCGGGCAGGCTGGAAAAAGATCACGGGATATTCACCTGCATAAAAATCGAAAAAATAAAGGGGGAATACGACTTAAATACGTCTGCGTATGCCTGCCTGACCGCTGTGGCGGCCCAGCAGCCTGGAAAAGGGGTCATAGTCATACTGATAAATGACATACAAAAAAAAGGCGTGATAAAGATAAGCGATGATCTAAAGGAAAAATTCCCCAGGAAATACATAATGGCGCTGCAGGATGATGTCTTAAATAACCTTCAGGGTAAATGGTACTTAAGGCAGGTCACGCTTCTGGCTAAGATCACAGGGTCCTTTGTCTATGTGCTTGAAAAAGAAAAGATGACAGAAAAAGAAATTGAGGAACAAAGGGCCAGGATGATAATCGTTGATGACCCGGTATACGGCATTTCATTAATACCCGGGATCAGCGATATTATAGGCCTTTTTTATATGGAACCCCTGTCGTTCCTGTTCTATTATCCTTTTATAATGTATTTCCTTATCGTCAGGTGGTTTGGCATGAAATTCGGGCATATAGGCCTGATGGCTTCAAACGCGGCGTGGCTCGGGGTTATGGCGTTCACGGGTATCCTCATAGTGAACAGGATGAACATATATTTTCCGGATTATGTCGGGATATTCCTGGTAATTGCGGGTTTAAATATTCCTTTTTATGCGGCTATTTTCGCGCTTAACAGAAGTGAAATACTTTCGGCAGCGTCAAACTACATGAGCGAAGTGACCGGCGGTTTTGACGCAATTAACAATTTTGAGGGGAAACAATGGGGAAAATAAAAATGTTACTGGTTTTGTTGATGGTATTATCACCTGCGGCATTATCGGCCCAAGGCGGTTTTACGCTGAAAATCAAGCCGCCGGTGCAGGATGCAAACCCGGCCGGGATCAACCCCGGGTGTAATAAGTGCGAGTGGGAAATATTTTCTTCAAGCACGCAGGATACGCAGGACAGGCGCATAAAAGCCATGTATCTTGACGGAAGATTCAGGCTTGAGATCAAAAGCGCCGACGGGTCCCAGACACAGGTTATGATCTTTGACAACGCGGAACTTTACATTTTGAACCCGTTCTTTAAGACCGCCGCCCTGTACTACATTACCGGGGATGAGGCGCCCATGTTCCTTTTAGGCATTTTCCCCGGGCTTGGCTTAAAGAAAAAAGACCGCACGGTCATAGGCCGGGAAAAACTCGATGGGCTCGAATGCGATGTCATATCATACAGGATATTAAAGCGCGTAACGGACATGTTTGCATGGGGTACTGCGACCGAGTGGCTGGATAAAAACACAGGCAGGACACTGAAAGTGGAAAGCATAACCGACGAGGCTCAGGTCCCGTTTAACGGCAAAAATATAACGGCCCGACCCGTGAAACAGACATACGCGGCAGGCAGGGTGAAAAACCGTTTTTTTATGGATAAAACGCTTTTTAAGGTGCCGCAGGGCTACAGGATAGTTGACATGAAAAAACAATATGAAGAGGCCCTGGAAAAACAAAAAGGCATCAAGCCGGGAAAAGGTTATGAAGTCAGGAAAATAACCATTCCGCAGAGAAAAGGAAAACAATGAGATATGTAAGGACGGCTGTCTTTTCAAATGTCGAAAACCTGCTTACCTATAAAACGCCTGACGCGGGCCCTGAAAAAATAGGCTGCAGGGTCATAGTGCCGCTTGGCGGCAAAACAGCCACCGGGCTCGTGCTGGAGGTATCGGACACTGCGGACATACCCGTGGAAAAGATAAAATTCGTAAGATCATTCCTTGACGAGACGCCTGTAATCGGCCCTGAACTCATAAAACTCGGGCTGTGGATATCGGATTATTATCTCGCCGCGCCGGGCATGGTATTTTCCACCATGCTTGCGCCTTTGTTTAAAATAACATTCAAAAAAATAGTCAGGCTTATAAATGAAACAATTGAGCTTAAGGGAAGGCAGATGGACGTTGCCGAGTACTTAAAGGACAAGGAACATAATGAGGCGCCGTTTAGCTCCATGGAAAAAGACCTGAAAATAAGCGGTCTGCACAGCGTGATAGCCGCGATGCAAAAAAAAGGCATACTCGAGATAGAAGAAAAAGAAAGTTTTAAAGGCATCAAAAAAAAGCGCGTGAAACCTGAAACGGGAGCGCAGGATATTGCCGCGGAAATAACGCTTAATTCCTTCCAGCAGGAAGCGGTTGATAAGATCATAAATGCCGTAAAAAATGATAAATACAGTACTTTCCTGCTTTTTGGAACGACGGGTTCGGGGAAAACAGAAGTATATATAAGGGCGGCGCAGTACGCTGTAAGCCGGGGGAAAAAAGCGATAATTTTAGTGCCGGAGATATTTCTGACGCCGCAAGTGACCGAACGTTTTAAAAAAGTATTTCAGGACAGGACCGCCATATATCACAGCGGGCTAAAACCCGCTGAAAGGGTGCATGAGTGGGAACGGATGAAGTCAGGGGAAGCCGACGTGGTGGTGGGCACGCGCTCGGCAATATTCGCGCCTTTTGACAACCTGGGCCTCATAGTTGTTGATGAGGAATTTGACTCATCTTACAAACAGGAAAGCGAACCCAGGTACTCGGCGCGCGACTGCGCTGTGTACAGGGCGACACTTAGCGGGGCCGTGGTGGTGCTTGGCAGCGCGACCCCTTCCGCAGAATCCTATCATAACGCCTTGAACGGAAAGTATGGGATGCTGGTCCTGCCTGAGCGTGTGTCAAAGCGGCCCATGCCGGAGATAGAGGTGGTGGACCTGAAAATAGACGCCAATAAAAGCAACGGCCTTTTCCTTTCAAACAACCTCATAAAAGGGATGCAGGATGCGCTTGACGCGGGCGGACAGGTGATACTTTTCATCAGCCGCAGGGGATACTCGAACTATAACTTCTGCATGACCTGCGGCAAAGTGGAGAAATGCGTAAACTGCGATATACCGCTTGTATACCATAAGGCAGCCAATAAACTAAAATGCCACTACTGCGACTATGAAAAACCGCCGGCGCTGATATGCCCGTCCTGCAAAAAACCTATAGCGTATAAAGGCGCGGGTACGCAGCGGGTTGAGGATGTGATAACGCAGTTTTTTCCGGATAAAAGAATTAAACGCGTAGACATGGATTCCATGTCCGACAGGTCGGAATATTTCAATGTCTATAACAGTATTAAGGACAGGGAAATAGACATACTTATAGGAACGCAGATGATAACAAAGGGTTTTGATTTCCCGGAAGTTACCTTCGTAGGGGTTGTAAGCATAGACACTGTCTTGAACCTGCCTGATTTCAGGTCCGAGGAACGTGTTTTTGAACTGCTCATGCAGGTGGCAGGCAGGACGGGCCGCGGCGATAAGCCCGGCAGGGTTGTGATACAAACCTTTAACCCGCAGAACCCGGCCATAGAAATGACAAGGAAGTACGCAACCGCGGAATTTTACGCGGAACAACTGCAGATCAGGAAAGAACTCGGTTATCCGCCGTTCGGGAAAATGATGCAGATAATAATACAGGATGAAAACGGGGAAAAGGCGTTCAAAGACGCTGAAAAAGTGGCGGAAATAATACAAAAGACAATACAGAAAGAGGCCATGAAAATGATATCCATATTGGGGCCCGCAGAGGCGCCGTTGTCGAGGATAAGGAACAGATACAGGGTAAGCATGATCCTGAAAAGCAAAAATGCGAAAAGCCTTAACATCATAGGGCGGGCTGTCAAGCAGAACGCCCGCGGCCTGGATGTTGCGGTGATCGTGGACCCGGTGAATACGCTGTAAGGGGGAATGCGGATTGTATTTTGTTTGCGGGCCCGCATGCGCACCCCGGTGGAACGTAGAGGGTGCGACTACAAATAAACGGGATAATCAGCACAGCAACAAACCCGTAGAGCGGCTGCTTGCTGCCGCTCATCGCAGGCTTTTGAAACGGATTTGTTTATTTTCTGCGTTCTTTAAACCCGGCGTCAGAGAGGCAGCAAGCAGCCTCTCTACGAGTTCAAAACCAGTCCCGCACGTACACTACAAATAAACGGGGAAAATGTGATATAATCAGTTCAATAACTTATTTAAAGGAGCCTTACAATGGCAAAAGCCGGAGGAAAAACATTCAAATTCCAGCCAGAGTCGGAGATAGATACAGGCGTGCTGGAGACCATAGATTACACGGGCGGGGAGCAGCTGATCGAATACTGCACAAAAGAGTTCTCTGCCGTATGCCCGTTTTCAGGCTTGCCTGACATAGCAACGGTCATTGTACGCTACATTCCCAAAAACAAGCTCGTGGAGTTAAAGTCACTGAAATACTATTACATATCTTTCAGGAACGTGGGGATATACCAGGAGAAGGCGACCGACAGGATATTTAAGGATTTAAAAAAAACCCTTGCGCCGAAATACCTTTATGTCGAGACCGTTTATAACACGCGCGGCGGCATAGACGCAAAGTGCGTTATGGAAACTAAAAAGGGCGGGTAAGATCCGGCAGGCTGGGGGCGGGTATGGGCAATACTAATCATTCAAACATGAATAAATGTATTTTTGCCGCGATAATTATATTTTCCTGCCTGCACTTGTCATGCGCGAAAAGATCATTAACCATCGAAGAACGGCTCATGTCGGCCGACCCACAGGCAATTAGATCCGCTTTGATTGACATGTGGCGCACGGGTGACGGCTCAAACATAGCCGCGGCCGTGCGGCTGCTGGATACAAAGGAATACTTTGAGGACGCGGCTTTTGCACTGAGCCTGCTTGATTTAAATGCCGCGGACAATGTCGTGCTTGCCGGTATGACCCCGGGCAGGGATAATACGGGAAGGCTGCTTTACTTTTATTTTGTATCAAAGAAAAGGCCCGTGCCTCAGGACGTCAAAAAGTTCAGCCACGCTGGTTTTAACGGTATCAATTATGACCCGGGATCAAGCCTTCAGAAAAAAACAGCGGCGCGCCCCAAAGCGCCGGTGAAAAACATTGTAAATGACATTAAGGACAGGGTGATCATAAAAAACCCATACTGGGCAAAAGAACTGTCCGGACCTGTTATGCCTTCTGTTCCGGGTACATACAAGGCCTGGCATACCGCCAATCCGGATATCCTCGTGCACAACGGCATGATCTACTTTTACTACCGCGGCGGGGACGGGACCGACAGGATATGCCTGGCGACCGCGCCTTATGACGGGTTTAACGGAAAAAATTTCATAGACTGCACAAATAACCCCATAATAGGGACATCAAAGAAAGGTTTTGACAGCAGGGCAGCGCTTGACCCGGCAGCAATATATTTTGACAATAAGGTTTTTCTTTACTACAGCGGGCTCGGGGACAAGGATGACTCCGTGGGGCTTGCTGTTTCAGGGGATTTTTACAATTTTAACAAGCATGAACATCCCGTCATAAAAGGCCGGGCGCCTGAAGTCCTGGTAAAGGACGGTTTGATATACATGTACTATGTCCTTTATAATAATAGCGGCGGATATTCCGTTTACCTTGCCACGTCAAGGGACGGATATAACTTCACAAAATTCGGCAATGAACCAGTATTCGCACCTGATGCTGACCCCAAAGCCTGGGATTCCAAGAGCGTGACCGTACCGAGGATAATTGAAAAAAATGGCGTTTATTATATGCTTTACGCGGGAGATAACAAATACCTTGATTATCCCCCATATTTTGGCCTGGCGTTTTCATACGACCTGGTCAACTGGCACAGGGGAACGCAGAATCCGGTTTCTTCCCGCGGCGCAAAGGGTTCGTGGGATGACGGCGGTATATGGTACGGCCAGATGTTTGAATACGGGAATAAATGGTATCTGTATTACGAAGGCTGGGGAGGCGGGGAGTCGCATGAAAAAGAATACGGTCCGGGCGGGCACAGCCAGATAGGGCTGGCAACAGGGGTGTTTGATATCGGGGATTTGCTGTAAAAAAAAGGCTGTGTGCCTTCTTTTAATGTTCAGTTTGTCACATCCCAGCCCGTGTCATATTCCACCCAGATATTGCTTCCTGAAGTTGAACCCGCGAATACGCCGTCATAGGAGTTTATGAGCCACAGGTATATGGGATAGTCCCCGGAGGCCGAGTAAGCCGATGAAATATCCGTGTTGTAATCAAGCCCCGGATCGCTGTCTGCAAGAGCAACGGCGCCGGACGGGTTGTCGACTTCTATGGAATCATTATTCCCATCGTACTGCCAGGATACCGTGTTGCAGTCTGAACTTAAGCTTCCGTTACCCGGGGCCGCCGATTGCGCCGTATAGGTAATGCCATTGCTATAGACATCGATCTCATAGACACTGCCCGGTGTATACTGTATGGTTGCGCCTGTGGGATCCTCTATATTATAACTTGTGGTTGATGCATTGTAAGGGACCGTAAATTGCCACGCAGTGGACACGTTTTTTACTGTTACCCCCGCGTCTGTTATTGTATTGCCGCCTGCGTCAACAATAGATATGTCATAAGTTATATCCATCCCGCCTCCCGTATCGAAACCGTCAATATACGCGCTGATCGTGACAGCCGTGCTTGTGGCCGTAAAAGTCGGGGTGACGGTAAACGTGGGAGTCTGCGTGCTTGTAGCGGTAATGGTAGCGGTGATGGTTGTTGTCATGGTTATTGAAAATGTCGGTGATATGCTGGGAGTAGTGGTTATGGTTCCAGTCCTGGTAATTGTCGGGGTAGCTGTGTAAGTGCCGTCAATCACAGGGGCAACAGGCGAGCTTTGTTTCATACAGCCGAAAAAAACCATAAAAAGCAGGATAATAACGGCTGATGTTTTAATAAATGTTTTCATTCAATGTATTCTCCTTAAAATAGCATAAATTAGCGGCATAATGTTAGACGTTCTTGGACCGGTAAAAGTTCAAAAAAGTTGGCGGCCGCATGGAGCTTGGCAAAGTAAACAAAATTGAGGAATAATATGGGGTTAGGCAGATTTGAAAATCATGAACACTGTAAGCAAGGTATATTTAAAAGGGGACAAAGCATTTGCTTTGTCCCCTTTTACCATATGTTCAAATTTATTTTATTACTGTCGTCATACTGGCCTGCTGCGATGTTACCAATCCTGCTGTGCTGGTGCCGCCGGTCACGCTAAAAACCGTGGCTTTTGTCATGATGGCAGATATGTTGTAAGAGCCGGAGCCTGCTGAATAAACCCCGGTCGCGGTCAGGTTATACGGGCTTGTCAGAGAAGGGCCGTATGTATGCATTACCATTGCCGGTGCCGGAGTGGTGACTGAAATTATTGCGGCTGTGGCTGTGTAAGGCCAGGTCACTGTGGATCCGTCAGCGGCTATTGTCATGTTGCCCGGGAGGGTGAAAGTGCCGCTATAGTTGGTTGAATTGTGATTAACGGTTACCGTATAGGAACCGCCCGGGACATAATCCGCGGTTGACATCGCGCTATAAGTGAATATGTTGCTTGTTGTTGTTGTGACGCTTATCGAGCCGGTGGGGCCTGTAAGCGTGACGGAGGCGGCAGTAAGCGTTGCGCCCTGGCCGTCAGCTGCGTAAACCGCAAACTGTTCTATTCCTAAAACGCCGCTATTATCACTCATCTGCGCGATGACCATAATATTAACGGCGGCACCGGATGTGGCCGTGGGATTTGGCGAAGGGCCCGTGCCCGGGTTTGGACTACAGCTTGTTGAAGCAAATGCGACGGCAATTAAAAAAGCAATACACAGCAAAATCTTCTTTTTCATGTTTTACCCCCTTGTAGATTTTGGGACAAATGTTTCTTTTGCCCCTATAAAAAATATGATACCACAGTAAAATGGGGTATGCAATAAAAAAATGGATTTTATGCGGGCCTTCTGCGGCCGAAATAAGCCGGCAAATAGTGAAATTACCACTTGATTTTACCGGGAAAACAGGCATACTTTTACTGCAAACCGTAAATAAACTTGCGGTAAAATTATTTATAGGAGGGTTTTAATGAAAAAGTTTATATTGCCGTTATTAGTTCTTGCAATGACCACGTTTGTCATCAGTTTGACCTCATGTAAAAGTTCCAGCCCGGCAGCGGCGGCGACGCCTGTGCCGACATGCACTATACTGGGAGAAAGCGCTGACGTCAATACTAACGGCTGGGCAGCCGGATATATGGCTGGAAATACCATTACAGCGTCATCGACCATAGTGGCCAGGTCCATATGGGCCAAAATGCCCGGAACAGCCAATTATTTCGCCCTTGCGATCTACAGCGACGCATCAGGTTTACCCGGGACTTTAATGGTCCATACAGACATAACAGCAGATAACGGAGGATGGATAAAAGTGTCCATACCACCGACAACCCTTACGGCGGGTAATAATTATTGGCTGTTAGCGGTCGGCGAGACCGGTGGAGTTACCGATAATACTTCGGCAACAGGCAGCGTCGCACAGTATTATTTTTACGGATGGAACAATATCTTAAGTTCGGGTTTTCCAACGGATATTTCCGGAGCGGCCTGGACGGCATGGGTTTCGTCCAAAAACATGCTGTATGTTTCCACCTGCGAATAAAACTTCCTGAATATTTCTGCAATAAGTAAAAAGCCCGGCGAATAGCCGGGTTTTTTACTTATTGCCTTTGTCATTAATGATGATAAAATGGGGGCAGGACAGGCAATAAAGGGGAACGAATGACCAATTCCCTTATCGTAGGAGAGGGTAAAACATGAAATGCACTTTATGTGAAAGATCCATAGACAACTACAATCCTGAATTCCACCGTTTTATAATAGATGAAAAGCATTCGGCGGATATCTGCGGCGGGTGTACTGATAAATTCTTTAAATGGCAGGGAAAGAAGTTTGCGGTTCTTTTCCCTACAAACGTCATGAAAAAAAGGTTTGGCAGGGAAAAATAGCCCGGTCTTAAAGCAGACGATCCCGATAGAAAAAAGTCAATATATTGAGGAAACAAAACTTTTGTTTCAACCCTTCCTTGCTGTAAAATCAAGCAAATACAAAAAGGAGGTGTTTTATGGTCGTCAGGAAAAGCAGGTCAATATGGGAAAGCTCTATAAATACAGGGAAAGGCACCATGGAGATAGGAAACGGGAACGTAAAACTTCCCTATTCATTCTCTTCACGGTTTGAGAACGCTTCAGGGACAAACCCCGAGGAATTAATCGGAGCGGCGCATTCGGGGTGTTTTTCCATGGCTCTTTCCATGATACTCGGCAATGCCGGGTTCAAACCGGCAAGGATAACAACGACTGCAAGCGTGCGCATAGACAAGGAAGCGGAGGGTTTTGAGATAAAGTCGATCAAGCTTGCCACGGAAGCGTCTGTCCCGGGTATAACAAACGATGACTTCCAGAAATACGCCATGATAGCCAAAAACAACTGCCCGGTTTCAGTGGCCCTAAAGAACGTGAAATCCATAGAGCTTGAGGCAAAACTAATTTAATTTATTTTACAGGGAGGATCCAATGAAGATCAGAAATTTTACCGCGGTTTTGTTTTTTGCAATGATCTTTTGCCCGGCCATGTTTGCGGCGGATGCGGGGCCGGTCAAATTAAGCCCGCCGGATAAGGACAGGGGGTTTAGCGTCACGAAAGCCCTGTCTGTCAGGGCGTCAGTACGGGAATGGAACGGGAAGCCGCTGGAATTAAAGGATTTGTCCGACCTGCTCTGGGCCGCGAACGGCATTAACAGGCAGGAAAAAGGCATGCGCACCGCGCCGTCATACCGCGATGTGCAGGACATAAGCCTGTATGTGGTGATGAAAGACGGCGCATACCTGTACGACCCCAAAGAAAATATGCTTTCCCCGGTTGCTTCCGGTGATTTTATGGCTGCGGCCGCAGGCGCGCAAAAAAGCGTGGAAAACGCCGCTATTGTCATAATACTTGTATCCGACCTTTCAAAGATACAGGTAAAAGATAAATGCGAGAAAATCAAATGGGCGGCAATTGACGCGGGCATCGTATCAGAGAACATAAACATATTTTGCGCCGCAACAGGGCTGGCGACCGTGCCGCGCGCCACTATGGACGTGGAAAAACTCCGTACGATCCTCAAACTGAAAGAAACACAGGAGCCCATCATGAATAATCCTGTGGGGTATGGGAAGTAGGTATGGTAAGTGGTCACCCATGTAAGTGTTTGTCAACGTTAAATCGAGGCCGCAGGCTGTCATTGCGAGGAGGCGATTGTGTTTTATGCCGACGATGACGGTATAAGATAGGCTTAGTTAAAATAAACGTCAGGAGGCCATATGGAAAGCATCATAGCCAAGGAAATCAAATTAAGGTATGAACCCATAGCCATTATCTTCACGGATGAAAAACCCGTTGATGCCCTGCAGTTTAAGGAAGGAAAATGGGGCTGCGCCATCACCATGATGACGGCCGCGGCCAAGGGCAGGATTGCGGTTTTTGACCGGACTACAAAAGGATGTTTGGGCGGGGGGACCGGGCTTGGGTTCGGGAATTATGACGAATTCCCCGGCGGCATAGAGTATTTTGTGTCCACGGGCAGGGGAGAGGGATTCAGGGAAGGCGAGCATTACAAGAAAACGCCCGAAGCCGCAAAGGATATGTTCGATAAAATGCCATTCACGGAAATACCATATAAGTATGTGGTCTTTAAGCCCTTAAGCAAGGCAGATGAAAAAAACGACAATGTGGTCCTTATAGTTTTTTACGCCACAGCTGACCAGCTCTCGGCTTTGACGGTCCTTGCCAATTACCGCCACCATGACAATAACCATGTGATAGTGCCCTTTGGGGCCGGCTGCCACAGCGTCTGCCTTATCCCGTACATGCAGGCGAAAAACGGCGAAGCAAAAGCGGTGCTGGGGATGCTCGACGTAAGCGCGAGGCCGCAGGTGGACGCGGACCTGCTGTCCTTATCCGTGCCGATAAAAATGTTCCATGATATGGAAGAGGACGCGCCGGGGAGTTTCCTGCATCATAAGGCGTGGTTGAAGGTAAAGGAGAGAATAAAATAATTAAGTTGTTAAACCAAAAGCCAAAAGTAAAGGGTTAAAGTTTATAAGTAAAGGAAAGTAAAAGAACAGGACAAAACAGAACTTAAAAAATGAGGAGGCGGCGGCACGTGAAAACCATTTTTCAGGCAATGGCCAGGTACAATGGCAATGTAAACCGGGAAGTCATGGGGCTTTTAGGCGGCATGACAAATGAAAAAATTACGGACAAAACAAAGGCATATTTCCCGACCGTGCTGGACGCGGCATCCCACATTTTACTGAGCGATATAGGGATGTTCAGGCGCTTTAAACCTGCATTCCCGGAAAGCAAAGCGCTCAATTCCGCGGCTCTTTTAACCGCTGACACGGCGCTTTTGAAGAAGGAAATCGAAGGCGATCTTAAGAAGTTTTTACAATACCGCGGGGAAATCGATGAAATGATAAAGCAGTTCGTCGAGGAATTCAGCGATGAGGCTTTTGCCCGCGATTTCAAATACGTCAACTACAAAGGCGAGAACGTTGAAACCGCAGTCTGGAAAATGCTGCTCACGATCTTCAACCACCAAACCCACCACCGCGGCGGCTTGTCGGTCATGCTCGAACTGGAAGACGTGAAGAACGATTTTTCCGGGACTTTGGCAAGGATATAAAATAAGCCGGCGTAGTTTTCCAGTGGGACGGGAAAAACGGGTGCGGGGATGCTGTGCCTTCCGGGGAATATTATTATGAAATAAAAAACCCCGTATCGGGTTCGACAAAGACGGGATGTTTTGTTGTTCAATAGGCATTCCGCTGCAAATATCAATTGTTTATGAACTCCAGCCTTGCTCCTTCAGACGCAACTCTTTTCACTGAAAATAGAAAAAGAATGCGGCGGACCTTTAAAATATGTGAGATAAATGGAACTTTTATTTATTACGTCTGTCTAACATAAAAGGAAACAAAGGCCTAAATATCATGGAGGTAAAAATGAAAAAAACGTTGGCGTTAACCGTTGCTGTTTGTTTGCTTGTAATTAATTTGTCCTGCAGTCATTATCGTGTACCGACATACCCTGTTAACACCAATACTCCCGTATTAACGGTCAAATCCGCCACGGCCACGCTGGTGGGTACAGTTGCAAATACTTATACCCGGACAATGACAGAAACCATATATACGGCAACGATAACCCCGACGTTTTCAGCCACAAATACGGCTAATAACACATTCATAGCGACCGCAACGGCAACCGCGACATACTCAATCGTCATAACGGGAACGGCTTTGGCCACTAACACGGCTACATGCACGATTACAAGCACGATTACAATCACTGCGCCTATCCCGTTCCAGGCAATGAAGATAGCGGCCGGGCAGCATCAAAGCCTGGCATTAAAGAGCGACGGGACACTATGGACAACCGGCTACAACGCAAACGGAGAACTCGGCACCGGCGATAACAACCCAAGGAATAAATTTGTGCAGGTAATGTCAGGAGTGAGCGAAATAGACGCAGGAGCAGACCACAGCCTGGCCATAAAAAGCGACGGGACACTGTGGGTCACGGGCGACAATTCGCACGGCGAGCTCGGCCTGGGGGATTATAGCAGCAGGAATTCATTTACACAGGTCGCGGGAATGACGGGCGTCAGCAAGATCGCGACCGGCTCGAGCCTTTTCAGCCTGGCATTAAAGAGCGACGGGACCCTCTGGGCGGCAGGTTATAACAATGAGGGCGAGCTCGGCACGGGGGACACCAATACCGCCAATACATTTGTGCAGGTATTAACCGGCGTCACCGCAATTACAAGAGGCGGCGGCCACAGCATAGCATTGAAAAATGACGGCACAATATGGGCAACCGGAAGGAATAATGAAGGTCAGCTCGGCATGGGGAATACATTTAACTGCTATGTGTTCACGCAGGTGTTTGGGATATCAAATGTTGCTGCCATATCCGCCGGAGGCTATCTGAGCATGGCGATAAAGAACGACGGAACGCTCTGGGTTGCCGGGGATAATTTGTACGGAGAGCTTGGATTAGGGGACAATATCGTAAGGAAATCGTTCACACAGGTAACGGCAATTCCGATTGTTAGTACGATTTCCGGCGGATGGCTGTTCAGTTTTTCGATGGATGCCACCGGGACATTATGGGGAACGGGTGATAATACGCAAGGCGAACTTGGCAAAGGCAACAACAGCATGACAAATATATATTTACAGACTTTGACCGGTGTAAGCGTAATGTCCGCAGGAACCAATCATGGCCTGGCAATAAAGACCAATGGTACCCTGTGGGCGACTGGATATAATTATGATGGGGAACTTGGGACAGGGGATAATAACGGCAGAAATATTTGGACACAAATTTACAATTGATGACGGTGTTTTGCGGTTAAACTACATCAACTCGTTTGATATCGAGATTCATCGCTGGACATCCATTCTTTAAGTCGTTCTAATTGGAAAGTTTATGATAATAGAACGTGATCAGCAAGTTCGGAGTGTGTGATTAAAACCTCAACAAAATAAGGCGGATTATTTAACCGCAATTTGCAACTATTCCTTCCCAATACTGTCCAAAATACAGCTAAATCTGCATTATTGTGCGTAAATCACTTGCTTTTACGTTATAATTTTGTAAACTTATATGTGAATGCTTTCATTATTATTATGGCGGTTGATGAACAAGGGGAAAAATGGTTAAAACTGAAAAGACCAGCGCCCAGAGAGCCCCAATGTTTTTTGCGGTTGTTTTTGCGCTTTTTGCATTTTCCCCGGCGCTCAATGCGGGCGTTCTTACACTTGTCAAAAGCCAGGACCCGGCTGTTGTTAATGTCGGGGATACGGTCAACTACTGTATCGCTGTAAACCCCCAGTATGTAACACCCAAGGCGGATATTATCTGGGTCATAGACCGCAGTTTTTCCATGGATATCGGCATCAACAACATAATAGCAAACCTTAATTATTTCACTCAGCAGCTTTCAGGGCGGCATGTTGATTACAGGATCGGTTTGCTCACTTTCGTGGACGGCATGTATGAGAGTTATGGCTTCGCGGAAAGTGACGCGAAATTTTTAAGCTGGCTTACCGGGATACAGTGCACGGGCGGAACAGAACTGGACCTTGAGGCCCTGTACCAGGCAAACAAATTTCCCTGGAGACCGGACGCTTCCAAGACAATGATACTGATAACAGACGAGGGCATACCATGCTCAGAGGCGGGCGGAGATCCTTTGTCAGTGAGCCTGACCGCGACAGACCTTTATTCGCAGGGCGTGATAACACACGCGATAACGTTCAACCCCGACAGGAACGGATATGTGCCGTGGAAATGCAACCCGATATTTTTGCCCCCGCTTGCGGGCGGCATATGGCTTGATTACAACACGCCGCCTTCCGGGTGGAATGTTTTTCTCCAGATACTCGGCGAGGCCATCGCCAACATGAAAAATGTCGTGATACGCGACCCTCTGCCGCCCCAGCTCGCGCCAGTGGCGGGAAGTTTGAACGGCGGCGTTGTAACCAACAACCAGATAGTCTGGAATTACGGTCAGATAGACAGGGGCGTCCCGTTCAGCATATGTTTTAACGCGGTTGTCACTGCGCCGTTTTCAGGGCAGCTGATAAATACCGCTTACGGCTCTGCCGACGGGATAACAGAGACGTCCTCGAACGATACTTATTTATTAAAGGCGACAGCGACAGTCACGCCTACTTACACACCGACATTTACATATACCTGCACATACACGCGCACCTCTACCCCGACAGTAACCCCTACTTATACGGCCACGCCAACCTGCACGCCGACAATTACTTTAACTTATTCGGTTTCGCCGACATATACTGGGACATCCACATATACGGCAACGCCCACGCCTACATATACGGACTCGCCCACTTATACACTCACGCCGTCGCCGACAAACTCTATAACAGTCACATATACATGGACAGCGACGCAGACCTTCACTGATACCGCAACTTACACGGGCACTGCGACAACAACGCCGACTTTTACGGTGACCCTCACAGCGAGCCCGACTTTCACATGCACCGCGAGCCCGACTTATACCGACACTTACACGTACACGCCCATAGCGTCGGATACCCTGACTTCCACCCCTACGCCTACGCCGACCAAGGACCACGACCATTTTATCATTACGGCGCCAGCGAGCGTGAAAGCGGGAGTGCCTTTTTATATCACGGTCACGGCAATGACAAGCGTCATGTACGGCAACCTAGTGGCGGATAATTACGGCGGGATGCTTCACCTTGCCACAAGCGCGGCTGTATTTGCCCTGCCCGATGACTACGCGTATATCCCGGCAACAGATCTTGGTTCGCATGTTTTCCAGGTTGTCTTGATGACGCCGGGCATGCAAAGCATTACAGGGAATGATGTCGTAGATACGGGCATGACAGGCATGACAAACGTACTGGTCACAAACGGCGATGCGCTGAATTTCACCATAGACGCGCCGTCTTCGGTTGCTGCGGGGCAGGTATTTTATATAACTGTTACGGCAAAAGATTCCTTTAACAATGTGGCAACCGGCTATACAGGGACGGCCAGTTTTTCATCCACGGATTACCAGTGGGTGACGCCCGGGGACATACAGTTCACGGCAGGCGATTTGGGCAAAAAAATACTTGCTGTTACCATGAAAACAGCGGGAATACAGCGCATATACTGCCAGGATACGGCGTATCCTTCCATTAACGGCACCAGCAACGACATAAATGTGCTCCACGGCACGCTCAGTAAATTCCTGGTCACGGCGCCCTCGGTGGCCAATGCCGGCGTGGCTTTTAATTTTGTCGTGACTGCAAAGGACCAGTACAACAACACAATAAATGACTACACAGGCACAGCGCATTTTACGACAACGGACGCGCTCGGCATCCTTCCTCCTGACTACACTTTTCAGCTTTCGGATTCGGGCAGCAGGGTCTTTGCCGCGACGCTCGCGACGAACGGCATCCAGACCATAACTGCCGTGGATACCGTATTCCCGGCTGTAATGGGGACAAGCAATAATATAAATGTTGTGACTCCCGCGACATCATACAGCCAGCCGCTCCTGTTGACCTCATACCTGACGGCCGCGAACACTTACGAGTTTGTGTATATCAATGTTTCGGCCCCGGCAAATACGGCCATACCGAACAACAGTTACCTCGAATACGATGTGTTCATGCCCGAATACAACGCGGATTTCTATACAGGCACCGAGTTTGCGGGCTATTTCGGGAACATGAGGGACTTTGGCCAGGGCACGCAGGCGTATATAATAGACCAGAACGGCATCAGGTGCCATCCCTCAATGGACCTCGGAACATACGCCAATGGAAGGTGGTACCACAGGAAATTCAACATATCATCTTTAAACAACGGGACTTACAACCAGGCCGAACTTTCGCAGGATACGGGCAACATAGGGTTTAACGGCGCGCCGTCAAACATGGCCGGAACTTTCAACGCCGTGTATGATAATATCCAGTTAAAGGACGCGAGCGGCAATGTGCTCAGGAACTTTTTCGCGAATTTCAATACAATACCTTTTAATAATACAGTCATGGTGGACGGCAACATAGCCGGCAACAGGGGCAACGGCGGCATAAGTGCGCCCGCGCCAACCAACAATTACATATGGGTGGTGAAAGATTACAGCCTCTCCCAGGTGCCTGCGGGATCGATAACCGCGAACGGCGCCGCCTCATGCACCATAACCGCGCACCTTTACGCCCCGGATAATACCCCGATTTCTTACGCGTTGGTTGATTTTACATCAGGCAGGCCCGAGGATATTATAGCCCCTGCAACCGCAGGGCTGAATGTAACGGCAATAACAGATTTAAGCGGCAACGCGTCCGCGAACATACGCTCGACAAAGGCCGGGTCCGCCAACATAACGGTCCGTTCCGCCCACATGTCAAAAATAATAACGGTTAATTTTATTGCCGGACCCGCGGCAAAAGTAAGCTTAAACCCGGCAACCTTGTCCATGCAGACGGGCATGACAGGGACCATGTACGCAAGCATTACGGACCAGTTCGGGAACTTTGTATCCGACACAAGGAACATAACCGTAAACTCAAATTCCGGCACAATGCAGTTCTCGACGGATAACGGCGCGACATGGGGTGCACCGGCCGTGTTCCAGGGCATTGCGCTTAAAAATATGCTGGTGCGGGATTCTGTTTCAAACACCACCACAGTGACCGCCTCTGCCGCGGGATTAACGCCCGGCACATCAACTATATATGTCAATAACACGGCTGCGTCGTATCTTGCTGTGCAGCCGCCAACAAGCACAACTTCCGCGGGCGCTCCGTATGCGATAACGATCCAGGCAAAAGATTCGGGCGGCTCAAACGCGTTCTCGAACAATACTGTGCAGGTCTCATCAGCATCGGGAACGATGAAATTTTCAACCGACCTGGCAACATGGAGTTCCGTTATAAATTTCCCGCTGAACAACGGCAGGGCAGGTTTGTATTATATGGATACAGCCGTAGGCAGCGGCATTACAATAACCGCCCATGATATTTCAGGCGCTATGACAGACGGCAAAGGATACGCTTCCATAACAGCCGGGGCCCCGGCCATACTGACAGCCGACTCCAATAAATATTCCACAGGCGCGGGGCAGTGGGTCACGATAACAGCACAGGTCACGGATGCGTACGGCAACCCAATAGCCGGGCAGTGGGTGACAGGAACCGCTATGGTGCAGTCAGGCAAGACCCAGAACGCAGTAGTATCTTCCACTTCCAATACTACAAACGCGGGCGGAAAAATAACGATCTGGTTCAGGGTAAGTTCCGACGCCACGGGAAGCATGGATTACGTTGTTATAAATTCGCCCGGACTTTTAGGCACTACAGTCACCATATCGGCTTCAGCCGCGGCTACGCACCTTGCCTTCCTGCCCGCGCCCATGTCCGAGGGGGCGGACAAAATAGGGACGCTGTACATAAACGCGAAAGATGTGAACGGATATAATTCGCCGGCTACCGTATCCCCGGACTATGTGACCATATCCGCAAGTTCCACGAATGTGTTTTTTTCCCTTGATAAGATAACATGGGCAGCGTCTGTCATACCCAAACTAGATGCCGGCGGCGCGGTCACGGTATATGTAAAAAGCCATGTGCCGGGCGCGTATACGCTCACAGCGCACGACGGACATATAACGGACGGAACAGATACGCTCACCATCGTAACAGGGTATTTTGTCCGGGTCTCGCCTGCTGTTAATTCCAACCAGGTTGCCGGGACTTTTGTGACCGTAACAGCGCAGATAATAGACCAGAACGGGAACGCGGTCAGTATGCAGGGCGTGCAGGTTGGTTTTGCGGTAAACAACGGCTCCATAAATCCGCTCGGATCAATCACCGACGCCACGGGAAAAGCAACGGTCCTGCTCACGCTTTCCATACTCGCGAACATACAGCACCAGGTCACCGTTAATATCACAAACCCGGACGATACGGAAGTTTCCGGGATAATAACAACAACCCCTGTTATTTCATTCGCAATCTCGGCGCCGGCGTCGGTTTACAAAGGCCAGCCGTTTACCATAAACGTCAGGGCAAAGGACGCCTACGGCGTGACGGTCGACAGTTACAACAATACAATAACTTTTTCTTCGACTGACGGCGGCGCGGTTTTGCCCGCTAATTACGGGTTTACAGCGGCTGACGCGGGAGTGCATTCATTTGCAGTAACCCTGAACACGGACGGGATAAAGACAATTTCAGCAAGCCAGGCGACAGACGCGTCAATTAACGGCACCGGCCCCAATATACTTGTGATAGAACCGCCGACAGCCACCTGCACCGCGACGCCGACCAGGACCGCGACCGGGACTTATACTGCCACGCCCACAGTTACGCAAAGCGTGACACAGACAATAACACAGACAGTAACGCCGACCGTCACAATGACAGGGACGCAAACAGTGACCTTGACAATTACAATGACCGCGACAGATACCATTACTCCGACCAGCACGGCTACGCCGACTATTACGGATACACAAACCCCGACATTTACCAATACCCAGACAAACACATGCACTGATACGCCGACCGTAACGCCCACATTCACAGGCACTATGTCCGGCACCCCGACATTTACGGTCACGGAAACTGTGACGCCGACATCCACGGAAACTGTGACGCCGACATCCACGGAAACATCGCCGTATACTGCCACGGCAACGCCGACAATAACCCAGACTGTGACCGCGACATGCACCGAGACAATTACCGGGACAATAACACAGACAGTGACCGTGACAACAACGCCGACTTTCAGCGCCAGCCCGACAAACACGGGCACCATATACCAGTCACCTACGGTCACGCAGACATCTTCCGTGACAAAAACCGCGATACCCACGGCCACGGCCACAAACACGCAGATACCGCTTGATATTTATGAATTTGACGGGGATTACCAGGACGCAAAACCAATATATTCCTGGCAGAGGCAGCGGCATAACATAGTGCCGGCCGGCGATGCGGACTGGATGGTATTTACCCTGACATCCTCATCCGATGTTACGATAGAAACCTCGGGGGACGCGGTTGACACTGTAATGTGGCTGTATAATGCCGCAGGTGCCGCGAGCGGAACATCGATCGCTTATGACGACGACGGCGGCGAAGGCGCGTGCTCAAAGATAGAGCAGACCCTGCCTCCAGGGACTTATTATGTGGAAGTGCAGTCTTATGGAAATGACGGGATAATACCGGAATATTTTGTGGACTTGACCGTGATAGGGCCGGACAGTTATGAAAACGACAACACTTACCTGCAGGCTAATTACATTCATAACGGGGATACGCAGGTGCACAGCATATTCCCCAAAACCGATTCAGACTGGGTGAAGTTTGACGTAACAACCGCTTCATATGTGGATATTTATACAGGCGGCGATGTAGGGAACACAGTAATGTACCTTTATAATTCCGCGGGTGTCGCAAGCGGCACGTATATATATTACAACGACGATATATGCGGCGCCTCCAATGGCTGCGGTTATAATTATTTTTCGGAAATAACCGCGGTTTTACTCCCGGGCACGTATTACGCGCTTGTGCAGTCATACGGACGAGCCCAGGTGATAACTTCCTATAATTTAACACTGAATATGACGGCGGTCACCCCGACCCCGACGGCTACGGCAGTAACGGCGGATTCATATGAAGCGGATAATACCTATACGACCGCGAACGTGATACTAAGCGGTGTGCAGCAGCTGCACTCCATACATACCCCGTCCGATGTTGACTGGGTAAAATTTGACGTAACCCAGGCTTCATCCGTAAACATAAACACGTCGGGTGTGTCCGGCGACACGGCCATATATCTGTACAGCTCATCCGGCGTGCCCGGAACCCCGCTTGCGTCGGACGACAACGGGGGCATAGGGTATTTTTCAAATATGACACTGAACCTTACGCCGGGCACATACTATGTCAAGGTACAACAGTCGTATATGGGAGCTATTATTCCGTCCTATTACCTGATGGTTACCGTCAACCCGATAACCCCGACCTGTACAGCCACTGCCGTTTTCGGGGATTTGTTCGAGAATGACGATACATTCCCGGACGCAAAAGAGATAATGCCGGACGTTCAGCAGTCGCACAGCATCCACGTGCCAACCGATGTGGACTGGGTTAAATTCACGTTAACGCGGGAATCTTCCGTGCATATCTGGACTACGGGTTCCATGTCAGATACGGAAATGAACTTATATGACGGAATGGGCGTCCCGTCAACGCCGCTGGCTTATGACGACAACGGCGGAGCCGGGTTCTTTTCCTCGATAACAAAGCAGTTAATGCCGGGAATATACTACGCGAAGGTAAACCAAAAAGGAATGAACCAGACGATTGGCCAGTATTTTATTAATTTGAATGTTACGGCTATCACCCCCACGCCGACTTTTACGCCGGTTGCGCTTGACGCGTACGAGTATGACGGGGTGTACACAAACGCTTCCTGGATATATAACGGCATGCAGCAGGTTCACAGCATAGATACCTCCATTGATATTGACTGGGTAAAGTTTACAATAGGCGTAAGCTCAATGGTCGTGGTGCAGACTTCGGGGGCCTCAGGCAGCACTGACATGTGGCTGTATGACGCCGCAGGAGTATTGTCGGGCACGACTATCGCAAACAACAGCGTCCCAGGCAGTTTCGCCTCCATATCAAGCCAGCTGCCGGCCGGTACTTACTATGTCAAAATACAGGAGCAGGGCCAGAATTCGATAATACCGCAGTACTTCATAGACCTGAATGTTTCCCAGAATACGGCCACAGTGACCCGGACGATAACGCCCACTATCACACCGACGAGTATATACGGCGATATTTACGAGCCGGATAATACCCATTTTGACGCGAAATATATTTATGACGGAATCCCGCAGCACCATTCCATCATGCCGTTAAATGATATTGACTGGGTTAAATTTGACGTTACAAATACATCTGTAATCATCCTGTCAACAAAAGGGCCGGGGCAGACAGGGGATACCCTCCTGTATCTTTTTGATTCCTCGGGCAATAATATCGCGTTCGACGACAATAGCGGCGGGGATTTCTGGTCCATGATATCGCAGACCCTTAATCCAGGCACATATTACGCAAAGGTATTATCGAGCCAGTATTATGACCCGTCAAATATACCATGGACAATCGCGGACTATACGCTGTCGCTGTCAGTTGTGGCTCTAACGACATTGACTGCAACCCCGACCGACATTGTAACGGCTACAAATACGCCCACAATAACCCGGACGCCGACGAAGACCCCGAATACGACCGCCACAGTCACATGCACTGCGACAATTTCATTGAACGAGGCGGTTGATAATTATTCACTTTCATTTACGACCTCGGGTAACGCACTGTGGAGCGGGGAAACTTCAGATTTTTACAGCGATAATGACGCGGCCCAGAGCGGGACAATAGGCGATAACATGCAGACGTACATACAGACTTCCGTTGCCGGCCCGGGAAGCGTCAGTTTCTTCTGGAAAGTCTCAAGCGAGCCGGGAGGCGACACTTTTGCTTTTTACGACGGAGCCGCAAAGATACAGGAAATAAGCGGAGACACAGTCTGGACGCAGGTGACTTATACGGTCACGGCAGGCATCCATAATTTAAGGTGGGAATTCGCAAAGAACGGGTCCGTTTCCATGGGGCAGGACAGGGCGTGGCTTGACAAGGTGGAATTTAATTTTATGACCGCAACTCAAACGCCGCTTGAAACGGCGACATCTACGGCGACAACTACGCCCACTTCGACCGCCACGATTGATTTTGCCCAGGCGGTCGACGCAACCGGGCTGACTTTTACAGGCATCGGCGCGAGCCAATGGTTTGGCGAGGATAATGTTTTCTTTTTTGGAAGTTCTGCCGGGCAGAGCGGGGATTTGCCTGACGGGCAGAACAGCTCGGTGGAAACCTCCGTTACAGGGGCGGGAAATATCAGTTTTTACTGGCAAGTATCTTCCCAGGCGGGAAGCGATTATTTAAGTTTTTATATTGACGGTGTGCGGGCGGATCTTATCTCGGGCACGGCCGGCTGGACCCTGAAAAATTACAATGTCGGTGACGGAAATCATGTGATAAGGTGGACGTACTCTAAGGACGCGTCAGGGAAAGCGGGAAGTGACTGCGGCTGGATCGACAAAGTGACATTCCTGCAGTCTACGGCCACGCCCACATATACCGTCTCGCTGACAGGAACAATCACGCGTACTTTCACAATAACCCCTACAATAACCATTACACCTACTTCCACCGGCACCCCTCCAGGCGGGGCTTGGGTCGCTGCTTTCGGGCTGTGGCACGAGGTACCCGATGTTTATGACCCTGCCGGGCATACATCACCAAGTCCAAACTCATGGTATTACGGGATTGACGCGAGCGGGACATATGCCACGGGCTTAAGAACTTACGGGGACCTGATAAGCCCGGTTTATTACAGCCTCGCGGCAAGGTCAACCCTGACTTTTATGAGCTGGGAAAATACCCAAAACACGCCCGGATACGATACAAGGAATGTATATATATCGACGGATAGCGGGCTAACATGGATGCTTTTGAGAAACTTAAGCGGCATTGAAAATTTCTGGTACATGGTTAATATAGACCTCTCTTCATATGCAGGACAGGATGTCAGGTTAAAGCTGACTTTTGACTCTGTGAACGGGAATGCGAATTATTTCCGGGGATGGTATGTGGACGATATTGCAGTAAATCCGCCAATGCCTACTGCCACCAGAACCAATACCCGCACGGTAACGCCCACGAGAACATTGAGAAGCACGCGGACATTCACACCGTCGGTAACGCCTACGAGAACACCGATAGTAACGCGTACGAATACGCCGTCGATAACCGCGACAATAACCATGTCCGTGACCCCGACTTTGACTGCCACGCCCACTGTCAGCCTGACGTCATCGGAATCGCCTACTGGCACGCAAACAAATAACGCGACACAAACAGTTACCACTACGGTTACGCCCACCGTGACTGCAACGGGGACAGGCACTTCAACGGCCACGGTTACATGCACCGCAACCCTTGAAACAGGGTTGTGGCACCAGGTGCCGGCCGATCTCGCGCCTGAAGGCAGGACAAGCATTAGCGGCGCTCCGTGGTATTACGGAATAGACGGAGTGCTTAACTACGACACAGGGGCCAGGACATATGGAAATCTTATCAGTCCCGGGTACTTTAACATCACAGCAGGGTCGGTTTTTAGTTTTTACAGCTGGGAAGATACGGAAAACTCAACCGATTTTGACATGAGGAACATATATATTTCCACTGACGCGGGGGCCACCTGGAGCCTGGCGCGTAATCTTTACGGCATTGAGGATGAGTGGCACCAGGTAATAATAGACTTAAGCGCTTACGCGGGCCAGGATGTTTTATTCAGGTTTGAATTTGACTCAATAGATGAGGTTGACAATGCCCACCGCGGCTGGTACGTGGATGACATGGGTGTTTATGTGCCGCAGGCTACGCCAACTGTAACGGCAATTGTAACAGAAATTAAGACAACAACAGTATCGGCAACGCAGACTTCCACACAAATTATTACGGCTACGGCAACGGAAACAACAACAGGAACGCCGTACACGCAGACAAACACGGCTACAATAACAGAAACGGCCACGGAAACCATGTTTGTAACCGCGACAGTAACGCCCACTGTAACTGAAACCATAACAGGAACGCCGCTCACGGAAACTCTGACAGGCACTGTCACATGCACGGTTGACCTGGTAAGTTCAGCCACAAACACATGCACATTAACCGATACTATTACGGCTACGGAAACGGAAACCATAACAGTAACGCCGTACACGCAGACAAATACGGCTACAATAACACAGACGCCCACGGAAACCGTATTTGTAACCGATACAGTGACGCCTACTGTAACTGAAACCATAACAGGAACGCCGCCTACGGAAACTCTGACAGGCACTGTCACAAGCACGGTTGACCTGGTAAGTTCAGCCACAAATACATGCACATTAACCGATACTGTTACGGCTACAACAACCCAGACCATAACCGAAACGCCTTTGACCATGACAATTACGCCTACGAAGACAAGGACCCCGGTTGCAACAAGGACGCATACGCATACAAGGACAGCCACAGCCACGTTTACGGGCACAATCACGCAAACGCAGACGGAAACTTTGACATACACTTCAACTTGCACGCTGACATATACTTTTACGCCCACCGCCACCGGTACGGCGACAATTACACAGACCGGGACGTTTACAATTACCCCTACTTTAACCGGTACAATTACGCAGACGCAGACGGAAACCCTGACATACACATCAACTTATATGCCTACTCTTACGTCAACGGCCACTATAACGCAGACTCCGTCAGTTACTTTAACAACCACTATAACAGCGACAAACACTCCGATGGCCGCTCTGACGCCGCTTCCCACACCGGTTCCGACGGCATATTTAAAACCATACGTTTATCCCCAGCCTGCTTCGGTAAAGGTGACTTTTGTTTACAGCCTTTACCAGGCGGCCCAGGTAAAAATAATCATATATAATATCGCGGGCATGGATGTGGCAGTTATAGAACAACAGGGAATTGCCGGGAATAATCAGAAGGAATTCTACTTAAGCGCCCTTGCGCCCGGGGCATATTATTATGTGATTAAGGTTTCTTACGGGTCAAGGACAGATTCCTATGAGCCCGGTAAGTTCCTGGTTATAAAGTAAACCATGAAAAAAATCATATTGCTCACAGCGCTGTTCACAGCCGTGGAAAACGCGCAGGAAAATAAATGAATTTGTAGAGAGGCTGCTTGCTGCCTCTCAAACGCAGGCTTTTTAAAACAAAGTGCCCGGATTTATATGGGTTATCAGAACCTGTCTTCTACCACGGCAGTATCTTTCTTTCTTTGTAAAAATATCCCGACTGAAGTTTGGACTTATCCTCTGTTGCCAGCCATACGGGAGTGTCTATGCCTTCGTTTATCTCAAGCATGGCGTCAGGGCCACCCATGTCGGTCTTAACCCATCCCGGGTCCACGCAGAAAATCTTCACTTTTGTGTCCTTTAGGTGGCCGGCAAAAGTCCATGTGAGCTGGTTGATGGCTGTTTTGGATATGCTGTATGATATATGCGGCCCCATCCTCGGAACCGACAGTTGTGCCAGGCCCGAGGAAAAATTGATTATCCTGGCGTCGTTGGATTTTTTTAGAAGGGGAAGTAGCTTTGAAATCACCCTGAGCGTGCCGCGCACGTTTACGTTCATTACTTTTTCGAATATGGCAAGGTCCACGGTCTCAATGGTCGTGCTCATGGGTTCGCCGTTAATCCCGGCATTATTGATCAAAATGTCAAGGTGGTTGTATTCCGCTGAAAGCGAGGCGGCAAGCGCGTCGATCTCGGCGACATTTTCCACGTCGCACTTTTTAAAGACAACGTCCAATCCCTTTGTCTTTAATTTTTCCACGGATTTCATTCCCGTTTCTTTTTCCCTGCAGGCCATGATGACCTTTGCCCCGAATGAAGCGAGTTTTTCCGACATGGCGAAACCAAGCCCGCGCGTGGCGCCTGTGATGACCGCGATCCTGCCTTTTAGGTCCATTGTATTTTCTCCCGTATTGTTTTTTGAAACACGCATATTCTAATACCTGAAGGCGTAAGTGTCAACAATAGTAATAAGGCAAAACAGCCGCGGGTTTTAATGTGAAAACAAGAAAATACAAATGGTATTAATTCCTATTGTGGTGTTTTTTGATTTTTTGAATTTGTAGAGAGGGGGCTTGCTCCCTCTCGCCGCAGGCCTTTAAACCGCGGTTTGCAATATACGCCAATTGCGCAGATTTTTAATTTTTTGAATTTGTAGAGAGGGTGCTTGCTCCCTCTCACCGCAGGCCTTTAAAATCGCGGTTTGCAATATACACCAAGTGCGCAGTTTTTTAATTTTTTGAATTTGTAGAGAGGGTGCTTGCTCCCTCTCACCGCAGGCCTTTAAAATCGCGGTTTGCAATATACACCAAATGCGTAGATCCTGCGGTGAGCGGCAGCAAGCAGCCGCTCTACAGGGTTCGTTGTTTAATTTTTTAATGTTTAATTTTTTAATTGCAAAACAATCATAATGTATTAGAATGGACGCAAAGTAAAAAACTTAATTTGAGGTGAAAATATGGGAGTCATGAGCGACGGGTGGATCATTAAACAGGCCAAAAAGGGCATGATAGCGCCTTTTGAGTCGAGCCAGGTGGGCAAAGGCGTCATATCTTTCGGGGTTGGTTCGTACGGGTATGATATGAGGATAGCCGATGAGTTTAAGATATTCAAGCCTGAGTCAGTACAGTTTGCCGACCCCAAGGATTTTAATGACTCGCATTTTACGGAATTCAAGGGCGCAGTCTGCATAATACCGCCGAACTCGTATGTCCTGGCGCGCTCGATCGAGTATTTTAAGATACCCCGCGATATACTGACAATAACATTCGGTAAATCCACATACGCAAGAAGCGGTGTTATAGTAAATGTGACGCCTTTTGAGCCGGAGTGGGAGGGATATGTCACCATATCCATCGCGAACCTGACAACAAGACCGGCAAAACTATATGCCAATGAAGGCATAGCGCAGGTGATATTTTTAAAGGCTGAGCAGGTCTGCAAAACTTCATACGCGGACAAAAAAGGCAAGTATCAGGGGCAGAAATCAATTACAATAGCTAAGATCAAGAAATAATTACTAATTACAAATTACTAATGACTAATTAAAGCTTGAAATAATAACGATTTAATTTGTAATTAGTCATTAGTCATTAGTAATTAGTAATTACAAATCCGGAGGTTTTTATGAAAGCTTTTTGGCTGGCTGCCATTACCGCCTGTATCTGGGGTGTTGTTCCTATTGTGGAAAAGATCGCCTTAAGCAAAGGCATGAATCCGCTCATGGCCGTGGTTGTAAGGAATTTCGGCTCTGTTACCGCTGGCGTTATTTTATGGACAATAATAGCCCGGAACCCGGAGCTGACAAAAACCGGAAGCATCTCGGCTATAATTCTCATGTTCGCGGGCGGCGCGCTTTCTGCCGTGGTGGGGCAGTCATTTTTTTATTCCAGCCTGAAGTTGGGGGATGTATCAAAGGTCGTCCCTATCGCGGGCAGCTATCCCCTGATATCTTTTGTGCTTGGCATCCTTATACTGGGTGAAACGGTAACCCTCACAAGGATAATGGGCGTCCTGTGCGTGGTGGCCGGGGTCATACTTCTAAAATAACGGACAAAATATGAAAGGTTAAATTATGAGGGAGTTTCACAAAGGCAATATCCAGTCACACATCATATACCTGTCCTGGCCAATGGTGCTGGCAAACCTGGTACAGAACTCGGCATCAATATTTGAACTTTATCTCCTGGGCAGGATAGGGCTTGAAGCGCTTGCCGCCATCTCCATAGTCATGTCCAGCATATATGCGCTTAATCTTTCCGTGCACGGAGGGCTAATTAACGGCGCCATAGCGATCATATCAAGGCACGCGGGCGCGAAAAAGCATGATGAAATAAACCGGGTGCTGGTCCAGATGTTCATATTCGCGGCGTTTGTTTTCGGGATATTTTCTTTTGTAATATATATTTTTCTCGGTCCCATACTGGCTTTTTTCGGAGCGCAGGGGGCCGTGCTGGCCATGTCCGAGGGTTACATCAAAATATTCCTCTTGTCATTCCTCCCTTTTTCCATTTATACCATAGGCATGGCCGCACTAAGGAGCGCCGGGGATTCGGTTACGCCGCTGAAAGTCATAATGGTCATGATGTTCTTTAATATAGTCTTAAACCCTGTTTTCATAGTGGTTATGCACCTGGGCGTCAAAGGCGCTGCCTTATCGGGCCTTGTCATGAACACGGCCGCGGCAATTTATTACATAATCATATTTACCCGCGGCATCCATTTTTTTAAAATAAGTCCGGCGGACATAAGGATAGACCTTAAGATCATGTCAAAGTACGCGGTTCTGGCCATAAAAAGCATAGGTCAGGGGTTCACCGGGGACATAGGGACCATCGCCCTGCTGAAAATAGTATCGGTTTTCGGCAATCCCATGATAGCGGCTTACGGCATTGTGGGCAAGCTCGCGTACTACCTCTTTATGTTCGGATGGCCCATAGGCAATTCGGGCGGGCTGATATTGGGCCAGAACCTCGGCATGAAGATAAAGGAAAGGGCAAAACAGACGGTCCTGGAAACCATAAAGGTGTTCGGATATATTTCGGTGCCAGTATCGATCTGTTTCATTGTGTTCGCAAAACCGATCCTGCAACTATTCAGCAATGACCCCGTTGTATTACAGTACGGCATATATTATTTGCGGCTGATGGGACTGGTCCTGCCATTTTTCGGGGTCGGCCTTAACATACAAAGCGCGTTTAACGGGGCGGGTTCGACAGGCACGCCCACGGTTGTTACTTTCATCTCATTGATTTTGATAAGGATACCGCTGGCCCTGCTGCTGCCTGCGATACCGGCCATGGGCAAAAACGGGGTTTTTATGGCTGTGGCAATTTCCATGGCGGTTTACACGGCCATATATATAATTTTATACAACCAGGGCAGCTGGATCAATAAGGAGATTTAATGGCTGAAACACCAAGGGAGTTTGAAAAGGGGGACCTGACTAAACACCTGATCTATCTTGCCGTGCCCCTTTTGATAGTGAACCTCATGCAGAATTTTTTTTCCATATTTGACATGTTCCTGCTGGGCAAGATCGGCGTGCAGGCGCAGTCGGCCATATCCATAATAGGGTTCATAATAGCCACATTCTGGTCCATGACAGGCGGCTTAACGACAGGCGCGATAGCCATGGCCTCACGCTACTGCGGAAGGAAAGATTTCGGGCTGCTGAAAAAGACCGTTGTAAACACCATGTTCACCGCGTACCTGTTTACGCTCATTTACGTTATCCTGCACTATATATTCAGGGACCAGATACTGCATTTTTTCGGGGCAAAAGGCGAAACATTCGTACTGGCAAAAAGCATCTTCCTGACCTGCCTTATATCCATATTAAATGACAGCGGACTGTTCATATTTTTCGGCATACTGCGCGCGACAGGCTACATACGCAGGCATTTCTACCTGCTGTTCGTTTCCATCGGCTTGAACACGGTCTTTGAACCGCTTTTTATTTACGGATGGCTCGGGTTCCCGCATATGGGCATCCAGGGCGCGCCCATGGCCAGGCTCATGTCATATATAGTCACCACCTTCATTATGATATACATACTGACAAATACAAAAGGCATACTGAAGATAGAATTGAAAAATATAAAACTTGACCTTTCCTTTCTCCTTGAATATATAAAAATATCCATGCCCGCGTGGGCGCAGGGCCTGCTGTCAAATATAGCCGGCCTTGTCATGTTAAGGATCGCCGCGCCATACGGAGACAATCTGCTCGCCGTGCTGGGCATAGGCTCCAGGCTGGACGGTTTTGTGATGATGCTGGGTTGGGCCATAAGCGGTTCAGCCACGGTCATGGTCGGCCATAATCTGGGCGCGGGCCAGGTAAAAAGGGCGGAGGATACGATAATTACGGCCCTGAAATTATGTACTATCTTTACTTTAACCTGTTTTCTGGTATTTTTTAATTTCCCGGGATGGGTTATGTCAATATTCACGTCAAATCAGGAAGTCATAAGATATGGCACCCAGTATCTGCAGACAGTATCCCCGTTCTACCTGGCGCTCGGAGTGGGCCTGATGTCTGGCGCGGCATTTAACGGCGCCGGAGCCACAAACACGCCCATGGTCATTAACGCGATAGCCTTCTTCGGCTTCCAAATCCCGACGGCCCTGCTGCTGGTCAGGCTCTCGTCAGTGGGGCCCAGGGGTATTTTCTGGGGCATCGCGTCGGTGTTCCTGTTCCAGGGCATAGCTGGATGGATAATGTACAAACGCGGAGGATGGAAGGAAAAGAAGATTTAAAACCTCTCCTTGACATAATTAATAAAAATTTATTACACTTGACAATCTATACGGTTTCGTATAGATTGTCAACATGAGCCTAAAACGAAACGTTTATCAAAGCATAAATCAAGAAAAAGGGGTCAGGTAATAGGTTAAGACCTGACTTCTTTTTCAGACTGCGTAAGGAGCCCCCCCCGTTTTGACTTAAAAACATGCTTGTTTTTGACGTGATTGAATGTTATAATTGTATCAAATTATGAAGCGATTAGCACGGCTAACCGCTTCAGCTAAAAAGGCGGCAAAATGGCGGAATATATATGGCAGAACAGTTCATGGCCGGAATTGACATGGGACAGCTCAGCATTGCTGCCTATATTGGGAAAGGCGCGCCTTATGCAGGGCAGGCTTTTAGGCGGCGTAAAACGCCTGGGATTTGAGCCCGGAAAAGCTGCGCAGGCGGATATTCTGGCTGAAGAGGCGGTCAAGACCGCCGCGATAGAGGGGGAGACCCTGAATCCCCAAATGGTGCGTTCTTCTGTTGCCAGGCACCTGGGATTGAAGACGGCGGGGCTGATCCCGGCAACACGTTCTGTTGACTCTCTGGTGGAAGTGATCCTGGACGCTGTGCAAAAACGGGATAAACCGCTTTCCGCATCAAGGCTGAAAGCATGGCATGCGTCGCTTTTTCCAACGGGTTATTCAGGGCTTCACAGGATACGTGCCGGACAATGGCGCGGAAAAAAGCCGATTAGGGTTGTTTCCGGGCCGATGGGCAGGGAAAAAATTCACTTCGAAGCGCCGCCCGGAAAAGCCGTGCTCCATGAAATGAAGTCTTTTCTGAAATGGTGGCAGGAAAGCCGGAAAAACACAGACGGCATTTTGCGCGCGGGCCTCGCGCATTTCCGTTTCGTTATTATACATCCGTTTGAGGACGGCAACGGACGTATTGCCCGCACCCTGACGGATATGGCGCTGGCGCAGGATGAAAAACTTGATGTCCGCTATTACAGCCTTTCATCCCAGATAATGGAAGAACGCAGGGGCTATTACGGTATCCTGGAAAAATGCTCCAAAAACAGCGGCATGGACGTAACAGCATGGCTTGTCTGGTTCCTGGAATGTTATGAACGCGCAGTGAAAAGGTCTGAAAAACTGCTTGAAAGGGTCCTGGTAAAGGCCAACTTCTGGCAGGAACACGGACAGGACATGCTTAATGAGCGCCAGAAAAAGACCATAAACCGGATGCTGGACGCCGGTCCCGGAAATTTTGAAGGAGGCCTCACTACACGCAAGTATGCCGGCATGAATAAGGTGAGTCGCGCCACAGCGTTCCGCGAGATTTCAGATATGACGGTTAAAAAAGTATTGCGGCAGCTGACAGGCAAAGGCCGCAGTGTCAGTTATGACCTTGTATGGCCCTCAGGCGGGTTTTAAAATCGCCGGAAAAAGACCCGGCAGGTCTATTGTATCAAAAATGAAATACCTGAGAACGAAGAAGATTCGAGGGTTGTCACGCGATCCGGAACTTCCTCCGAACAAAACCACGGTTTTTATGAGCAAAGAACTCCTTGCCTTTGGAAACATTGCTGATGGGCACAGCGGACGTATGAAATAGTGGAGGATTAAGTTAATAATTATCAAATCTCAACTCAAGGTGCGACCCCTTCAATCACCTTCAATCAACCCATTCAATCAGTACGAAGGATGCATGATAAGACACAAGGATTTCCGCTAACTATGGATGACAATATTCATTCTAGATTGCGATGAAAGGTAATACGCTTCGATGGACGTCCTATAATAATAGTTGTATAATGTAACTCCGGTGATATTTTTGAAGCGTTTGGCCGGGGCATGACAAGAAATGAAAGGGGAAAAATGAGAAAGAACAATTTGAAAGTAAAAGTAATTAGCAATAAAGACGCTGCGGCCTATAATAAACGCGGACTTGCTAAAAAAGAACTAGGGGATTATAAAGGAGCAATCCAAAATTATAATAAGGCCCTAAAATTTGACCCAAAACATGCACCAACTTTTAACAACCGCGGTCATGTTAAGAATAAATTAGGGGATTATAAAGGAGCAATTCGGGATTTTAATAAGGCTTTGAAATTTGCCTTAGATTATGAGTTGATTCATAATAACCGTAGAACTGCGAAAATTGATTCTAAATATGCGAGAGTTTACAACAATCGAGGGATTGCTAAAGATAACCTTGGAGATTATAAAGGAGCGCTTGAGGATTACAATAAAGCAATAGAAACGGACTCCAAGATTGACCAGTTTTATTACAATCGTGGCTGTGTTAAAGATACTCTGGGAGACTATAACGAAGCGATTGAAGATTATACCAAAGCAATAGAAATTTACCCCAAGTATACGGAGTCTTATAATAACCGCGGGTTAACGAAAGTTACATTAGGAAAATATAATGAAGCGGTTAAAGATTATGACAAAGCCATAGCTATTAATCCGAAAGATGAGGCGGCTTATAACAATCGTGGAAATGCTAAAGGTAAAATGGGGGATAATAAAGGAGCAATTCAAGATTATACCAAAGCTATAAAAATTGAGCCGAAGTATGCGGGGGCTTATTACAACCGCGGGAATGCTAAAGATACATTGGGAGATTATAAAGGAGCAATTCAAGATTATACCAAGGCCATAGAACTTAAACCCAAATATTCGGCGGCATATACCAATCGCGGGTATGTTAAAGATACATTGGGAGATTATAAAGGAGCAATTCAAGATTATACCAACGCTATAAAAATTGAGCCGAAGTATGCGGAGGCATATACCAATCGAGGTCAAGTTAAAGGTAAATTAGGAGATGGAAAAGAAGCGATTAAGGATTTTAACAGGGCTATAAATATCTGCCCGAAGTTTGCAATGGCATATAACAATCGAGGGATTACTAAAGATGATCTGGGAGATAATAAAGGAGCGCTTGAGGATTACACGAAAGCAATTAAATTAGATCCAAAGTATACAAAGGCGTATTACAATCGTGGTATTGTAAAAAACAAATTGGAAGATAAAAATGGAGCAATTGAGGACTATACAAAAGCAATAATATTCGACCCCACACATGCAAATGCTTACTACAACCGCGGGCTTATTAAAAAAGAATTGGGAGATAATAAAGGAGCGCTTGAGGATTCGAATAAATATGATAAATTATTAAAAATTGAGAATCTCTAAAGTAGGTTCGGGGTCAGCCCTTGGATATAGCATATAGAATTTTTAAGCCTTTATTTTCGCATATTGTCTCGGGGGGTAGAAGAACTGGGTGGTGATGGTGGCCTGATTGTCGCAAAACGGCGGGGGATGACAGCATGTTTTTTGTTCTTTTAAAGGCGTATGAAATATTTGCTGATAACAAAAGGTGAGGAACTGGTGGGCAGCGGATGAGATGTAATAAGTTCTAAATATATTATCAACGCTGTAAGCAAGGTCTGACCTCGGACTACTTGTTGGCAAGGGCAAACCTGGTTTTCCAGGCGGCACAATAATTCAACCTGGAAATGTAAATGTGTACAGGCCGGTGGATCTTGAAAAATAATTCTTAGCTTGGAGGATAAGCATGACAATAAATGATAGCGAAGTTATAGATTATCTTTCCTTTAAAAAAAGGGGAGGAAAAGTTGTTTTAACAATTTCCGATTCGCCGAATGCAGGTTATAGTAATGAGACGGAGCATATTGAATTGTTGCAAAAAAAAGTTGATACATATTTAACTTTTATACAAAGTGGAGAAATATATAAAAAATTTGAAAAGGCAAAAGGCCTTAAAATTGAAATATATATTGCAGGAACATACGATTTAACAGGAAATATCGCTAACTTTTATAAGCGTTTATCGAAAATAGTTAAAAATGCGGGATTTGAATTAAGTTACGAAAAAATTGATTAACCACAGAAAAATCACCAAGTTTCTATGAAAAATATATATGAAAGCGGGAAATGAGGAACGAGTTTGAAAATGGAATTTAAAAAATTATTGAACAGGCAGTCCGGTCAGAGGCTTGATCATTCGACAAGCTCGTGGCGATGCATACAGTACGGAAACGGGATCGGGTCGAGGTACACATACGACCCTGATCCGAGGCGTGTGGCTGAGATATACACGTCAAAGCGCGGGACAACTCCAACCAGCGGTTGGAGATTTGGGAGTTTGCTGTATTGATGATAAAACTGTCTGCTTGTCAAATATGAAATGGACTTAGGAAATAATACGCGTTATAATTCGCATAAGCATTACAGGAGAATTTAGAATATGACCATAAAAGATATAAAAAAAGTGTTAACAGAGTTTAAAGGAGAGCTAAATAGCAAATTTTCCGGGATTGAAGGTGTCTACCTATATGGATCTGTCGCAAGGAATCAGCATACCTCGGAATCCGACATTGATATTCTTATCATAACGGATGAAGATTTGACCGGAATTAATGAAGAAAAAATACTTGATATGGCATATGTAATAGGTTTGAAATATAATTGCGTATTCGGAGTCATAGTGTGCTCTGTGCGCGGATGGGACAGGCTGAAATCGGTTGGAAGCCCCTTTTATGCGGAAGTAAAAAAAGAGGCAGTCAAAATATAATGAAGGAATTGGTCAAGTACAGGATTAATAAATCAAAAGAAACACTTAAAGACGCAAAACTCCTATTTGATAAGGGCAGCCTTTTTTCATCTGTAAACCGCTTGTACTATTCAGCTTTTGCGGAAGCGGATGCTGCCTCTCTGACGCAGGCTTTATAAACGTCTTCAAATGTTATAAGTTTGAGCCTCGCCACCCCCGTAAAACGAGGCGAATATATTAGCCTAATGTTACTTCGATACTTTCGAGGGTTGTCACACAATCCGGCACTTCCTCCGAACAAAACCACGGTTTTTATGAGCAAAGAACTCCTTGCCTTTGGAAACATTG